>NZ_JAAGLR010000315.1 GCF_010548245.1 Streptomyces sp. SID11385
GAACTCGGCATGAAGCGCGTCTCGCTCGCGACGCCGTACGGCGAGGCCCAGACCGAGACCTTCGCCGCCTACCTGCGGGCCGCCGGTTTCGAGGTCGTACGGGCCGTAGCGGGCGGCCCCGCGAGCCCCACCGAGGCCGCCGCCTGGGACGCGGAGGCGCAGGCGCGGCTCGTACGGGACGCGGCCGAGCCGGGCCCGGACGGCGTCCTGCTCGCCTGCACCGCCCTGCGCACCGCCGGGCACATCCCGCAACTGGAGGTCGCCGCCGGCCGCCCCGTCCTCACCGCGAACCAGGTGAGCGTGTGGGAGGCGCTGCGGCTCGCGGAGCGGCGGGTGCGGGAACCGGCGCTCGGCACGCTCTTCACCGTGCAGCCGCCCGTGGTGGGGTGAGGGGCGGGGCGTGCGGTGAGCCGTGGCGTCTGCGGTGGGCCGTGGCGCGTGCGGTGAGCGCGGTGGCGCGTGTGCCGGGACCGCCCGGGGAATAACCGGCGGGCCCCTCCTGTTGTGCGGCGGAGTATCCGCAGTACCGCACGACCTGGAGGCATGACCGGTGGACGACGTGGACGAGATCCGAGGCACCGCGCAGGGGAGCGCCCCCGTACCGCTCTCCGTACTCGACCTGGTCACCGTCGGTGCCGGGCACACCGCGGGCGAGGCCCTGGCCACCGGCGTGCGGATCGCGAAGACGGCCGAGCGGCTCGGCTACCACCGCTACTGGGTCGCCGAGCATCACTCGATGCCCGGCATCGCCTCCTCCTCGCCCGCCGTGATCCTCTCCCACCTCGCCGCCCACACCGAGCGCATCCGCCTCGGCTCGGGCGGCGTCATGCTGCCCAACCACGCGCCGCTCGTCATCGCGGAGCAGTTCGGCACGCTGGAGGCGCTCGCTCCCGGCCGCGTCGACCTCGGCCTCGGGCGGGCCCCGGGCACGGACGGCGCGACCGCGCAGGCGCTGCGGCGCACCGAGCGGCCCGGCGAGGGCGCGGACGACTTCCCCGCGCAGGTCGCCGAGCTGGGCCGTTTCCTCGACGACGACTTCCCCGACGGCCACCCCTACCGCCGTATCCACGCGGTCCCCGGCCCCGTCCAGGCCACCTCGCCCGGCGGCGTGCAGTCCCCGCACCGCCCGCCGTTGTGGCTCCTCGGCTCCTCCGGCTTCAGCGCGCAGCTCGCCGCGATGCTCGGCCTGCCCTTCGCGTTCGCGCACCACTTCTCCGCGCAGAACACGATCCCGGCGCTCGACCTCTACCGCGAGAACTTCCGCCCCTCGGCGGTCCTCGACGAGCCGTACGCCCTGATCGGCGTCGCGGCCCTCGCCGCCGACGACGAGCGCGAGGCCCGCCGCCAGGTCATGACGGGCGCCCTGAGCATGCTCCGCCTGCGCACCAACCGCCCCGGACTCGTCCCCACCCCGGAGGAGGCGGAGGCGTACGACTGGTCGCCGATGGAGGAGGAGTTCGTCAACGGCTGGCTCGCGAACATCGTCCACGGCACCCCGGACGCGGTCCGCGAGGGCCTGAACGACCTCCAGAAGCGCACGGGCGCCGACGAGCTGATGATCACAGCGAACGCCCACGGCGGGGAGGCGCGACTGCGGTCGTACGAGCTGATCGCGGGGGCGTACGGGTTCGGGGCCGGGGAGTAGCGGTGCTGCGGGCGCACGGTCCGGAGGTGGTGCAGTAGCGGGTGGGGGCACGTGCCACAGACGGGGGCCTCACTCCCGGGCCGCCCGCGCCCGCCTGCCCGCCCCCGGATCAGGCCGAGGGCGGAGGGCCGAAGGCCCGTCGGCCGGCCCGGACTGCCAAAGTGGCGAGCGCGGCGTTGGCGCCGCCGCCGATGACGGCGCCTATGCCGAACGGCGCGACGCGGCCGAGCACGATGATCCCCTGCTTGGTCCCGTACTTCGTGACGAAGTGTTTCCCGAGGACCTTGTTGATCCGGCGCAGGGTCTCGACCGGCACTTTCGCGACGACCTGTCGTCCCCAGTGTTGCCCGGTTCGTTCCGCGACCTTGCCGATGGTGGCGGAGCCGGAGCCGCCGAGCAGGATGCCCATCACGATCGTCCGGCGGCGCTCCACCTCGTCGATGGGGACACCGTGCACCTCGGCGAGCGAGAGCGCGAAGAGAGTGCTCAGTTCGAGCGACGAGAACGCCTCACCGGCCGACAGCGCCAGAGACACGGCTGTGCCGACTCCCGGCGCGGCGGCGCTGCCACCCACCGCCGCCCCCGTCCCGGTCAGCGCACTGACGTACATCCGCTCCAGCGACCGGATGGTCTGGGCGGGGGTCGCCTCCGGGTGCCGCTGACGGGCCCTGGCGATGTGCTTGCGCACCAGTACCGTCTGCGAACCGATGGCTTTGTCCAGCAGTGCGAGAACACGTCGCCCAGGCTCCGGTTCCTCCTGCGCGGCGCTGCCGGGGACATCTGCTGCCATGTCTCGCACTCCTCGGTTCCTCACGCTCAACGCGGTAGGCCATTCGACCACCTGGGCACTTCTCGTGTCAGGTGAACGGCGGAGGGAGCCGGGCGGAGCTGGGGGCCATTCCGTGGGTTGTCACACTTCCAGTCGCTGTCCGGTCGAAGGGGTGAGAACGCGGAACGGACGAAACACAGGGAGCACGAGATGGACGCGCGACTTAACGTGTTCGGCAACGCGGTGGCCGGGAAGGTCGTCGGGCTGCTCGCCAGGACGGGGCCTGTCATCGACGGGAGCGGGCTGCCCCCGGCGACGGGGGAGCTGGTGAAGATCAGGGCCAGCCAGATCAACGGCTGCGGCTTCTGCACGGACATGCACACGAAGGACGCCCTCGCCGCCGGGGAGACGCAACTGCGCCTCAACCTCGTCGCCGTGTGGCGCGAGGCCACCGTCTTCACCGAGGCCGAGCGCGCGGCGCTCGCGCTCGCGGAGGAGGGCACCCGGATCGCGGACGGCGCGGGCGGCGTCCCCGACGACGTGTGGGCCGAGGCCGCGAAGCACTACGACGAGCAGCAGATCAGCGGCCTCGTCGCCCTCATCGCGATCATCAACGCCTACAACCGCCTCAACGTCATCACGCGGCAGCCGGCGGGCGACTACCAGCCCGGCCAGTTCGGCTGAGGGGGAGGGAGGCGGGGCCCGTACAGGGGGCGGGCCCCGCCTCCGGCTCTCAGGCCGCCGCGCTCAGGTGGCGGATCAAGAACCGTACGTCGTCATCGAGTTCGTGCGCCTCCGGCGGAGCCGAGTGCGTGCCCGGCCCGGCGTGCAGGGTCTTGTCCGCCGAGCCGAGCGCGTCGAAGAGAGCGAGGCTGTCGGCGCGCGGGACGCGTTCGTCGTCCCACCGCACGAGGAAACGCACCGGTACGGAGATGCCCACCGCCCCGGCCGGATCGCCTCCGCCGAGCCCCAGCACGGCTGCCCGCACGCGGTGTTCGGCCGCGACGAAGGGCACGCCGAGCCCGCAGCCGAGCGAGACGCCCCAGTACCCGACGGCCCGCTCGCCCACGTACGGCAGTTCGCGTACGGCATCGAGCGCGGCTCGCCACTCGGGGACGGTCTGCCGGGCGACCATGGCCTGGAAGTCAGCTATGAGCGGCGCGAGTTCGGCGCCCTCGGCGACGCGGCGCTGATTGGTGCGGGCGAGGTCGTCGTACGCCGGGTCGACCGGCCGGTCGCCGTGCCCCGGCACGTCGACGCACACGGCCGCGAACCCGCTCGCGTGGACGAGCCGCAGCGCCAACTCCCTAATGCGCGGGGCGTTTTTGTGCTCCCCGCCCCCGTGTCCCAAGACCACGAGCGGGCGGGGCCCTTCGGCGTCCTCCGGGGACCAGAGCACCCCGGGGACCTCACCGACGGAAAAGAACTGTTCGCGAACGCCCTTGTGGGCGTGGGTGGAAGAGATGAACCGCATACCAAGCCGTCCTCACTGGCTTGCGCGGGCGCTCCCTCGGCCATGCGGGGGCGACGAGGGAGTCCCGGCCACTGTCACTACGGACACAGCGTTGATCGGACTCACCTCCTCGGACGGCGATTTGCGCACGGCAGGGGAGACGGTAACACGGGGCGTCGGGACGGTGGTTGGCGAATTTGCGTTGCGTGACACGTAGCGCGCTGCCAAGGATGCGCCTATGGCACACCTCTCTGCGGACATCAGCGCCTCGTTCCGCTTTTTCGCTTTCTTCCTCGCGAACGGGACGCTGGAGCTGGATCTCCTCGAAGACTTCGACTACCGCCCCAACCTCTTCGGGAACCCTTCGGGCCTCGAACAGGTCTTCGCGATCTTCTGCAACGTTCTCGAAGTCGACAACGGGGGACGCGCGGTGCTCGACGACGGCACGGCGTCCTACCGGGCCGCGCAGTGGATCAGGCAGTGCGAAGACCCCGCGTATGTGGTGCAACCCCCGTTTGAGCAATGGGAGTTGGAGCTGCACATCTGAGGGGTCCTCGCCGCGTCAGCGGCCTTCCGCCGCGGAGTCGAGGAAGGCGGTCCAGCTGGCGGGGGAAAGGTGGAGGTGGGGGGCGGCGGGGGTCTTGGAGTCGCGGATGTGGATGGTGTGGGGGGTGCGGGCCATTTCGACGCAGTTGCCGCCGTCACCGTCGCTGTAAGTGGACTTGGTCCACTCCATGTGGTCCGTCATAGCTCGTCCGCCACCTTCCGGATAAACCTGGCCGATTCCTCGGCGCTCAAAGCGTGCATACGGATCATGCCATGCGTCTGCGTCAGGGCGTTCACCTGCGCGGGGTCGCTGTAGAGAGCGCTCGTCTTCTGGCCCTCTGTGTAGGCATACCGAGTGTGGTCCGGATTGTCCAGCAGTGTGATCGTCCCATGCAGTGCGAGCCCGAATCCGGCTCCCATCGGCAGGACCTGAAGGGTTACGTGGGGCAGTTGAGACGACTCCAGCATGTGGAAGAGCTGCGCCCGCATGACCTCCGGGCCTCCGATGTTGGTGCGCAGCGCGGCCTCGTAGACCAGAAAGCTGTAGAGCGTTGTGGTGCGTTTGCGCATGAGCGCCTGACGCGCCAAGCGGTTCTGCACCTTCGGTTCGATTTCCTCTATGTCCATCGGAGGGAAGCTGTGCGCCATGAGGAGACGCATGTACCGCTCCTCTTGGAGCAGGCCGGGCGCGAGAAGCGGCTCGAACCCGTGGACCGCTACCGCTTCTTCCTCCGCCGCCATGAAGTCGGCCGAGCGGGAGGGGTACTTCTCCGGTTTCAGGAACTGCGTGCCCGACAGGAGCTTCCCTCCGGCGTCGCACATCTGGTCGGCGACTTCCAGCAGCCGCGAGGTCGGCTTTCGGCGGCCGTACTCCATCGACTTCTCGTACTCCGCGCTGTAACCGCACTCGTCGGCGAGCCGTTCGCGCGTGATCCCCGCTCCTTCCCGCCACAGGCGCACTTGGTTGCCCGCGTACCGCCATGCCATCGGCGGATCGCCGCTCTCCTGGTTCATCGCTTCACCCGCTTCCTGATCACCGGCGCGGTACAGCCGCGTGTGTACCCGCGTCGCCGCTACGCAGCGTAAGAGAGTGTCGGCAGGCTGTGAGACATGAATCACGCAAATTCCCTCCCCACGGGCGAGATTGAGTTCCGATTCCCGCGCTCCCGGCGCACGCCCTCCCGCGCGCGGGCGTCGTTTCGGGAGCAGGCCGCGCTGTGGAAGGTGCGGGACGAGGTGACGGAGGCGGCGGAGTTGTGCGTGGGGGAGCTGGTGGCGAACGCCGTCGTGCACGGGAAGGCGCCGGTGGGGAGGGAGGTGTGGGTGCGGTGCGTCGTGTGGCAGGACGGGCCGCTGCGGATCGAAGTTCTGGACGCGGACGAGGAGTTGCCGGACCGGGTGACGGAACTGCCGGAGCCGGAGGCGGAGGGCGGCCGGGGCCTGTGGCTGGTAGGGGCGCTGGCGGACCGCTGGAACGCGGAGTCGCGGGAGAGGGCGGCGGGGAAGAGGGTGTGGTGCGAGTTCGACGGGGCGTGTGCGGGGGAGGGGGTGGGGGGCTCGGTGGGGTGAGGGGGCGGCCGCCTCGCGGCGGGGGAGGCCGAAGCGAGGGCCGGCGCCCCGAGGCCCCGCAGGAACGCCCACCCGCAACCGACGGCTTTCCGCTGCGGACCCTGGCAACGGTTGGCTAGGCTCTGACGCGAACCACCCGGCCAACGGTTTCTGATACGCCCCAAATGCCCGAACCTTCAAAGCTTGCACATCTGAAGCCCCACCCAAACTAAACCCGCAGGTCACCGAGACTGCTCCCCGCGCGTGCGGGGCTGGACCCTTCCAGGGCTCACCGGCATTATCGCCGTCAGGCTGCTCCCCGCGCGTGCGGGGCTGGACCCGGCGTCCTCTCGCAGCGCATCGCGGACGTCGTCTGCTCCCCGCGCGTGCGGGGCTGGACCCGCACACGGGCGCCGTCGTGCGCGAGGAATCAGCTGCTCCCCGCGCGTGCGGGGCTGGACCCCGAACGCGGTCAACCCGTACTTCTACCTGTCGCTGCTCCCCGCGCGTGCGGGGCTGGACCCCATGTCACTCCGTTCTCTCTGCTCTGTCTGCGCTGCTCCCCGCGCGTGCGGGGCTGGACCCCCGCCGCGCGGACGGCCTCCATCGCGGTCTCGCTGCTCCCCGCGCGTGCGGGGCTGGACCCGGCACCGGGTCGCCGTCCTCGGGGGCGTCGCACTGCTCCCCGCGCGTGCGGGGTTGGACCCAAGCAGACCGGTGAGCACTGCGACCTGGACGACGGCTCCCCGCCGCGCGGGGCCTGCCTCACCCCTTCAATCCCCCCGCCACCCCCGCTGGCACCCCCTGCAACGCAACAGGCCGCACGAACCTCTCCACCGCCGCCGTCCCCACGCTCGTCGACCACGGGGCCGACGTCGCTGGCCACGGGCCGCCGTGGACCATCACGTCACAGACCGCTACCCCCGTCGGGACTCCGTTCCAGATGATGCGGCCTGCCCGGAGGGTCAGGGCGCGGAGCAAGGGGGCCGCCGCCGGTTCGTCCTTCGGGGTTGCCAGGAGTGTTGCTGTCAGCGTGCCCGGGAGGGTGCGGGACAGCGGTCCGTACGACGACACCGGGGCCGTTGCTATGACCACCGCCGGGCCGAAGTGCTCCTCCAGGAGGGGGCCCCTCAACGCCGTTGACGGGACGCGGACCGCGAACGGGCCCTCCGGGGAGGCCGTGACCGTCGCGTCCGGGATCGCGCGGGCCGCCGTGCCCCACTCCTCGTGCGCGCGGGCCATCGGCTCCGTCAGCATGCGGTGCGACGGGGCCGCCGCCACCGCTTCCGCCAGCAGCGCGGCCAGCTTCTCGCCCTCCGGGGTCTCCGGGACGACGATCAGGCCCGGCTTCGTGCACAGCTGGCCCATCGCCCTCGTCACCGATCCCGCCAGCGCCGTCGCCCACTCCTCGTTTTCCGCCGCCCCCGGGAGGACGAACACCGGGTTGAGGGAGCCCATTTCGGCGTAGACCGGGATCGGGTCCGGGCGGGCCGCCGCCGCGTCCATCAGGGCGCGGCCTCCGGCCAGGGAGCCCGTGAAGCCGACCGCGCGGATCTCCGGGGCCCGCACCAGCGCGAGCGAGACGTCCGGACCGCCCTCCACCAGCGTGAACACGTCCTCCGGGAGCACCGCGCCCAGCACGCGCCCCACTGCCCGCCCCGTCTCCGGCTGTGCCGGGTGCGCCTTCACCACGACCGGGCAGCCCGCCGCGAGCGCCGACGCCGTGTCGCCTCCGGCCACCCCGAACGCCAACGGGAAGTTGGACGCCGCGAAGACCGCGACAGGCCCCACCGCGACATGGACGGTGCGGATGTCCGCGCCCCCCGCCGCGACGCCCGCCGACACCCGTTCCGGCGCGTGGCGTCCGGCAGCCACGTGCGCGCCGAGGAGCCTCAATTGCCCGGTCGTACGGGCCATTTCGCCCCGCAACGCCTCCGCTGCCAAGCCGCTCTCCTCGGCCGCCAGCGCGACGATCTCGTCCGTCGCCTCCTCCAGCGCCGCCGCGCACGCGTCGAGCAGGTCGCGGCGTGCAGCGGGCGCGAGCGCGCCGAAGTCCTCCGCCGCCGCGCCCGCCCTGCGGGCAGCCTCCGTCACGGAGTTGGTGCCGGTCGTGTCCGTCATGCCTTCGTTCCTTCCGCCTCTTGCCACTCGCGCACGATCGTTCCCAGGACCTCCAGGCGCGCGGCAGGTGCGAGACCCAGGTGGTAGAGCCCGAGCCCGCTCGCGCCCGCCGCCCGCAACCGCCGTGCGTGCGCGGGGACTTCGTCCGGCCGCGCGGGTGGGAGTGCCGTGACGTACGCCTGTACGGGGGTGCCGCTTTCGGTCGCCGCCGCGACGACCTGTTCGCTCGCCGCGCCCACCGGCCACACCGGGACGAGGAGCGCGTCGGCGTCGGCGGCGGCGCGGGGGGTGAGCCCGGGCGAGGGCCCGGTGGCCCAGGGGTCGGGGTGCGCGTGGAGGGTCACGGGCG
>NZ_JAAGLR010000350.1 GCF_010548245.1 Streptomyces sp. SID11385
CCGCCGCGGCGCCGCGACCACCGGCACGAGCGTCTCGGCCACCGGCACGAGCGCCACCACCTCCCCCGACGGGCGTCCCCTCAGCCGCGTCGAGGCCCGCCGGGCGGAGCGGGCGCGCAGGCCGAGTGCGGGGACGCGGGCGAGCGCGGCGCTCGGCGAGGGCTTCATCACGCTCGGCCTCGTGATGCTCCTCTTCGTCGCGTACCAGCTGTGGTGGACGAACGTGCGCGCGCACCACGAGGCGAACGGGGCCGCGCACCGGCTCCAGGAGAACTGGGCCGACGGCAAGCGCAGCCCCGGCGCCTTCCAGCCCGGCGAGGGCTTCGCGATCCTCACGATCCCCAAGCTCGACGTCGTCGTGCCGATCGCCGAGGGCGTCAGCAAGGCGAAGGTCCTCGACAAGGGGATGGTCGGCCACTACGGGCAGGGCGCGCTCAAGACCGCGATGCCGGCCGCGAAGAGCGGCAACTTCGCGCTCGCGGGGCACCGCAACACGCACGGCGAACCCTTCCGTTACCTCAATCGGCTCACACCGGGTGACCCGATTGTCGTAGAAACCCGCGATACGTATTTCGTGTACAGGATGACGAGCGTCCTGCCGCAGACCTCGCCCGCGAACACCGCCGTTCTGCGCCCCGTACCGGCCGGTTCGGGCTTCACGAAGCCGGGCCGCTACCTCACGCTGACGACCTGCACCCCCGAATTCACCAGTACGTACCGGATGATCGTCTGGGGCAAGATGGTCGAGGAACGACCGCGCGGCGAAGGCAAGCCCGACGCGCTGCTGTGAACGAGCGCGCGGGCCGAGGAACGGGGCGTACACAGTGTCGGCAACCAGGGACGAGGCAGCGCCGGCGGACGGCGCGGACACCGGGCTGTCCGCGCCCGCCGGGCGACCGCGCCGGAGCAGGGGCGCCGGGTTCATCGGGTTCCTCGGCGAGCTGCTGATCACCGCCGGGCTCGTCCTCGCGCTCTTCGTCGTCTACTCGCTGTGGTGGACCAACGTCGTCGCCGACCACGAGGCGGACCGGCAGGGCGACCGCGTGCGCGACCACTGGGCGGAGCCGAAGCAGGGGCCCGGGGCGCTCGACACGAAGAGCGGCATCGGCTTCCTGCACGTCCCCGCGATGAAGAACGGCGAGGTGCTGGTCAAGAAGGGCACCTCGACGGACATCCTCAACGACGGCGTCGCCGGTTACTACACCGATCCGGTCAAGTCCGCGCTGCCGCAGGACGAGAAGGGGAACTTCACGCTCGCCGCGCACCGCGACGGGCACGGCGCGAAGTTCCACAACATCGACAAGCTCAAGAAGGGCGACCCGATCGTCTTCGAGTCGAAGGACCGCTGGTACGTCTACCGCGTCTTCGCGATCCTCCCGCAGACCTCGAAGTACGACGTCGAGGTGCTCGACCAGGTGCCGAGGAAGGCGGGCGTGAAGAAGCCCGGCAGGTACATCACGCTCACGACGTGCACGCCGGTCTACACGTCGAACTACCGCTACATCGTGTGGGGAAAACTGGAGCGGGTCGATCCCGTCAACGCGCAGCGGACGCCACCGGCGGAACTGCGGTAGCGGCCGGTAGGAGGCGAAGCGGCCGGTACGAGGACGACGGCGCGCGCGTACGAGGAAGGGGCGCCCCCACCGTGGGGGCGCCCCTTCCTCGTACGGCTTGAGCCGTACCGCCTACGGCATCGTGAAGACCGTCACCGGCGTGTTCTTGTCGACCTCCGAGCCCGGGCCCGGGTTGGAGTTGATGACCTTCGAACCCGGGTCGCTGGGCAGGCCCGGCTGGACGTTCACCTGGAGGCCGAGGCCGCCGAGGATGCCCTGGACCTCCTGGAGGGTCTTGCCGCCGATGTCGTCCGGGATCTTGACCTTCTCGGGCTCGGCCGGCTTCTTGGCCTGCGAGAGGGTCACCACGGAGCCCGGGTCGGCCTGCGTGCCCTGCTGGAGGCTCTGCTCGAAGATCGTCCCCTCAGGCACGGTGTCGTTCTCCTTCTCGACACAGTTCGCCTTGAGGCCGTTCTCCTCCAGCTGGGCCGTCGCGTCGTCGCAGCTCTGGTTGACGACGCTCGGGACCATGACCGTCTTCTTCGCGCGGGCGACGGTGAGCGTGATCGTCTTGCCGATCTGGAGGTCGGTGTCACCGTTCGGGCTCTGCTCGATGACCACGCCTTCCTTCTGCTCCGACTCCTTCGTCTCCTGCTTCACCTCGAAGCCGAGCTTCTGGAGCTTGGCCTGCGCCGTCTCGTAGGTGAGCCCGGTGACGTCCGGGACGGTCTCCTTCGGGGCGCCGGTGGAGATGGTGAGGGTGATCGTGGAGCCCTTGTCGACCTCGGTGCCCGCGACCGGGTCCTGCTTGCAGACCTTCTTCGCGGGCTGGTCCTTGCAGGGCTCGCTGACCCGCTTCAGGTCGAAGTCGCCGTTGTTCTGCGCCATGAGCTTGGCTTCGGCGAAGGTCTTGCCGACGTAGCTCGGCGCGGCGATCTTGTCGCTCGCCTTGTCGTCGCCACCGATGAACTTGCTGCCGATGAGGATCGCGCCGACGAGGACGAGGACACCGGCGACGACGAGGAGGATCGTCGAGGTGTGGTTCTTCTTCGGCGGGGCCTGCCGGCGCCGCCCGCGCGGCTCCTCGCCGTAGCCGTAGCCGCCGTCGTCCGGGTTGACCGGGGGCAGCATCGAGGTGGGGCCCGCGCCGTTCTGCGCGTTGAACGCCTGCGTCGGCTGGTCGCCGCCGTAGCCGTAGCCGCCGCCCGCGCCCGCCATGCCCATCGCGGCGCTCGCGGCGACGGGGCGGCCTTCGAGGAGCGCCTCGATGTCGGCGCGCATGTCGTCGGCGGACTGGTAGCGGTAGTTGGGGTCCTTCACGAGCGCCTTGAGCACGATCGCGTCCATGTCGGGCGTGATCTCGGGGTCGAAGACGCTCGGCGGCTGCGGCTCCTCGCGCACGTGCTGGTAGGCGACCGCGACGGGCGAGTCCCCGATGAACGGGGGCCGCACGGTGAGCAGTTCGTAGAGCAGGCAGCCCGTCGAGTACAGGTCGGAGCGCGCGTCGACGGTCTCGCCCTGGGCCTGCTCGGGGGAGAGGTACTGCGCGGTGCCGATGACGGCGGCGGTCTGCGTCATCGTCATACCGGAGTCGCCCATCGCGCGGGCGATGCCGAAGTCCATGACCTTGACCTGCCCGGTGCGCGTCAGCATGACG
The DNA here is from genome assembly GCF_010548245.1 of Streptomyces sp. SID11385. Classification (GTDB taxonomy): domain Bacteria; phylum Actinomycetota; class Actinomycetes; order Streptomycetales; family Streptomycetaceae; genus Streptomyces. The sequence continues at coordinate 3,211 of NZ_JAAGLR010000350.1, forward strand.
TTCGCGGGCTTGATGTCGCGGTGCACGATCCCGGCGCGGTGCGAGTACTCCAGCGCCTGGAGGATGCCGATCGTCATCTCCATGGAGCGCTCGGGCAGCAGCTTGCGCCCCGAGTGCAGCAGCTCGCGCAGCGTCGAGCCGTCCACGTACTCCATGACGATGTACGGGATCGAGACGCCGTCGACGTAGTCCTCGCCGGTGTCGTAGACCGCGACGATCGCCGGGTGGTTGAGCGAGGCCGCGGACTGGGCCTCACGCCGGAACCGGGCCTGGAACGAGGGATCACGGGCGAGATCGACGCGCAGGGTCTTGACCGCGACGGTGCGGCCGAGACGGGTGTCGTGGGCGAGGTACACCTCGGCCATGCCACCGCGGCCGAGCACGTGGCCCAGCTCGTACCGGCCGCCGAGGCGACGCGGCTCTTCCATAACTGATCCAGCCCTCTCCGTCGATCCCGACCGCACCCGTGTGTGGTCCGGCGGTGTGCTGTCCGGCTTACCGTACCCGCCCCGTACCATGCCTTTCGGCCCGGACCGGGAAGCTGATACCGGACCGGTACCGCCACGTGCGCGGATGCGGCGGGCCCGTGACCGGCTTCACCCGTGAGGGGCGATTTCGGGCACCGGTTCCACGGCGGGGTCGCCGCTTCCGGGGCACGCACGGGTCACTTCTTGATGACCGCCTCCATGACCGCCTTCGCGATCGGCGCGGCGAGACCGCCACCGGAGATGTCGTCACTGCTCGCCGCGCCGTCCTCGACCACGACGGCGACGGCGACCGGGGCGCCCTGGTCGGTCTTGGCGTAGCTGACGAACCAGGCGTAGGGCAGCTTGGCGTTGTCGATACCGTGCTGCGCCGTACCCGTCTTGCCGCCCACGGTGACGCCGGGGATCTTCGCGTTGGTTCCCGTGCCCTCGTCGACGACGGTCTCCATCATCGACTGGAGCTTCTGCGCGTTCTCCGCCGAGAGCGGGCGGCTCATCTCCTTCGGCTCGGTCTTCTCGATCGTGTCGAGGCTCGGGGACTGGAGCTCGCTCACCATGTACGGCTTCATGAGCTTGCCGTCATTGGCGACGGCCGAGGCGACCATGGCCATCTGGAGCGGGGTCGCCGCGGTGTTGAACTGGCCGATCGAGGACTGCGCGACATGGTCGGGCGACATGTTCTTCGAGAAGTTCGACATGGCGGAGCGCACCGGGACGTCGTGCTTGGCGTTGAAGCCGAACTTCTCGGCCTCCTCCTGCATCGCGTCCTGGCCGAGGTCCGCGCCGATCTTGCCGAAGACCGTGTTGCACGAGTACTTGAGCGCGTTGCGCAGCGTCGCGTCCTCGCAGGGGATGTTCCCCTCGTTGTTCAGCGGCGTCTTCGTGCCGGGCATGATCCACGGCAGCGGCGTGTCCGTCTTCTGGTCCGGCTGGTACTTGCCGCTCTCCAGCGCCGCCGCGGCCGTCACGACCTTGAAGGTCGAGCCGGGCGGGTACGTCTCGCGCAGCGCGCGGTTGGTGAGCGGCTTGTCCTTGTCCTTGTCGAGCTTCGCGAAGGTCTCGCCGTCCTTGTTCGAGATCCCGGCGAAGGAGGAGGGATCGTACGAGGGCGTCGAGGCCATCGCGAGGATCGCCCCCGTGGACGGGTCGAGCGCCACGACGGCGCCCTTCTTGGAGCCGAGCCCGTCGAACGCGGCCTTCTGCGCGGCGGTGTTGATCGTCGTGACGACGTTGCCGCCCTGCTTCGGCTTGCCCGTGAGCATGTCGAGCTGATTGCGGAAGAAGAGCCGGTCGTCGTTGCCGGTGAGGATGCCGTCGTTGAGGCTCTCCAGCTGCGTCGCCCCGATGAGCTGCGAGGAGTAGCCCGTGACCGGGGCCCACATGGGGCCGTTCTTCCAGGTCCGCTTGTACTTGTAGCTGATCCCGTTGGTGTTCTTCGAGCCGGTCACCGGCTTGCCGTCGGCGATGATGTCGCCGCGCGGCTGGGCGTAGCGCTCGATGGTGACGCGCGGGTTGGCCTTGTCGCTCTGGTAGCTGTCGGCCTTGACGTACTGGATCCAGTTGTCGCGCAGGAGCAGGGCCAGGACGAGCAGCCCGCAGAAGATCGCGATACGGCGGAGCGGCTTGTTCACGGGCGGACCACCTGTGTCATCTCTGCGTCGGAGTTGGGTGCGGGCGCCGGGGCGGGCCTGCGGGCCGTGTCGCTGATGCGCAGCAGGACGGCGATGAGCGCCCAGTTGGCGATGACGGAGGAACCGCCGTACGCGAGGAACGGCATCGTCATACCGGTGAGCGGGATGAGGCCCATGACACCGCCCGCGACGACGAAGACCTGGATCGCGAAGGCACCGGCGAGACCGGCGGCGAGAAGCTTGCCGAAGGGGTCGCGCGCGGCGAGAGCGGTACGCAGACCCCGCTCGACGATGAGCGCGTACACGATCAGCACAGCCATGAGCCCGGTGAGGCCCAGTTCCTCGCCGTAGGTGGCGAGGACGAAGTCGGAGTTCGCGGCGAAGCCGATGAGGTCCGAGTTGCCCTGGCCGAGGCCGCTGCCCAGGGTGCCGCCGGAGCCGAAGGACCACAGCGCCTGCATCGCCTGCTCGGAGTGGAAGCCCGGGGCGCCCTGCTGACTGAGCTTGTACTCGTTCATCGGGGAGAGCCATGCCTGCACGCGGCTGTGCACGTGCGGCTCGAACGAGGCGACACCGACCGCGCCCGCGGCGGACATGAGGAGACCGAAGACGATCCAGCTCGTGCGCTCCGTCGCCACGTACAGCATGATGATGAACATCCCGAAGAAGAGCAGCGAGGTACCGAGGTCGGTCTCGAAGATCAGGATGAGGATCGACAGGACCCACACGACGATGATCGGGCCCAGGTCGCGTCCGCGCGGGAGGTAGAGGCCGAGGAACCGGCGGCTCGCGAGGGCGAGCGCGTCCCGCTTCACCATGAGGTACCCGGCGAAGAAGATCGCGATGACGATCTTCGCGAACTCCCCCGGCTGGATCTGGAATCCGCCGACGCGGATCCAGATCTTCGCGCCGTTGATGTTCTGCCCGATCCCCGGCACGAGCGGCAGCAGGAGCAGCAGGATCGCGCCCACCATGGAGATGTACGTGTACCGCTGGAGGATGCGGTGGTCCTTGAGGACCATGAGCACGCCGACGAAGAGCGCGATGCCGATCGCCGAGTACATGAGCTGCTTGGGCGCGGCCGGGCTGAAGGCCCCGAACTGCAACTTCGCGAGGTTCTGGAGCCGGTCCGACTGGTCCAGGCGCCAGATGATCACGAGCCCGAGCCCGTTGAGGAGCGTCGCGAGGGGCAGGAGCAGGGGATCGGCGTACGGCGCGAAGCGGCGCACCACGAGGTGCGCGACGCCCGCCAGGAGGCCGAGCCCAACCCCGTACCCGAGGAGCCCCGGCGGGAGCGAGCCGTCGATCGCGAGCCCGACGTTCGCGTAGGCGAAGACGGGGATGACGACGGCGAAGACGAGAAGGGCGAGTTCGGTGTTGCGGCGGCTGGGCGCGCCGATGGAACCGATGGTCGAGGTCTGTGTCGTACTGCTGCTCATGGTGTGATCCGGCCCCCTGTGGCGCTTACTGCTTTCCGCACTGCGGGACCAGCTTCTGCTCTTCCTCCGAGAGGCTGGGGCCGGGCGACGGGCTTGCTGCGGTCGTGGTGGCGTGCCAGGCGACGGTGTCGGCGGTGCTCGTCCCCCCGGGCGTGGTGCCCTGCGGGGTGCTCTGCGGGGTGCCCGCGCTGTCCTGCCGCTCCTTCTCCCGCTGCTCCTTCGCGCGCTTGTCCCTGGCCTCCTTCTCGGCCTGGGCCCTGGCGGCGGCCTGGCGGCGCTCGGCGTCCTTCTTGCACGCCCCGGCCTGGAGGTTCAGCTCGTCGATCTTCTTCTGGGCCTCGGCGCGCGAGGACTCCGTGATCGTGCCTTCGACCTGCTTCTTCTGGTAGGGCGGGAGGTACTTGAGTTCGATCTCGGGGTGGGAGCGGGCGACCTTCGACAGGTCGACCCAGGCGAGGTCCTGGCTGATGCCCTGGTAGAGGGCGACGTGGTCGTCCTCGACGCCCACGTAGTACTGGCTCTGGGTCCAGCGGTAGCCGCCGTAGAGGCCGCCGCCGATCACGGCGAGCGCGACGACGGTCCACAGGCTCCGCTTGAGCCAGCGCCTGCCGCCGCGCGGCTTCCCGTACTCGTCGCCGTCGTCGTCCCAGTCCTCGGGGGCGTACGAGGGCGCGGCGCCGGAGCCGCCGGGGGCCGGGGCCTGGGCCTGGCGGCCGAGGCCCGAGGCGCGGCCGGCCGGGGTCTGCATCGCGCCGTCGTCGTGGGAGGGGTGCTGGTTCTCCGCGACGGCGCCGACGACGACGGGGGTGTCGTTGAGGGCGACGGACATGGTGTCGGTGTGGTCGACGTCGAGGACATCGGCGACGATGACCGTCACGTTGTCGGGCCCGCCGCCGCGCAGCGCGAGCTGGATGAGGTCCTGGACCGTCTCCTGCGGGCCCTGGTAGCTGGCGAGCGTCTCCTCCATCGTCTGGTGGCTGACGACGCCGGAGAGCCCGTCGGAGCAGAGCAGGTAGCGGTCGCCGGGGCGTACCTCGCGGATCGAGAGATCGGGTTCGACCTGGTCGGCGCTGCCGAGGTTGCGCATGAGCAGCGAGCGCTGCGGGTGCGTCGTCGCCTCTTCCTCGGTGATCCGGCCCTCGTCGACGAGGCGCGCGACCCAGGTGTGGTCCTGGGTGATCTGGGTGAGGACGCCGTCGCGCAGCAGGTACGCGCGCGAGTCGCCGACGTGGACGAGGCCGAGGCGCTGACCGGTCCACAGCAGCGCGGTGAGCGTCGTGCCCATGCCGTCGAGCTGGGGGTCCTCCTCGACCATGAGGCGCAGCCGCTCGTTGGCGCGCTGCACGGCGACGCCGAGCGAGGTGAGGATGTCGGAGCCGGGGATCTCGTCGTCGAGATCGACGAGCGAGGAGATCACCTCGGAGCTGGCCACCTCGCCGGCCGCCGCGCCGCCCATGCCGTCGGCGATGGCGAGCAGCCGGGGACCGGCGTAGCCGGAGTCCTCGTTGCCCTGACGGATCATGCCCTTGTGCGAGCCGGCGGCGAAACGCAGGGAAAGACTCATGCGTACCTCGCCTCTCGGCTGGTCCGGGGACAACCGGTCCTGTCGAGCCACACTGCCCACCCTCCGGTCGGGAGCACGGTCGGTTCCGCGTCGGGGACCGCCGCGGCGGACGCCTTCGTGACCGCCGGGGTTCGCTCGCTCCGCTCGCTCATTTGTCGTACTACTTCCGCAGCTCGATCACGGTCTTGCCGATGCGGATCGGCGCGCCCAGCGGGACGGGGACCGGCGTGGTGAGCCGGTTGCGGTCCAGGTAGGTGCCGTTGGTGGAACCGAGGTCCTCGACGATCCACTGCCCGTCGCGGTCGGGGTAGATCCTGGCATGGCGGCTGGAGGCGTAGTCGTCGTCGAGGACGATCGTGGAGTCGTGCGCGCGGCCGAGCGTGATGGTCTGCCCCTGGAGGGCGACCGTCGTGCCCGTAAGGCTGCCCTCGCTGATGATCAGCTTGGTGGGCGCGCCCCTGCGCTGCCTGCCGCCCTGCTGCTGGCGCTGCGGCGGGGGGCTGCTCGCGGCGCGTGCCCGGCCCCCGTCGCCACCCCCGCGCTGGGCCCGGCGCTGCGAACCGCGCTGGGTGACGCGCGTACCGAACAGGTCGCTGCGGATGACCTGGACGGCCACGATGACGAACAGCCACAGAACGGCCAGGAAACCCAGCCGCATGACCGTCAGGGTCAGGTCTGACATTGCCCCCGCTTCACCCTTCGGCTTGCCGGAAAATAATGGTCGTGTTGCCCACGACGATCCGCGAGCCGTCGCGGAGCGTAGCGCGGGTGGTGTGCTGCCCGTCCACCACGATGCCGTTGGTGGACCCGAGATCCTGGATCGTCGAGGGCGTTCCGGTCCGGATCTCGCAGTGCCGGCGGGAGACGCCGGGATCGTCGATCCGCACATCGGCTTCGGTGCTGCGGCCGAGCACCAGCGTCGAGCGGGTGATCTGGTGGCGGTTGTTGTTGATCTCCACCCAGCGTCTGGTCCGGTCCGGCCCGCCGAAGCCGCCGCCGGGCGCGGGGCGCGCGGGCTGGGCGTGGGGCTGCCCGGGGGGCGGGCCCGGGGGCATCGGCGGCGCGCTCACGGGGCGGGGCGGGTAGCCGTAGCCGGGCGGTGCGGCGTGGGGCTGCTGCGGCGCCTGGTGATGCGGTTGCTGGTGCGGTTGCTGCTGGGCCTCGGCGCTGGTGCTGGAGGCGAGCGTGCGGCTGCGGACGCGGTAGAGGCCGGTGTCGAGGTCCTCGGCGCGTTCCAGGTGGACCTTGATGGGGCCCATGAAGGTGTACCGCTGCTGCTGCGCGTAGTCGCGCACCATGCCCGCCAGCTCGTCGCCGAGCTGTCCGGAGTACGGGCTGAGGCGCTCGAAGTCGGGGGCGCTCAGCTCGACGATGAAGTCATTGGGCACGACGGTCCGGTCACGGTTCCAGATCGTCGCGTTGTTGTCGCACTCGCGCTGAAGCGCTCCGGCGATCTCGACGGGCTGCACCTCGGACTTGAAGACCTTCGCGAAGGTGCCGTTGACCAGACCTTCGAGGCGCTGCTCGAACCGTTTCATGACTCCCATGAGGGCACCTCCCAAGCCGTGCTCGTCGCTGTACCGCGTGTGTACCGCGTCCTGTACTTCGTCCGTGCTGCTGCGGTTCTGCCGCGGGTCCTGCGGGTCCTGCTACCGGTACTGCTTACTGATCGTATCCACGCGCGGGGAAAACGGGTGGTTCCCCCTGTCGCCCCCGGTCACGAGTGTCGCCCCTCACAAGACGTACCCGCCGACAGCGCCGCGAGTGCGCCGAATCCGGTACAGATACGCGGTGTTGGACCGTGAGCCGCTTCCGCCCCCACCCTCTCGAACAGGGATCGTAAAGCCGCTCACCGCCCAGTGTCCCCCACCTTGGCCACGAGCTGCGCGGGGGCGGGGTCGGGGGTGGGAGCGAAGGGGGCGGGCGGGGGCGCTCCGGGCGGGCGCGGGGCGGGGTGGCGCGGGCGGGCGGTGGGGGTGGTCTCCGGGGCCGGGCGGGTGCGGGGTGTCTTGGTGCGGGGCGCTTCGGGGGCGGGCGGTGGGGTCGTGCGGGCGGGGGCCGG
>NZ_JAAGLR010000384.1 GCF_010548245.1 Streptomyces sp. SID11385
CGGACGGGGCCGAGCGGCGCCCCGCGCCCGTGAGCAGCACGCCCGCGGCCCGTACCTCCCGAGCCCCCGGTTCAGCCGCCGGGCCGCACCATCAGGTCGGTCACCACCGCGTCCCTGGGCAGGTCCAGTGCCGTGAGGATGGTCGTGGCGACGGACTCCGGGTCGATCCACGCCGTGGCGTCGTAGTCCTTGCCCTCCTGCTGGTGCACCTTCGCCTGCATGGGCGAGGTGGTGCGGCCGGGGTAGACGGTGCTGACGCGGACGCCGTTCTCCTTCTCCTCGCCGCGCAGGGAGTCGGCGAGGGCCTTGAGGCCGTGCTTCGAGGCGGCGTAGGCGGCCCACTGGGGGCTCGCGGAGAGTCCGGCGCCGGAGTTGACGAAGAGGACCTGGCCGCGCGCGGTGCGCAGGTGCGGCAGGAAGAGGCGGGTCAGTTCGGCGGGGGCGAGGAGGTTGACGTCGATCTGCTGCCGCCAGGACTTGAGGGACAGCTCACCGACGGTGCCGAGGTCGACGACGCCCGCGATGTGGAGGAGCGCGTCGACCCGCTCGGGCAGGGTCTGGTGCGAGAAGGCCCAGGAGAGGCGGTCGGGTTCGGCGAGATCGCCGACGAGGGTCCGGGCGCCGGGGAAGTCGGCGGCGAATTCCTTCGCGCGGCCGGCGTCGCGGGCGAGGAGGACGAGGTCCTCGCCCCGCGCGTGGAGGCGGCGGGCCACGGCGGCCCCGATTCCGGAGCCGGCCCCGGTGATCACGTACGTACTCATAGGGCCATGATCGCACCGCCCTCTGCCACCGGCCCGGCCGCTCGCCCACCGCAGGCCAGGGCGCCCCGGCCGCCCGGCCCGCGCCGTCACGAGCGCCCGAGGTCACTCGGCCGTCGTCGTGACCCGTTCCAGGTAGTCCAGCGCCGTCTCGGGGTCCTCCGTGAAGTACATCAGCTCGTTGACGGGCACGGGCAGGAAGCCTTCCGCCTGCATGCGCTCGAACTGGCGGCGCAGTCCGTCGTAGAAGCCCTCGGTGTTGAGGATGACGACGGGCTTGCGGTGCATGCCGTGTTTCTTCATCTCCAGGACGTCGGTGACCTCGTCGAGGGTGCCGGTGCCGCCGACGAGGACGACGATCGCGTCGGAGCGGCCGAGGAGTTCGGCCTTGCGCTCGGCGAGGTCCTTCGTGACGAGCATCGTGTCGAGGCCCTTGCGCGCCTTGTGGGCGAGGAACTCGACGGAGACGCCGAGCAGTTCGCCCCCGCTCTCCGCGACACCGTCGGCGACGACCTTCATGAGCCCCGTGTCGGAGCCGCCCCAGACGAGGGTGTGGCCGCGGCGGCCGAGGAGTTCCGCGAAGGCGCGGGCGGGGCGGGTGTAGCGCTCGTCGAGGTCGGCGGCGGAGAGGAAGACGCAGATGTTCATGGACGCCACGGTACGGCGCGCGCCACGCCGTCCGGAACGTGCCCGCGCGTGCCGGGAACAGACGTGGCGCGGGGGAAGCTGAACGGAGGAAGGGCCGCCCGCGCCGCGGGCCCGGCGGCCGCCCCAGCGAAAGGACTTCGCCATGGCAGGACACACGATCACGGTCGAGCGGGGCACGGAGCACGTGCGCGCCGTGCACGGCGGCGAGCTTCTCGCCGAGAGCCGCCGCCCGCTCGTGCTGCGCGAGACGGGCTGCCCGGTGCGGTACTACCTGCCGCCCGAGGACGTGCGCACGGCGCTCCTCGTCCCCTCGGACACCTCGACGCACTGCCCGTTCAAGGGCGACGCCTCGTACTGGTCGCTCCCCGGCGCGCCCGACCTCGTCTGGGCCTACGAGGAGCCCAAGGAGCGGGTCGCGGACATCAAGGGGCACTACTGCTTCTACGAGACGGAGGTGCTGGCCGACTGAGGCGGGAGGCGGGGGCCGGGAGAACTCGCGCCTCCCGGCCCCGCCCGCGGCTCAGACGACCGCCGCGTCCGCCACCGTCGCGCCCGCCGGCTCCGGCTCGCGCGTCGTCGCGTCCGCCGGTTCCGGCTCGCGTGTCGTCGCGTCCGCCGGTTCCGGCTTGCGCGTCGTCGCGATCGTCGCCGAGCCGACGACGCGCGTCCCGTCGTAGAGGACGACGGCCTGTCCGGGCGCCACGCCCCGTACCGGCGTGTCGAACGCGACCCGCAGTTCGTCGCCCGCCAGCTCCGCGCGTACGTCGCACTCGCCGCCGTGCGCGCGGAGCTGCGCGGTGTAGCGGCCGGTGGTGAGCGGCGCGGTGCCGCACCAGCGAGGGCGTACGGCGGTGAGCGAGGCGATGTCGAGCGATTCGCGCGGGCCCACGGTCACCGTGTTGTCGACGGGCGAGATGTCGAGCACGTAGCGCGGCTTGCCGTCGGGGGCCGGGTGGCCGATGCGCAGGCCCTTGCGCTGGCCGATGGTGAAGCCGTAGGCGCCCTGGTGGGTGCCGACGCGGGTGCCGTTCTCGTCGACGATGTCGCCTTCGGCGGTGCCGAGGCGGGAGGCGAGGAAGCCCTGGGTGTCGCCGTCGGCGATGAAGCAGATGTCGTGGCTGTCGGGCTTCTTGGCGACGGCGAGGCCGCGTCGTTCGGCCTCGGCGCGGATCTCGTCCTTGGTCGTCTCGGTGTCGCCGAGCGGGAACATGGCGTGCGCGAGCTGGCGGTCGTCGAGGACGCCGAGGACGTAGGACTGGTCCTTGGCCATGTCGCTCGCGCGGTGCAGTTCGCGGGTGCCGTCGGGGTGGGTGAGGACGCGCGCGTAGTGGCCGGTGCAGACGGCGTCGAAGCCGAGGGCGAGGGCCTTGTCGAGGAGGGCCGCGAACTTGATCTTCTCGTTGCAGCGCAGGCAGGGGTTGGGGGTCCGGCCGGCCTCGTACTCCGCGACGAAGTCGTCGACGACGTCCTCGCGGAAGCGTTCGGCGAGGTCCCAGACGTAGAAGGGGATGCCGATGACGTCGGCGGCGCGGCGGGCGTCGCGCGAGTCCTCGATGGTGCAGCAGCCGCGGGCGCCGGTGCGGAAGGACTGCGGGTTGGCGGAGAGCGCGAGGTGCACTCCGGTCACGTCGTGCCCCGCCTCGGCGGCGCGGGCGGCGGCGACGGCGGAGTCGACGCCGCCGGACATCGCGGCGAGCACCTTGAGAGGGCGCGGGGAAGTCTCAGTCATAGCCCTTCCAGAGTACGTGCCGTACGGGGCGCGGTTCCCCCGGGTTTTCACGGGCCGGTCCGCCGGGTGCTCGGGCGCCTCGTCGCGCCGCTCACATGGGGAACACCGGCGGCCCCGCGACCGTTGTCAGCGGCATGGAGGGTACGTCGCATCGCGGACACGGGCCCCGCCTGCCGGACGGCGGCGGGCGGCTCGGCCGGCGTGCGCTGCTCGTCGGCGGCGCGGCGGCGGCCGTGGGCGCGGGGGTGCTGGCGCGCGACGAGCTGCGGCACCTGTGGTGGCGGGCGCCCGGGGTCGAGAAGGCGCGGGTGGAGGGCACCGTGGACCAGCCGGGCGCGGAGTGGGTGGCGGCCTCGGAGGCGAACTGGCGGCGCGCGGACCGGCCGGGCGACTACGGCGTGGACCGCGTCGTGATCCATGTGGTGCAGGGCAGCTACCCGGTGGCACTCAAGGTCTTCAAGGACCCGGCGCACGGCGCGGCGGCGCACTACGTGGTGCGCCGGGACGGTCACCTCGCACAGACGATCCGCGAGCTGGACGTCGCGTACCACGCGGGCAACAGGAGCTTCAACGAGCGCAGCGTCGGCATCGAGCACGAGGGCTGGATCGACCGCCCGCAGGACTTCACGGAGCCGATGCTGCGCGCTTCGGCACGCCTGACGGCCTCGATATGCGCCCGCTACGGCTTCCCACCGGACCGCGAGCACATCATCGGCCACGTCGAGGTCCCCGGCTCGGACCACACCGACCCGGGCCCCCACTGGCCGTGGGACACATACATGCGCCTGGTCCGCCAGGCACGCACGGAGGTGGAGGGAACGAAGGCGGCGGTACGGAGGGTCTGAGCGGGGCGGTAGGAAGCGCGGCGCTGTACAGGCGCCCTCCCCGCCCGCCGTCAGCTCAGACCCGCCGTCCGGGCGCGGGCCACCACGGGGCCGATCGCCTCGGCCAGTGCGTCGATGTCCGCTTCGGTGGTGGTGTGGCCGAGGGAGAAGCGGAGGGTGCCGCGGGCGAGGTCGGGGGCGACGCCGGTCGCGAGGAGGACGTGGCTGGGCTGGGCGATGCCGGCGGTGCACGCGGAGCCCGTCGAGCACTCGATGCCCTGCGCGTCGAGGAGCAGGAGCAGGGAGTCGCCCTCGCAGCCGGGGAAGGAGAAGTGCGCGTTGGCGGGGAGGCGGTGGACGGGGTCGCCGCCGAGCACCGCGTCGGGCACGGCGTCCCGTACCTCCTTCACGAGGCGGTCGCGCAGCGCGCCGATCTCGCGGGCGAAGTCCTCCTGGCGTGCGGCGGCGAGGCGCCCCGCGACGGCGAAGGAGGCGATCGCGGGCACGTCGAGCGTCCCGGAGCGCACGTGCCGCTCCTGGCCACCGCCGTGCAGCACGGGTACGGGGGTCAGGGCGCGGCTCAGGAGCAGTGCGCCGATGCCGTAGGGGCCGCCGATCTTGTGGCCGCTCACCGTCGCGGCGGCGAGGCCGGACGCGGCGAAGTCGAGCGGGACCTGGCCGAAGGCCTGGACCGCGTCGGCGTGCAGGGGGACGCCGTACTCGGTGGCGACGGCGGCGAGTTCGGCCACCGGCTGGATCGTGCCGATCTCGTTGTTGGCCCACATGACCGTGGCGAGCGCGACCGACTCGGGCTCGCGCGCGATCGCCTCGCGGAGCACCTCGGGGGCGACGCGCCCGTGGGCGTCGACGGGCAGGTACTCGACGCGGGCACCCTCGTGGGTGCCGAGCCAGTCGACGGCGTCGAGTACCGCGTGGTGCTCGACGGGGCTGGCGAGGACGCGGTCGCGGCGGGGGTCCTCGGCGCGGCGGGACCAGTAGAGGCCCTTGACGGCGAGGTTGTCGGCCTCGGTGCCGCCCGCCGTGAAGACGACCTCGCTGGGCCGGGCGCCGAGCGCGTCGGCGAGCGTCTCGCGGGACTCCTCGACGACGCGGCGGGCGCGGCGGCCCGAGGCGTGCAGCGAGGAGGCGTTGCCGACGGCGGTGAGCTGGGCGTTCAGCGCCTCGACGGCCTCGGGGAGCATGGGGGTCGTCGCTGCGTGGTCGAGGTAGGCCATGGTGGTCCCGATTCTACGAGCCGTACGGGGCGCCTCGGCCCGCCCCCGATGCGCCGCCGCTCACACCCGCCGCGCCCGGCCCGCCGCTCACATGCTCCACGAGAGCGTCGAGTCCGCCGCCGCGAGAGCGAAGAAGACTGCGAGGTCGGCGATCCCGAGGCCGAGGCCGAGGAGCGCCCGCCCGCGCCGCGCGGTCCCCCGCCACAGCGCGAGGCCCGCCAGGACGAGCGCGACGGGGCCGAGGACGACGTTGAGCACGAGGAGGCCGAGCAGCCCGAGCACGAAGGCCGCGACGGCCATGGCGTCGGCGTCACGCCGGGGCGCGGCATCACGCGCGGACGCGGCTTGCGCGGAGGACGCAGCTTGCGCGGAGGGCTCTGCCGGCGCGGGTTCGGTGCGCTCGGCGTGTGCGGGACGGGCGGGGTGCACGCGGTGGTGGGCTCGGCGTTCCTGATCGAGGGTCTTCATGAGGTACCTCCAGGTGGTGGCTCGACGTGCGCGGGGTCGCGGGGGCTCAGCGGCGGGCCGTCCCGTGGGTGCGGTGGCGTTCGCGTACCGCGAAGATCACGAGCCAGGCGCCGATCGCCACGCCCGCGACGAGCGAGACAGTGACCGGGACGTGGGCGACGGCGCCGAGCACGACGCCGAGCAGGAGCAGGGCCGCGACGAGGACGAGCATCCGAACCTCCTTGAGGGCCGACGGACGGAATCCGGTGAACACTTGTGATTACAAGTGTTCACTGACTGGCAGTCTACACATCCGGCGGCTTGGGAATTCCGGCGAACAGTTGTTGACTGGATGGCATGGATCACACCGACGTCCCCGCCCCCGTCGGCGCGGCAGCCGCGTCGAGCAGCCGGGCCGCGCAGAAGGAACGCACGCGGCGGGCCCTTCTGGACGCGGCCCTCGGCCTCCTCGCCGAACAGAGCCTCAGCGGCCTCGGGCTGCGCGAGGTGACGCGCGCGGCCGGGATCGCGCCGACCGCCTTCTACCGGCACTTCCGCGATATCCCGGACCTCGGCGTCGCTCTCGTCGACGAGACGCTCGGCAGCCTCCACCAGGTCGTGGGCGCGCTGCTCGCGGCCGGGTCGAGCGCCGAGGACCGCATCGCCGACGCGGTCGCCCTCATCGCGGCCCACGTGCGCGCGTACCCGGCACACGTGCGCTTCATCGCGCGCGAACGTCACGGCGGCGTGCGGGCCGTGCGGGAGGCGACGGACCGGGAGCTGCGCGGCTTCTCGTACGAGGTCGCCGCGGGGCTCGCCGCGCAGCCGGAGTCCGAGGGCTGGACCGTGCGGGACGTCCAGATGCTCGCCGAGCTGTACGTGGACCTGCTCCTGCTCACGGCGACGTCCCTCCTGGAGGCGGAGCCGGACTCGGAGGCGGAGCGCGCGGTGCTCACGGGCGCGCGGCGGAAACTGCGGGTGGTGGCACTGGGACGGCGGCACTGGCAGGACGAGGGAGCCTGACCGTACGGTCCCGCAGGCTCGCGCCCCTGGGCCGCGAGCATCCCGTGCTCTCCAGCGCCCCTTGACCTCAAGCCGACTTGAGGTCGCAGGCTCGTCCGTATGCCTCGATACTCCGAACTTCTGGTCCCCCAAGCCGGCACCGTCCTCTTCAGCGAGTGGCGTACCGGTACCGGCGAGCGCGCGCGGGCCGCGGCCGACGCGCTGCTGGACGAGTGGCGGGCGCGCCCGCCGATGCCCGGCCGCCTCGCCCAGGACGTCTACCTCGCGGCCGACGGCTCGGGCCTGCTCTTCATCGCGCAGTGGACCAGCGACGAGGAACACCTCGCGTGGGTGCGGGCCCACCGCGCGACGACGGTGAGCGGGGTGGACGCGCGCGTGCCCGGCATCGAGCGCCCCGGCCTGACCCGGACCCCGCGCGCAGCACGGTGTACGACACCGAGCGGCCCGCCGCGGTGCTCGCGCTGTCCGTGGAACCCGCCGGGAGTACCGCCCCGGCCGAACCGGCGCCGGGACTCCTCGCCGTGCACGTCCACCCGACGCGCGACGGCGACCGCGCCTTCGTCGTCAGCGAGTGGGCCGATGCCGCCGCCCACGAGGCGAGCGGCGCGGCGGGCGGGAAGGCGTTCGCGCGGTACGGCAGGTACCGCTGAGGCCGCTCAGCCCACTCAGCCCGGGACCGGGGTGTCCAGGAGCTGGGCCGCGAGTTCCTCGACGCGCTGGTGCCAGGCGGCCTGCGCGGCGGCGACGGCGGGTTCGGGGAGCGGGGGGCCGGAGTGGCTGAGGAGGAGGCGGGCGCCGTGGTCGGTGCCGGGGAGGAGTTCCCAGCGGGTGCGGCCGAGCGGGCTCCAGGCGTATTCGAGCAGGCGGGGCGGGCACAGTTCGGTGATCTCGCCCGCCGGGGTGCCGACGGTGCCGAACGCGTCGGGCGCGCGTTCGCCCCGGCGGGGGCTCGTGCCGCGCGTGAGCAGGGACCAGACCTCGTCGGCGGGGCGCACGAGCTGGCGCTCCAGGCGGATCGTGACGCTCTCGGGGCCTTCGTCGACCGTCGAGCCCGCGAGGCCGAGAAGGCCGATGTACGCCTCGTGGAGCGCGCCGTCCGCGTCGCCCGCGTGGTCCGGCTCCTCGCCGTCGAGGACCTGCGCGAGCGCGGTGAGGCACGTGTGCCAGCCCGCCGCGTAGCTCGCCGCGCCCCGGTGGTCGTCGAAGACGTGGCGCAGGCCGAGCACGCAGGGCGCGGCGTCCGCGTCGGCGGCGCCCGCGGCGCGGTCGGGGCGCAGGGACCAGTGCAGTTCGTGCTCGGCCCACGTGTAGCCCAGTGCCCAGGGCGCCACGGCGCGCAGCACCTCGCCGCCGCCGGGCGCCGTGCCGGGGAGGCGGAAGCGGACGGGGCTCGCCGCCTGGGGGCTCAGGTCGACCTCGGCGGGCATCCAGCGGGCGGTGAGGGCGGCCTCGGTGAGGGCGGCCCAGACGCGGCGCGCGGGGTGCGGGAGGCGGCGGCGCAGACTCAGGACCGATCTGCCGTGTTCGTCGCGCGTGAGGGTGTCGGCACGCGGCTGCATACGGGCTCCCGGGGCCGGTGGCGTCGTCTGCGAGGGACCGTTTCCGGCCGCTCGCAGACGACGCTACGAGAGCCCGGGGCGGGGCGCGCGGGGGGCCCGTCCGTACGGGGACGAGAGCGGCCCGCTCCTCGTGCGGACGGGTCTCAGCGCGGCTGGACGACCCGGGCGAGCTGGCGGGACTGGGCCACCAGGCGGTCGGCCGAGTCCCAGACCTCCGCGTCCTCCTCCAGGAAGCCGTGGGCCAGGTTGCGGGTGGTGATGGCGACGCGGAGGGGGCCCGGGGCGGGGCGGTGCCGGACGTGGACGGTGAGTTCCACGGTGGGCATCCAGCCCATGAGGCCGAGGTCGAAGGCGGTGGGCGGCAGCGCGTCGACGGCGAGCAGGAGGGAGAGCGGGTCGGCGTCGCGGCCGTCGGCGAGGCCGAACCAGGCGCGCGTCTCGCCCTTGCCGGAGGGCTGCCCGACCGCCCAGCCGATCGTGGCGGGGTCGAGCTTGAGAAGCAGCCGCTCGGTGATGGCGTTCGAGCCGGGTATGACCTTGCCGTCGGGGGCGTCATCGCTGCCGAGACACTGCTCGACGGGCGGCAGCGCGGGGGGCTTCGCGCTGGTGCGCACCTCCGGGTCGAGGGTGTCGAGGTTCCCGTACGAGGCGAGGACGCGCAGCCGCTCGACGGGGGCGCCCTGCGCGTCGTACTGCACGAGCGAGGCCGCTCCGGTGGAGAGGGTGCGGCCGGTGCGGATCGTCTCGGTGCGGATCTCGGCGGGGCCGGGGCGCGAGGCGGTCAGGTAGTGCGCCGTGATCGAGAAGGGGTCACTGTGCGGAAGTTCCTCGGCGAGCGCGCGCCCGGCGAGGGCGAGGAGATAGCCGCCGTTGACGGCGTTGATGATGGTCCAGCCCTCGGAGAGGGTGGCGTCGAAGACGCCGGGACCGCGCCGGCTCACGGCCGTGTCGCGGTCGAACTCGCTGTTCCCGATGCTCGCCGGGGCGGTTGCCTGTGCCATGGTCAGAGCCTACGCCAGGGGGCTACTGAGCGGTAGCTTTCTGTGGTACGGGGGAGGGTGGCGCCGCTCACGCGGGCTCACTCCTCGACCTCGACGGCGGCGCTGCGCCGGTTCCAGGCGCGGGGCGCGCGCCAGTCGTAGCGCAGCGCGAGTATCCGTAGGGCGAAGGCGGTGAGGATCGCGCCCGCCGTGGAGAGGGCGTTGAGGACGTCGAAGCGGATGCACAGCGCCGTGATCGCCGCGCCCGCCATCGCGGGGACGGCGTAGAGCGAGCGGTCCCAGCGCAGCAGCGAGGGCACGTCGTTGGCGAGGATGTCGCGCAGCAGGCCGCCGCCGACCGCCGTCGCGAGGCCGAGCACGGCCGAGGAGACGTAGCCGAGCCCGTAGCTGTACGCCTTGATCGTGCCCGTCGCGCAGAAGAGGCCGAGCCCGGCCGCGTCGAAGAGCGCGATGCCCCAGTTGATCCGTTCCACGTGCGGGTGGAGGAAGAAGACCAGGAGCGAGGCGAGGAGTGGCATCCCGAAGTAGCCGAGGTCCTGGAAGGCGGCGGGCGGAACAGCGCCGATGACGAGATCACGCAGCACCCCGCCGCCGACCGCGGTCACCTCCGCGAGGACGACGATGCCGAAGACGTCGAAGTTCTTGCGGACGGCGAGGAGCGCCCCCGAGATGGCGAAGACGAAGATGCCGACGAGGTCGAGGACGTGCTGCACGCCCGGCGAGAAGAGTTCATGGACCACCCGGGACATTGTGCCGGGTGGTCCACGGCTCACTTCTTTTCCGGACCGGCCTCGTCACGAGCGGGGGCGTCGAGCCCGTCCTCGGGCGCGACGTCGGGCTTGTCGTCAGGCGCGGTGTCGGGCTCGGCGTCGGCCGCGGGTGCGGCGTCGCCCTTGTCCTCCGCGGGCTCCGGCGCGGGGACGGCTGCCTCCGGCTTCGTCTCCGGAGCGGCGTCCGGCTCCGGCTTCGTGTCCGGAGCCACCTTCGCCTCCGGAGCCGCCTCCGCCTCCGCCGCCGGAACCGCCTCCTCCGCCTTCGTCCCGCTCAGCGTCACCGTCCCGCCCGGCTTCACCAGTGGCGCGTCGCCGGGGAGTTGGTCGGGGCCGTGCTCGGGGTGGTGGCAGGCGACCTTCTGGCCCGTACCGAGCTGGATGAGCGGGGGCTCGATGGTCGCGCAGGAGGCCGTGGCCTTCCAGCAGCGGGTGTGGAAGCGGCAGCCGGGGGGCGGGGCGATCGGCGAGGGCACGTCGCCGTGCAGGAGCCGCCGGTTGCCGTGCCCCTTGCGGCGCGGGTCGGGGACCGGCACCGCGGACAGGAGCGCCGAGGTGTACGGGTGGCCGGGCGTCGAGTAGAGCGTCTTGCGGTCGGCCAGCTCCACGATCTTGCCGAGGTACATGACCGCGATCCGGTCCGAGACGTGCCGGATGACCGAGAGGTCGTGCGCGATGATCACGTACGTGAGGCCCAGCTCGTCCTGGAGGTCGTCGAGGAGGTTGACGACCTGCGCCTGGATCGAGACGTCGAGCGCGGAGACCGGCTCGTCGGCCACGACGAGCTTCGGCTTGAGCGCGAGCGCGCGGGCGATGCCGATGCGCTGGCGCTGGCCGCCGGAGAACTCGTGCGGGTAGCGGTTGTAGTGCTCGGGGTTGAGCCCGACGCGTTCGAGGAGGCCCTGCACCTCGGCCTTGACCCCGCCCTCGGGCTTGACGCCCTGGAGCCGGAAGGGCGCCCCGACGATCGTGCCGATCGTGTGCCGGGGATTGAGCGAGGAGTACGGGTCCTGGAAGATCATCTGCACGTCGCGGCGCATCTTGCGCATGGCGCCGGTCGACAGGTGCGTGATGTCCCTGCCCTCGAACTCGACGCTGCCCGCGGTGGGTTCGAGGAGCCGTGTGATGAGCCGGCCCATCGTGGACTTGCCGCAGCCGGATTCGCCGACGACGCCGAGGGTCTCGCCCGCGCGCACCTCGAAGGAGAGGCCGTCGACGGCCTGGACGGCGCCGACCTGCCGCTTGAAGAGGCCCTTGCGGATGGGGAAGTGCTTCTGGAGGCCCTCGACGCGCAGCAGGGTGTCTCCCTGGGCTGCCGGGGTCTCCGGGGCGGC
This sequence comes from Streptomyces sp. SID11385, assembly GCF_010548245.1. GTDB lineage: Bacteria > Actinomycetota > Actinomycetes > Streptomycetales > Streptomycetaceae > Streptomyces. The sequence goes on from NZ_JAAGLR010000384.1 coordinate 11,329, forward strand.
CGGGGTCTCCTGGACGGCGCTGGGTGCGGTGCTCTGCGCGGGGATCGCCGCGTCCTTGGGGTCGTCGCTCACAGCTTCGGCGCAATCTCTTCGGTCCAGATCCGCTCGCGCTGCTCCTTGCTGAGGTGGCAGGCGGCCCAGTGGGCGTCGCCGACCTGGGCCAGCTCGGGCCGTACGGTGCGGGTCAGGTTGTCCTTGGGGAGGTCCGCGTACGGGCAGCGCGGGTTGAAGGCGCAGCCGTCGGGGATGTTGATGAGCGAGGGCGGGGAGCCCTTCACGGGAATGAGCCGCTCGGTCTCCTCGCGGTCGATGCGCGGCATCGAGCCGAGCAGGCCCCACGTGTACGGGTGGCGGGGCGCGTAGAAGACCTCGTCCACGGGCCCGCGCTCGACGCAGCGGCCGCCGTACATGACCAGGATGTCGTCGGAGAGTTCGGCGACGACGCCGAGGTCGTGCGTGATGATGATGACCGCGGAGCCGAACTCCTTCTGGAGGTCGCGGATGAGGTCGAGGATCTGGGCCTGGACCGTCACGTCGAGCGCGGTGGTCGGCTCGTCGGCGATGAGGAGTTCGGGGTTGTTGACGAGCGCCATGGCGATCATGACGCGCTGGCGCATGCCGCCGGAGAACTCGTGCGCGTAGGAGTCGACGCGTTTGTCGGGCTGCGGGATGCCGACGCGGTCGAGCATCTCGACGGCACGCTTGCGCGCGGTCTTCTTGTCCACGTCGTGGTGGATGCGGTACGCCTCGATGATCTGCTTGCCGACCGTGTAGTACGGGTGCAGCGAGGACAGCGGGTCCTGGAAGATCATCGCCATGTCGCGGCCGCGCAGGGCCCGGACCCGGTCGGGGTCGGCGGTGAGCAGTTCCTCGCCGTCGAGCCAGATCTCGCCGGAGATACGAGGCTTGCGCTTGCCGTACTGGCCGGTGGTGTGCAGGCCCATGATGCCGAGCGAGGTGACGGACTTGCCGGAGCCGGACTCGCCGACGATGCCGAGCGTCTTGCCCTTCTCCAGCGTGAAGCTGAGGCCGTCGACGGATTTGACGAGGCCGTCGTCGGTGGGGAACTGGACGCGCAGGTCGCGGACTTCGAGGAAGGCGCGGGGCGCGGTGCCGCTCTGCGCGGCAGTGACCTCGCCGGTGCCGGTCTTCGCGGCGCTCGTCGTGGCCGTACTCGTCGTGGCGGTACTGGTCTTGGCGGCGCCGGTCTTCTCGGCGCTCGTCTTCGTGGTGCCGGGCTTCGCGGGGCCGTTGTCCGTGGGGCCGGCGGGCTGGGTCGTCATGCGAGCCTCACTCGGGGGTCGATCGCGGCGTACAGGAGATCCACCAGGAGGTTGGCGAGGATGACGGCGAGCGAGGTGATGAGGACGACGCCGGTGATGACCGGGAGGTCGCGCTCGTTGATCGCCTTGAGCACGGCCTGGCCGAGGCCGGGGAGGCTGTAGGTGGTCTCGGTGAGGATCGCGCCACCGATCATGGCGCCGAGGTCCATGCCGAGCATGGTGAGGATCGGGGTCATCGTGGAGCGCATCGCGTGCTTGCCGATGACCTTGGTCTCGGTGAGGCCCTTGGCCCGCGCGGTGCGGATGTAGTCCTCGCCGAGCACGTCGAGCATGGTGGCCCGCGTTATTCGGGCGTACATCGCCGCGTAGAGGAAGGCGAGGGTGACCCAGGGCAGGATCAGGCCGCTGGCCCAGCCCGTGACGCTCTCCTCGATGGGGACGTACTTGGGATCGAACCAGCCGAGGCCGAAGTGGAAGATCGCGGCGGCGAGCATGCCGGTGAAGTAGATGGGCAGCGAGACGCCGGAGAGGGCGACGAGCATCGCGCCGCGGTCCCAGACCGAGCCGCGCTTGAGCGCCGAGAGGACACCGGCGGCGACGCCGAAGACGACCCACAGCACGGCCGCGCCGACGGCGAGGGAGACCGTGACGGGGAGCCGGTCGGTGAGCTGCGGCCAGATGGCCTGCTCACTGCGGAAGGAGTAGCCGAAGCACGGGGCCGCGCAGTGCGTCACCTCGCCGCCACCGGAGTAGGTGCGGCCGGCGACGATGCCTTTGAAGAAGTCCCAGATCTGGACGAAGATCGGCTGGTCGAGTTGCAGCTTCTCCCGGACGGCGTCGAGCGCCGCCTGGTCGGACTGCTTGCCCACGTACATCGTCGCGGGGTCGACTCCGGTCCACTTCGGTATGAGGAAGAAGATGCCGAAGACCACCAACATGATGACCACCAGCATCACGACGACGGCGAACAGCCGCCTGATGAGGTATGCGAGCACTGCTTCCGGCCAGGGCGCGGGCCGCGGGCCACCGGGAGGTCGTCCCGGTGGCCCGCCGTCACGCCGTCGTGGCCTTCACCTGCCTTTCGTGCAGTACGGCGGGTGTGCCGACGGTCGTGGTGTTACTTGACGCCCAGGTTGACGAAGTCGTACATGCCGGAGTAGCCGTCCGTGCTGTAGACGTTGGCCAGGCGAGAGGAGCGGAAGTTGATGAACTTCTCGAAGACGAACGGGAGGTAGTAGCCGCCCTCCATCACCTTGTGGTTGATGTCGGTGGCGAGCTGTTCCTTCTTCGTCTTGTCCAGCTCGTTGTTGAACTTGTCGAAGTCGCCGTTGATCGCCTTGTCGTCGATCAGGGCGTAGTTGTTGTTGCCGTTGTCCAGCGTGAAGCGCGAGTCCCACAGCGGCTGGCCGTAGCCCTGGACCGACGGGAAGTCGGGGCCCCAGCCCATGATGATGATGCCGTAGTTCTTCGACTTGACGACCTTCGGGTTACCGATGATGCCCGCGGTCTGCGCGCCGTCGTACTGGTCGATGTCGGCCTGGATGCCGATCTTCTTCAGCGAGGCCTGGAGCGAGGTGGCGGTGGCGACCTCGACCGGCTTGTTGTTGCGCACCGCGATGGTGGTCTTGAAGCCGCTCGGCTTGCCGCAGGCCTTCAGCTCGGACTTGGCCTTGGCGGTGTTCGGCGCGCCGTCGTTGGCGGCCATGCCGTACGGGTCGTACTTCTGGCCCTCGGAGCCGGGCACGGACGGCGGCAGCATGTTCGTGCCGATGTCGCCACCGGCCTGCGGGCCGCCACGCGCCGTCTGGAGCGACTTGTGGTCGGCGCCGTAGAGGACCGCCTTGCGGCAGTGGATGTTGTCGAAGGGCTTCACGCTCTGCGGGAAGACCGCGTAACGGATGTAGCCCGAGACGGGGTTGTCGATGTTGTCCTTGTGCTCCTTGAGGGCCTTGGTGCGGCCCTGCGGGGAGAGACCCGTCTGGTTCAGGTCGAGGTCGAACTCACCGTTGAGCAGACGGTTGTCCATGTCGTCCGCGTTGGTGAAGAACGTGATCGTGATCTTGTCCGGGAGCGCCTTGCGGACCGGGTCCGAAGCCTGCTTCCACTCGGTGTTGCGCACCAGGGTCAGCGACTTGGCGGGCTTGTACGACTGGAACTTGTACGGGCCCGAGGAGAAGGGGTGCAGACCGTACTTGGACTTGGTGTCCTTGTCCTTGCGCACCGGCGAGGACGACGTCATCGCGAGCATTTCCTCGAAGTCGGAGTTCCGCTTCGGGAGCTTGAAGACGATGGTCTGGTCGTCCGGCGTCTGGATGGCCTTCAGGCCCTCCTTGGACGTGTCCTTGTACGGGCCCTTGTACTTGCCGTCCGGGTCGAGCACGTTCTTGAGGTAGACCGGGCCGCCGGAGAGCACGTCCTGCGCCCACTGGCGCTCGATGCCGTACTTGACGTCCTGCGACGTGATCGGCTTGCCGTCCTCCCACGTGACACCCTCGCGCAGGTGGTACGTGTAGGTCTTGCCGTCCGAGGAGATCTCGGCCTTGTCCTTGGCCAGGTCGGGGACCACCTCGGCGCCCTTGGCGCCCGGCTCGGCCGCGTTGGTCACGAGCTGACGGCTGTAGTAGCGCATGAAGTTCCACGCCATGCCGTAGTAACCACGCGTGGTGTCCCAGGAGTCGGCGTCCTGCACGGACGCGAACTTGAGGGTGCCGCCCTTCTTGGCCGACGCGTTGGCGACCTTGTTGTTGGCGGCGTCGAAGCCGGCCGCCTTGGCACCGCCACCGCCACCGCTGCCGTTGCCGTCGTCGGAGTCGCCTCCGCCGCAGGCGGCGACGGACAGCAGCGCCGCGATCGCCGCGGTCGCCGCGAGGGCCTGCTTGCGCCGCCCGGTCGAGTGGGTCTTCACGATCTGGGTTCCTCCATGTCGTTGACGTCCCGCGGGCGCGGGAGCCGTCGTGGGTTGGGCGATTAGCGGGAGCCCCGGGGGTCCAGCGCGTCCCGCACGCCGTCGCCGAGGAGATTGAAGGAGAGGACGGTCACGAAGATCGCCACACCGGGCACGACCATGTACATCGGGTCGGTCTCGTAGTAGCTGAGCGCGCTGGAGAGCATCTGCCCCCAGGAGGACGACGGCGGCTTCACGCCGACCCCGAGGAAGCTCAGCGCGGCTTCGTTGAGGATGTTCGTGGGGATCATCATCGTCGTGTAGACGATGATCGGCGCCACGAGATTGGGCATCAGTTCCTTGAAGATGATGTGGCTCTTGCCCGCGCCGAGACTCGTCGCGGCCTCGACGTACTCCCGCTCGCGCAGGCTCAGCGTCTGGGCGCGCACGACGCGGCCGACGTTGGGCCAGCCGAAGAAGCCGATGACGAGGATCATCACGAAGACGCGGACGCTCGTACCGGACATCCCCAGCATGTCGTTGGGCATGACCGAGACCAGCGCGATGATGAAGAGGAGCTGCGGGAACGAGAGCAGCGCGTCCATCACGCGGCTGATGAGCGCGTCGACCCAGCCGCCGAAGTAGCCGGCGAGGACACCGAGGACGGTGCCGAGGGCGACGGCGACGAGGGCCGAGAGGAAGCCGACGAGGAGCGAGATGCGCGCGCCGTAGAGGATGCGCGCGAAGATGTCCCGCCCGTTGACCGGTTCGACGCCGAGCCAGTGGTCGCCGCTCGCGCCACCGAGGGACCCCTTGGGGGTCGAGAACAGCGGGTCGATGAGGCTCTCGTGGTACGAGTCCGGGTCCTGGCCGTACAGGTGCGCGATGAGCGGCGCGAAGATGGCCACGAGGACCAGCACGGCGACGATCACCCCGCCGCCCAGGGCGAGTTTGTCGCGCTTGAGGCGCTCCCAGGCGATTCTGCCCAGGGAGCGGCCCTGCACTTTCTCCTTCGGCATGCCGGCCTTGAGATCGGCCGCCGAGGGTGCCATCTCCGCCGGCTCATGCAGTGGTGCCGTCATCGTGCCAGCGACCCCTCTCAACCGGCGGTGGCCGGCCCACACTTGCCGCCCGAAGCGGCCTGTCGAACTGTCGTACGCGGGAACGATCCGTCCCTGAGCACGGAAGTCTTCATCCCGCCTGCACACGGCGGCCAGACCCTCCGGCCAAAGGTTGCGCAACCGTGATCCGTATTCGGTTTCACCGTTATCCGCGAAGCGGTCAACGCAACCCGAACAGAGGGGAGTTACTTCGTTCGATGATGGCAAAGCGCGCCGATGCACCACCTGCGTCAATGTCGGATATCGCCACGGAATAACCCCAGCCCACCCTTGAACTCGTCCACATGGTGGACGAGTTGGGAATGGCGTCCGCCAACTGAGCAAGCCAATGGCTGCACATGGGGATAGAGGGGGGCATGGGGGCGCAGGAGGGTGCGGGTGGGGGCAGGAAGGCGCAAGGGGGTGCAGGAGTGGTGCGGCCGGGGCAGAGGCGGGCATTAGCACCCCGGGGGCGCTTTCGGGGACGGGCTGTGGATAAACGGCCGTTACGCGAAAACGCCTCACTCGGAGGAGTGAGGCGTTTTATGGGAAGTGCGGAGTTGTCCACAGATTTCGGTGGTGGGGGCGGTGGGGGGTGGGGGGTTTGGGAGGATGGTATTGGGGTCGCCCCCCGGGAGGGAGGGGGCTGTCTCGGGCCCTGTCCGCGCACCCTCACCCCCGCGGCCCCGCACCCGCCCGAGGGGAGCCGCCCACCCACCCCTCAGCCCTGCGGTCCCGCATACGGCGGCGGATACCCGTACCCCTGCCCCGGACCCAGCCCCGCCCCCTGCCCGCCAGGCACCTGCCCCGGGATCTGCCCCGCCCCCTGCCCCGCCCCCGCCCCCGGTGCGTGCGCCTCGCGCGTGTAGAACGGCCGGGTCCGCTCGCGCAGCCACTGCGCGAGCGGATCGTGCGGGTCCATGAGCGAGACCGCCATGACCGTGAGGTCCTCCGGGAGGGCGGTCGAGGAGAGGCGGAGCATCGTGTGCGCGGCCTCGACGGACTGCGGGCCCTCCTCGTAGAGGTCGAGGCCGATGGCGAGGCACGGCAGTCCCGCGGTCGGCTGGACCCAGGCACGGTGCAGGCCGCGGACGACGCTCGTGCGGTGCGCCTGCTGCGTGAGGAGCGCGTAGAACTGGGGCAGTTCGATGGTCGGTTCGGCGAGCCGCAGGGGTCCGGCCGGCTGCGTCGCCGGACCGAGCGCGACGCGGCGCAGATCGGCCCACGGGATGCCGATGCCGCCCCCGGGCGCGTGCGGGTTGAGCCACAGGCCGCGGCGGGACGGGTAGAGCGCGCCCGCCACCGCCTCGCCCCGCTCCAGGACCTGCGCGCGGCTCCAGCCGCTGGCCGCGAGTTCGCCGGGCGAGGTGACGCAGGGCGCGTACGCGTGCCCGGCCACCTCCATGGAGCCGTACCGCGCCTCGGGCGAGCCCGGGGTGCCGGAGAAGAGCAGCATGTGGACGCTGCTCGTGGCGAGGGCGTGCAACAGCGCCTCGTAGGAGTCGAAGCGGCCGGGTACGACCTGCCGCAACGCCTCTTCGAGGTACTCCCCCGTCCCCGGCCGCGTGCGGCCCGGGATCTCGCCCCCGGCCGCCGTGCCCGACGCACTCACCTGTGACCGCCCCTTCGTCGTGAATCGACCGCCCCACCGTACTGGCCCCTGTCCCGGAGCGCAGGGGCGCGCCGCGCGCGACCTCCGGTCCAACCGCGCACGACCTCCCATCCAACCAGTTCGGCGCGCGCACCGGTCCCGGCGCGGGCGCCGCCGGTTCAGTACCCCGCGGCGGCGTGGAAGGGGCGCACCCGGGCGCGCAGCCAGTCGGCGACCGGGTCCTGGGCGACGTCGAGGAGGATCAGGTTGACCGGCCAGGCGACAGGGGCGCGGCCGAGCGCGCGGCCGAGCGCGTCGAGCACCGCCTCGCCGCCCGCCGGGTCGCTCAGCTCGACCCCGACGAAGAGGGAGGGCGGCTGGTCCTCGACCTCCGCGAGGCAGCGGCGCGCGGTGCGTACGAGGCCGGTCACGGCGAACTCCTCGGCGGCGGCGCTCAGGAAGTCCACCGGGTCCACCTGCCAGTCCGGTTCGCGCAGCCGCACCCGGCCGCCGCTGCCGGGCCCGTCGAGCACCGTGCGTCCGGCGCGGCACAGTTCGGCGACGGCGGGCGGGGGCAGGGGCACGGTGACGGTGCCCTCGGGGTTGAGGAGGATGCCGAGCTGGGCGGGCAGTCCGCGCGCGAAGTCGATCGCGGCGACCTCGGCGAAGGGCGTGTACGTGCCCATGACGCCGAGGAGTTGCTGCTGCGAGCTGAAGACCGGCACGTACGCCTGTCCGTCCAGTTCGACGGCGGGAAGGTCGAGCGCCATGCTCTCGGGGCCGCCGCCCTTGGGCAGCGGCACCCATATCGTGGCGCGCCCGAGCGTCTCGACGATGCGCCCGCCGGCGCCCGGCACGCCGAGCGAGGCGACGAGCACCTGCTCCAGCTCGTTGCCCGGCCATCCGCCGTACGGCGCGCTCTCGGCCGTCGTCTGCGCCGGAACGTTCATGCGCTTCCCACCCTGAGCCCGCGGGCGCCTGACCCGCTGTCGTTCACGGCCGCCGCTGTGCGCGGGGCCGCTGTCGTTCGCTGCTTGCGGGCGCACTGTAGCGCGCGGCGCCGACAGGCGGCCCGGTCCCGGTCCGCCGCGATGCCGGC
>NZ_JAAGLR010000408.1 GCF_010548245.1 Streptomyces sp. SID11385
CCCGCAGGCCCGCTCGCCCTCGCAAGGCCGCTCGCCGCCGCCGGTCCGCTCGCCCCCGCAGGCCCGCTCGCCCCCGCCGCCGCACCGTCCCCGCCCCGTACCGCCGTCTCCGGCGCCGCCCCGTACGGCAGGCATCCCGGCAGGAACGCCGCGTCGTAACGGCGGACCCCCCGGTGCCAGTTGAGGATTCCCGCGAGCCAGTCGCGCAGTTCGCCGAGGTACGTCTCCATCGTCGCGATCTGCCCGCTCGTGAGAGCGAAGTCCTCGTACAGCACCGGCAGTTCGTGTGACACCGCGTGCTCGAACTGGTCGAGCCGCGCCGCCATCAGGTGCTCCACCATGCGGAACGCCGTCGGGTAGTCGCAGTCGAAGAAGTTCTCCACGACCAGCACAAGGTTGTGCAGCTCACCCTCGTACTGCACCTCCTTCTGGTACGAGAACACGTCGTTGATCAGGCAGCCGTAGTCCGCCACCGCGTTCTCCAGCGCGCGCACCGTGCCGCTGTCCAGCACCCCGGCCGGCAGCGCGGCGCCGTGCCGCATCCGGCTGAGGCTCATGGTGAGTTCGGAGCCGAAGGTGTGGCGGCGCATCTCCAGGTAGTCGACCGGGTCGGGCACGCGGTGCTGCGCCTGGTTGCCCAGCTCCCACAGCCAGCTCTCCAGCATGTGCTCCACGCCGTCGCGGAACGCGGCGCGCGTGACGGGGTCCATCGGTTCCGCCGTCCGCGTCCACAGGTCGGCAAGCGCGCGCTCGATCGGCGCCTCGGCGAAGCCCTCCGCGAGCGCCGGATCGTCCAACGGCATGCAGGCGAGCAGCCGTGCGTGGAGCAGGCGGGCCGCCGCGAGGTCGCGCGGGCGGCCGAAGACGAGCGGGTAGTAGTCGTCCCCGTACGTGCCCCACGTCAGCCACTCCGCGCTGAGTTCCAGTTCCTCCGGGCTCGCGTCCGGATCGAGGCCGGCCGAGCAGAGCGCGAAGTCGTAGCCTTGCAGCTTCTCGCGGTCCCAGATGTCGTGGAGCAGCCCCATCCGCTCGGCCCAGTCCGCGGACGCCGCGCGCGCCCGCTCGTGGTGCGGGCTCAGGCCCAGCGGGTAGTTCAGCGTGAAGTCCGGAAGCAGGGACGGGCCTTCGTGGGTGTGCGGGCGACGGGTGTGGGAGCGCAGGCGGGCGCGGGCCGGCTTGCCGAGTGCCGCCGCGAGATGCACCGCGCTCGTGCCGAGCACCCCGGCGAGACCCGCGGCGACGCCCGAGACCGCACCCTCGTTCATGTAGCGGCTGGAGCGCAGGTGCCACTCGTGGCCGCCCGACTGCCAGTCCTGAAGTCCCTTGACGTACAGGGCGAGTGCCGTGTTCTCGTCCGGGTCGAGCCCGTACTCGGCGCTCAGTGCGGGCAGTTCGACGAGCGCGGTGTTCTCGAACTGCTGGAGCCGCGAGGTGAGCAGGTCGTTGACCGCCTCGGCGGCCTCCGGTGTCGTGCACCCCAGGAAGTGCTCCAACACCAGTACGCCGTTGCTGAGTTCGCCCTCGTCCTCGACCTCGCGCTGGTACGAGAAGAGGTCGTTGCGCAGATGCACGGCATCTGAGAACGCGTCCGTGAGGACGCGCAGCGGGCGCGTTCCGGCGACCCGGGCGGGGAGTTCGGCCCCGGCCGCGTACTCGACGAGCCCCGCCGACCACGGCGCCCCGCCGACCTTGCGGCGCATCTCGATGTACTCGACCGGGTTGGAGATCCGGCCCGCGTTGATGTTGGACAGCTCCCACAGCGACTCGTTGAGAAGGTTGCGCGTCGAGGTGGAGAAGCGCGCGCGCCAGTCCGCCGACATCGCCGGGACCGTGCGCCGCCACAGGTCCGCGAGCCCCGCCTCGACCGGGTTCTCCGGTTCGGGGAAACCGTCCGCGAGGTCCGCCGGCATGAACGCGGGCAGCCGGTCCAGGTACGCCTTGCCGCCCTCGCGGTCCTGGCCGCGCTTGAACAGCTCCAGGAAGTGGTCGTCGAAGAAGAAGACCCACACGTACCAGTCCGTGACGAGATTCAGCGCCTCCTCGTCGCAGTCCGGGTGCGTGTAGGCGCAGAGCAGCGCGTAGTCGTGCGCGTCGAGATCGCGCTGCTCCCACACCCCCGAGCCCTCCAGCATGCCCATCGACCTGGCCCACGCGCGCGCGTGGACGCGGGCGGCTTCGAGGTGCGGGTTCAGCCGGGCCGGGTACGGGACGTAGAAATCGGGGAGCGTGAAGGGCTGGGCCATGGATCAACGCCAATACGCGTCGGGAATACGGACCCATGGAGTATCGGCGACCGGCGCGAGGGCCCGCAATACATTCGGCTTTTCCGCAAAGCGGTACCGAATGAGGCGCGGAAAACGTGGGCAGGAACACATTTCGTACGGGATTGGTGGCGGCTTTCGTACGCTGCCCCCGCACGGGTGATCACCCGCGAAACGGCTTGACGCGGCCGGGCGTTCATGCAGCTCGGCGCCCGTGAGCCCGCGAGGTGGCGGTCCTGAGACCGTCCACGTAACCGCCCGCACGCCTCACTCGTACGGACGTACGGCGATTCACTCCGCAGATGGGTGCGGGGAAATGCGATCGGCTGTAAAAATGGCTCGGCATTTCATCGACACGGAGGTATTCATTTGTCCGTCCGCGCTGAAAACGAAGCACAGGAAACGCCCCAGCAGGCGCTTGGGGCAGCGGCGGCGCGCAATCTCGCCACCACCACGAAGTCCGCGCCGCAGATGCAGGAGATCACCTCCCGCTGGCTGCTCAAGGCGCTGCCGTGGGTCTCTGTGCAGGGCGGCACCTACCGGGTCAACCGCCGCCTGTCCTACTCCGTGGGCGACGGCCGCGTCACCTTCGTCCAGACCGGCTCGCAGGTGAGCGTCATCCCCGACGAGCTGCGCGAACTGCCGCCGCTGCGCGACTTCGACGACACCGACGCGCTCCGCGAACTCGCCGGCCGCTGCGAGCAGCGCGTCTACCCCGCCGGTACGGTCATCACGACCGCCGGGGAGTCCGCCGACGCGGTCCACCTCCTCGCCCACGGCCGCATCGCCCGCCTCGGCACCGGCTCGTACGGCGACGAGACGAGCCTCGGCCTCCTCGGCGACGGCTCCTACTTCGGCGAACAGGCCCTCCTGTCCGGCGACGCCGTCTGGGAGAGCACGGCCCGCGCCGAGACGGACTGCATGGTCCTCGTCCTCAGCCGCGCCGACGTGCTCAACCTCGCCGAGCGCGCCCCCTCGCTCGCCGACCACCTGCGCCGCGCGGCCCTCGTGCCCGAGCAGCGCACCAACAAGTACGGCGAGGCCGCGATCGACCTCGCCGCCGGGCACAGCGGCGAACCGGTCATCCCGCACACGTTCGTCGACTACGAGGCGAGCCCGCGCGAGTACGAACTGTCCGTCGCACAGACGGTGCTGAAGGTCCACACGCGCGTCGCGGACCTCTACAACCAGCCGATGAACCAGACCGAGCACCAGCTCCGGCTCACGGTGGAGGCGCTGCGCGAGCGCCAGGAGCACGAACTCGTCAACAACCGCGACTTCGGACTCCTCGCCAACGCCGCCTACGACCAGCGCCTCCAGCCGCACGATGAGGTGCCGAGCCCGGACGACATGGACGAACTCCTCTCCCGCCGCCGGGGGTCGAAGCTCTTCCTCGCGCACCCGCGCGCCATCGCCGCCTTCGGCCGCGAGTGCAACAGGCGCGGCCTCGTCCCCGAGTCGATCGACGTCGGCGGCCACCGCGTCCCGACCTGGCGCGGCGTCCCGATCTACCCGTGCAACAAGATCCCGGTCCGCGACGACCGCACGACCTCGATCATCTGCATGCGTACCGGCGAGGAGGAGCAGGGCGTCATCGGCCTGCACCAGCCGGGCATCCCCGACGAGCTGGAGGCGAGCCTGTCCTGCCGCTTCATGGGCATCGACGAGCAGGCGATCATCTCCTACCTCGTCACCGCCTACTACTCGGCGGCCGTCCTCGTCCCGGACGCGCTCGGGGTCCTGGAGAACGTGCAGGTGAGCCGCTGGCGCTGAGCCGACGCGGCTGAGCCCGCACGTCTGGCGGCCCGTACCCCCTCGGGTGGGGTACGGGCCGCCGCGCGTCCGCCGGACCGGGGCGTACATCGGGCCCGTCCGCTCACCGGGCCCGCGTGGTCACCGGGCCCGCATGGTCACCAGGCCCGCCTGGTCACCAGGTCAGCGCGTCGCTCATCTCGCGCTGCCAGTAGGTGACCGAGGCGTTGTCGTCCAGGTACGTCTTGCCGCCCGGCGCGTTCAGCGTGGCGGTGCCGCCGACCGAGCCCGCGTCGTCCTTGCCGGTCATCGAGACCCTGACCTTGCGCGAGGTACGGGCGTGGTCGCCGTCGCCGCCGAGCGCGACCGAGGCGTAGGCGTGCTCGCCCGGGGCGAGCGTCACGACCGCCTGCGGCTTCGAGTCCTCGATCCGCTGCGTGGCCGCCTGGTCGCCGTCGAAGCCCACGGCCGGGGCGTAGTAGGCGTTGCAGGTGGCGCCGGAGGTGTTGGTGAGGGTGATGAGGAGGTGGTTGAGGGGGCGGGAGACGGCGGAGACCTGGACCTTGCTGTTGGCCGTGGTGCAGGGGGTGTCGGTGGGGCCCTGCTCGGCGCCCCGCCCGGCCTGCGCGCCGCCGCTCGCCCCGCCGCCGCTCGCGGCACCGGCCGAGCCCTGCTTCGTACCGCCCGCCGCCCCCGTACCGGAGCCGGAGCCGGCGCCGGCGGAGGACCCCGACGAGCCCGCCGTGCCGGACGCCCCGTCGGCGCTCCCGCCGTCCGCCTTCCCGGACTGCTCCGTGCCCGTCCCCTCCGGCTTCGCCTTCTCCTGCTGGTGCGCCTGGGAGGCGATGGTCGCGGGGCCCGCGTCCTTCGCCTCGCCGACCCCGCTCCCGTCGCCCGAGCAGGCGGTGAGCGAGAGGGCGCCGGCCGCGACGAGAGCGGCGGCGAGGGTACGAAGGGAGCGGGTGCGGGTGAAGGTGCGCATGGCGAAGCCTCTCGGTCAGTACGTGGGTGCCGCACGGCCACCGGCGTTCTGCCCGGTGGTGCGACCGGTCGGGAACCGGCGCCGTGCTTTGATGTCCTGAGCTTGGCCCCGCCCGTGTCCCGGCCGCCAGCGCCACGGCCCCGGCCGGGACGCCGGAACGATTCCACCCCCTCTGACCTGCGGGAACGAGGATGCCTGGAACGGCCGGACGGGACGGCGGCGGGGGTGCGAAGGACTGAGGGAAGGCGGTACGGGGTGGCTTCGGGAGCCGAGAACGAGGCGTTCGCGGCACGGTTGAAGGAGCTCAAGGAGCGGTCCGGGCTGAGTTACGGTCAGCTCGCCAAGCGCCTGCACCTGAGCACGTCGACCTTGCACCGCTACTGCAACGGGACCGCGCTCCCGGCGGAGTTCACCCCCGCCGACCGCCTCGCCCGCCTCTGCGGCGCGGACCGCGCCGAACTGATGGACCTGCACCGCCGCTGGCTCCTCGCGGACGCGGCCCGCGCAGCGGCGAAGGAACAACAGGAGGCGGTACGGGGCGAGCCGTCGCCCTCGGCGCAGGCGGAACCCGCACCGGAGAAGGGCACCCCGGAACCCGCGCCGGACGAGGCCGCCGCAGCCTCCGTACCGGACGAGGCCGCCGCAGCCTCCGGGCCGGAGAAGGCGGCGAAGACTTCCGCAGCCGAGAAGCCCGCGCCCGTACCGCACGAGCCGACGCCCGCGCCCGCCGCCGAGGAGGAGCCCCCCGGGGCCACCCTCACCGGGACGCCCCCGGCGTCACCGTCCCGTCGCCGCCGGCCCCGCGTCCTCCTCGCCTCCGCCGCCGCGCTCGTGGTGCTCGTGGCCGGGGGCGGGATCGTCGCGGGGCGGCTCGCGGGCGGGG
>NZ_JAAGLR010000435.1 GCF_010548245.1 Streptomyces sp. SID11385
GATCTCCACGGGCGCCTTCGCGCTCGCCGCGACCGGCCTGCTCGACGGGCGCCGCGCCACGACGCACTGGCACTACACGCGGGCCCTCGCCGAGCGGTACCCGGGGGTGCGCGTCGACGAGAACGTCCTCTTCGTGGACGAGGGCACCGTGCTCACCTCGGCGGGCGCCGCGTCCGGCATCGACCTGTGCCTGCACATCCTGCGCCGCGACCTCGGCGTCGCCGCCTCGCACCACACGGCGCGCCGCCTCGTCGCCGCGCCGTACCGCAGCGGCGGCCAGGCGCAGTACGTGCCGCGCGCCGTGCCCGAACCGCTCGGCGAACGCTTCGCCGCGACCCGCGAGTGGGCCCTGCGCCACCTCGGCGAGCCCCTGAGCCTGGACGTCCTCGCGCGGCACGCCGCCGTCTCCGCGCGCACCTTCTCGCGCCGCTTCGCGGACGACACCGGCTACACGCCGATGGAGTGGGTGACGCGCGCGCGGATCGACGCGGCGCGCGAACTCCTGGAGCGCTCGGAACGGGGCGTCGAGCGGATCGCCGTCGAGGTCGGTCTCGGCACCGGCGCCAATCTGCGGCTGCACTTCCAGCGGGTGCTGGGCACGAGCCCGAGCGAGTACCGGCGCACGTTCTCGCGCGGAGCACGCGAGAACCCGGGCGACCCCTAGGGTCTGTCTGACAATTCCCGTCGTCGCCCGCAGGGCGGCCGCGCGGCTCCCCCAGCCTTCGGCCGGGAGGTGCCCCCAGGTGCGTGCTCTCGGCGTGCCGGCCCCAGGCCCTCGTACTGGACGTACTTGGGTCCTGGGGCCGGTGCGGCGAGCGGGGGCACCTCCCGGCCGCCAGGCTGGGGGAGCGTGCATGGCGTCGCGCGGCAGACGGGAATTGTCAGACAGACCCTAGGAACGGGGCCGCCGCGCACGCCACGCGCACCGCGTACGCCGCCCCCGAGCCGCCTGGCGTGATCCTTGCGGACCCTGGCGCTTCCGCCTCGGCCACCGTCCCGCGCGCGGCGCGAATCTGGTGGTGAAGGCAAGAGCCGCAGCGCGGGAACGTCAGGAAGGCCCCCACCATGACCCGTATCGCCATCAACGGATTCGGCCGCATCGGACGCAACGTCCTCCGCGCCCTCGTCGAGCGCGACAGCAAGCTGGAGGTCGTCGCGATCAACGACCTCGGCGACCCCGAGACCCTCGGTCGCCTGCTGCGCTACGACACGACGGCGGGGCGCTTCGGGCGGCCCGTGAGCGTCGACGGGGACACCCTCGTCGTGGACGGGCGCCGGATCAAGGTGCTCGCCGAGCGCGAGCCGGCCCGCCTGCCGTGGGCGGAGCTGGGCGTGGACCTCGTCCTGGAGGCGACCGGTCGCTTCACCTCCGCCGACGCCGCGCGCGCCCACCTCGACGCGGGCGCGCGCAAGGTGCTCGTGGGCGCGCCGTCCGCCGGAGCGGACGTGACGCTCGCGTACGGCGTCAACACCGAGGCGTACGACCCCGCGACGCACCACATCGTCTCGAACGCCTCCTGCACGACGAACGCCCTCGCCCCGCTCGCCTCCGTCCTCCACGAACTCGCGGGCATCGAGCACGGCTTCATGACGACCGTGCACGCCTACACGCAGGAGCAGAACCTCCAGGACGGCCCGCACCGCGACGCCCGCCGCGCCCGTGCCGCCGCCGTCAACATCGTGCCGACCACGACGGGCGCCGCGAAGGCCATCGGCCTCGTGCTCCCGGAGCTGGACGGCAAGCTCTCGGGCGACTCGATCCGCGTGCCCGTCCCGGTCGGCTCGATCGTCGAGCTGAACACGACCGTGGCGCGCGAGGTGAGCCGCGAGGAGGTGCTCGCCGCGTACCGCGAGGCCGCCGCCGGACGGCTCGCGGGCGTCCTGGAGTACGCCGAGGACCCGCTCGTCTCCGCCGACATCGTCGGCGACCCCGCCTCCTCGATCTTCGACGCCGCCCTCACCCGCGTCGACGGCACGCACGTCAAGGTCGTGGCCTGGTACGACAACGAGTGGGGCTTCTCGAACCGCGTCGTGGACACGCTGGGGCTGCTGGCCGGCTGAGAGAGCGGCACACAGGGTTGTACGGCTGTTTAAAACGCCCGTATGGATCTGTACAGACGTATGTACAGATCCATACGGGCGTTCATCTGTGTCTATGCGGTGGTCCGGACGGGACCGTGCGGCCCCGTCCGGACCACCGCGGATCACGCCACCGCCGCCAGCTCCTTCGCCCGCTCCCCCTCGCGCGGTACGAAGCGCAGGCGCGGGTGGCCCCGGTGCCAGCCGAACTCCATGCGCAGGCCGCCGATCCGGGCCAGGACGAGCCCGACCGCGACGGCGGCGAGCGCCGTGATCGCGCCACCGGCCGCGAAGCCGATCCGGGCCCCGTAGGTGTCGGTGAGCCAGCCGAAGAGCGGGCCGCCGACGGGGGTGCCGCCGGTGAAGACCATCATGTAGAGGCTCATCACCCGGCCGCGCATCTCGGGCTCGGCGGCCATCTGGACCGTCTGGTTGGCGGTCGTGTTGGACGTCAGGCCGCACATGCCGATCGGCACGAGCAGCGCGGCGAAGAGCCAGTACGAGGGCACGAGCGAGGCGACGATCTCCAGGACGCCGAAGGCGATCGCCGCGCCGACGAGGAGCCGCAGCCTGGTGCGCGCGCGGCGCGCGGCGAGCAGCGCCCCGGCGAGCGAGCCGACCGCCATGAGGATGTTGAAGACCGCGTACGTGCCGGCGCCCGCGTCGAAGACGTCGTCGGCGAAGGCCGACAGCCAGACGGGGAAGTTGAAGCCGAAGGTGCCGACGAAGAAGACGAGGACGATCGGCCAGATCAGCTCGGGGCGCTTCGCGACGTAGTGCAGGCCCTCGCGGAGCTGCCCCTTGCCGCGCGGGGTGCGGTGGCTCTCGTGCAGCTCGCCGGAGCGCATGAGGAGCAGGCCGATGATCGGCGCGATGAAGGAGAGCCCGTTGAGGAGGAAGGCGTACCCGCTGCCGACCGCCGTGATGAGCGCGCCGCCGACGGCGGGGCCCACGAGGCGGGCGGACTGAAAGTTCGCGGCGTTGAGCGAGACCGCGTTGCGCATCATCCCCGGGCCGACCATCTCGGAGACGAAGGTCTGCCGGGCCGGGTTGTCGACGACCGTGACGAGGCCGAGGACGAAGGCGGTGAGGTAGACGTGCCAGACCTGCACGTTGTCGCTGAGGGTCAGCGCGGCGAGCGCGAGCCCGGTGAGGCCCATGACGGCCTGCGTGACGAGCAGCGTCTGCCGCTTCGGCAGCCGGTCGACGAGCACGCCGCCGTAGAGGCCGAAGAGGAGCATCGGCAGGAACTGGAGCGCGGTCGTGATGCCCACGGCGGCCGAGGACCCGGTGAGGCTGAGGACCAGCCAGTCCTGGGCGATGCGCTGCATCCAGGTGCCGATGTTGGAGACGACCTGGCCGGTGAAGAAGAGGCGGTAGTTGCGGATGCGCAGCGAGCTGAACATCGAGGTGCGGCGCGGGGGCTCGGGATCGGCGGGGGAAGCGGGAGGGGCGGCGTGCGCGTGCGCGTTCGTGGGAGGCTTTCCGGGCGTGGGAGTCGTGGAGGTGCGCGCGTCGGACGCGGCAGAGGTCGTACCGGCACCGGACGCGGCGTCGAGGGCCGTACCGGCATCGGGCGCGGCATCGGGAGCCGTACCGGCATCGGCGTCGGTCGCCGTACGGGCGTCGGGGCGCCCGG
The DNA here is from genome assembly GCF_010548245.1 of Streptomyces sp. SID11385. GTDB lineage: Bacteria > Actinomycetota > Actinomycetes > Streptomycetales > Streptomycetaceae > Streptomyces. The sequence goes on from NZ_JAAGLR010000435.1 coordinate 3,719, forward strand.
TGGCGGGGGCCTCGGTGGGGACGTCCTCGGTGGGGACCGGGATCTCGTCCGGGTCCTCCTGGGCGGCGTCCGCTTCGAGGGCCTGGCGCTCCGCCGTGCGGCGGGCGGGGTCCTCGGCGGAGCCGGGAGCGGGGCGGGCGGTGGTGTCGTGGCGGTCAGGTGCGGGGGCGGAGTCTGCTCCGGGTCCCGTACTCAAAGGGTTTCGCCTTCCTTTCGCTCACAGGTGCGCGAGCTTCTCCATCACCGGGGCGGCTGCCCGGAGCTTCTCCCACTCGTCCTCGTCGAGTTCGGCGGCGAGCTGCGCCAGCCACACGTTCCGCTTGCGGCGGCTCTCGGCGAGCATCGTCTCGGCCCGCTCGGTGGAGCTGACGACCTTCTGCCGTCTGTCCTCCGGGTGCGGTTCGAGCCGGACGAGGCCCTTCGCCTCCAGGAGTGCCACGATCCGCGTCATCGACGGCGGCTGCACGTGCTCCTTGCGCGCCAGCTCACCGGGGGTCGCGGAACCGCACCGGGCGAGGGTGCCGAGCACCGACATCTCCGTGGGGCTCAGCGACTCGTCGACGCGCTGGTGCTTGATACGGCGGGAGAGCCGCATCACGGAGGAACGGAGTGCGCTGATGGCAGCGGCGTCCTCACCCTGACTGAGGTCAAGCATGGTAGTTAGCGTAACTCATTACTCTTACTAAAGAGACTGCGCGGAGCATGCCCCGGCATGACCTGCCCCACACCCGCCCGCCACCTCCTGGACACTCGCACGCAAGACCGCACTCACCCGTACGAGTGAGTCGCGGCCGGAAAATATCGATCTCGCCCCCGCTGCCGTGATTCTGGGCGTATGGGGACCGATGTGCTCAGCCTGCGGATCGACGGCGAACTGCTCGACCGGATGCGCACGCATGCCGCGCGACGCGGCATGACCGTGCAGGACTACGTGATCAGGACGCTCGTGCGCGAGGACTTCGACGAGCGCTTCAAGGCCGCGGTGGAGAAGACGGAGAAGTTCTACGGGTGAGGGCGGGTGCGCGACCGCGGACGCGTACGGCGGGCACGCACCGGCGAGGGCGGGCGCGTTCGGCAGGCGAGCGCGGGCGCGTACGGGCCGGGCGCCGCGGCTCCCGGGAAAAGACGGACCCCCGGGCGCGTGCTCCGCACGCCCGGGGGTCACCCGACATCCGGCCCCTTACGTGAGCTGGAGCGCCGGCATCAGGTAGTAGAAGGCGAACACGGCCGACACGACGTACATCGCGATCGGCACCTCGCGCCAGCGGCCGACGACGATCCGCAGCACGGTGAAGGTGACGAAGCCGATCCCGATGCCGTTCGTGATCGAGTAGGTGAACGGCATCATCACCATGGTGAGGAACGCCGGGATGGCGATCGTGAAATCGGTCCAGTCGATCTTCGTGATCGAGCCCGAGAGGATCAGGAAGCCGACCGCGACGAGCGCCGGGGTCGCCGCCTGCGAGGGCACCATCGTGGCGACCGGGGTCAGGAAGAGCGCGACGGCGAAGAGCGCCCCGGTGACGATGTTCGAGAAGCCGGTACGGGCGCCCTCGCCGACGCCCGCCGTCGACTCGACGAAGCAGGTGGTGGCCGAGGAGGACGAGGCGCCACCGGCGGCGACCGCGATGCCGTCGACGAAGAGGATCTTGTTCATGCCCGGCATGGAGCCGTCCTCACGCGTGAGGTGCGCCTCGTCGCCGACGCCCATGATCGTGCCCATCGCGTCGAAGAAGCACGAGAGCAGCACGGTGAAGACGAACAGGATGCCGGTGAGGATGCCGACGTGGTGGAAGCCGCCGAAGAGGCTCACGTTGCCGATCAGCCCGAAGTCCGGCGTCGAGACGGGGTTGCCCGGCCACTTCGGCTCGGTCAGGCCCCAGGCGCCCGGCTTGATGTCGGCGACCGCGTTGATGATCACGGCCACGACGGTCATCGCGACGATGCTGATGAGGATCGCGCCGGAGACCTTGCGCACGAGCAGGGCGACGGTGAGCAGCGCGCCGAGGACGAAGACGAGCACGGGCCAGCCGTTGAGGTGGCCGTCGCCGCCGAGCTGGAGCGGGACCGTGGTCTGGGCGACGTCCGGGATACGGGAGACGAAGCCCGAGTCGACGAGGCCGACCAGGAGCACGAAGAGGCCGATACCGATCGAGATGCCCTTGCGCAGCCCGTTGGGAACCGCGCTCATGACGCGTTCGCGCAGGCCGGTCGCGACGAGCAGCATCACGACGAGACCGGCGAGGACCACCATGCCCATCGCGTCCGGCCACGTCATACGGGGCGCGAGCTGGAGCGCGACGACCGTGTTGACGCCGAGGCCCGCCGCGAGCGCGATCGGGACGTTGCCGATGACACCCATGAGGAGCGTCGTGAAGGCGGCGGTGACGGCCGTCGCGGTGACGAGCTGCCCGTTGTCCAGGTGGTGACCGTTCATGTCCTTGGCGCTGCCAAGGATGATCGGGTTCAGCACGACGATGTACGCCATCGCGAAGAAGGTGGCGAAGCCACCCCGGATCTCACGACCGAAGTTCGAGCCGCGCTCGGAGATCTTGAAGAAACGGTCCACGGCGTTCCGGGGCGGAGCCCCGGACGGTCCTCCGGGCACGGAGTCCTGGGCGATTGCCGAGGTGGGCATGGGGGAAACCTCTGGTCAGGAGAGCGAAAGCTACGGGGACGACGGGTGGGACGCGTGAGCTTCCGGTCGCTCTCCGTCGAGCAATTCGGTCGCTTTGTCGATTCTTACGAAAGAACTCAGCCACACCCGAGCGGGTTCAGTATGAAGACATGAACGCGAAATAGCTATCTCCGCGCGTAGAACGCAAGTCGGAGCGAGACGGCGTGTCGGGTGGATCAAGAGGCGACCTCGGGATATAGACGCGCCGGAGTCGCCCGGGGACCGCGCGCGTCCGCCGCGTAAGCTGGCCGCATGGAGAAGTGGACGCCGCGGCACGAGGCACCGGAACCGCTCGAAGGCCCCGTCGTGGCCACGATCGCGACCGGCACGGGGATCTGGTTCCTGCTCTTCCTCGTCCAGCTCCCGTTCTACGGCTGGTTCGACGACCACGGCCACCTGTGGTGGCTGTGGACCTGCGCCGCCGGGGCGGGCCTCGGCCTCTTCGGTACGTGGTACGTGCGCCGCCGCGACGAGGCGATCAAGCGGCACGCGGCCGAGCGGGCGGCGGGGCAGCCGGGGGCCTGAGCGCGCGGCGGGGCATCCTGCCCCGCACCGAGGCCCTTCCCCCGTACCGTCGCCCGCCCCCCGCTACCGCGCTCCCCAGCCACCCCCCTCACGGTTCGCGGGTGAAGTGTTTCCGCGCGACCGCCAGGTTGTACTTGCGGAACATGTCGCCGAGCAGGCGCAGGTCGTCCTCGTCCCAGTCCGCGAGGAGGTCGGCGAAGCCCTCCTGGCGGTTGCGGCGCACCTCGGCGGCGAGGCGGCGCCCTGTCTCGGTGGGGGTGATGAGGCTGCGGCGGCGGTCGGCGGGGTCGGGGGTCGTGGTCGCGAAGCCCTTGCGGCGCAGGGCGGCGACCTGGCGGCCCGCCGTCGACGGACTGAGGCCGAGCATCGCGGCGAGGGCGTTGATGTCGGGGGGTTCGGGCGCCGCGCCGAGCGTGCGGAGCATGAGGTATTCGGAGCGGTCCATCTCGCTGTGCGTCCGCGACCTGCGGTGGAGCAGTTCGAAGTTGCGGTTGAGGAAGGCGGTCTGCCGCTCGATCCGGTCGATGAGGTCGGCGCGGGGCGGCTCGGCCCCGTCCGGCTGACGCTCGACGGTCATCCTGCTGGCACTCCCCGTAAGGAATATCGGTACGATACTTGTTATTATATGTAACGTACAGGCTCCGGACGCCTCGCCACCGCGACCCGCCGGGGCCCTTCTTCCCGAGCGCGTCCGGGCGTCTCCGAGCACCCTCGGGTGACCCCCGATCGACCCCCGAGCGACAAGGACCAGATGGCAGAGGGCATACGTTCCGAAGCACCGCACGCCGCGCCCGCGGCCCCGCACCCCACGACCTCCCCCGCCGCGCCGC
>NZ_JAAGLR010000464.1 GCF_010548245.1 Streptomyces sp. SID11385
CCTGCCGCCGGAGCCCGCGGGGCGCGGGGCCCGCTGGCGCCTCGTCCGCCCCTGCGAGGAGGACGGCGAGACGGGCGAGGGGAGCGCGCGCGAGCTGCTCGCCGAGGAGCTGCGCGAGGCGCGGGCGCGGATCGCCGAGCTGACCGACGACCGCCAGCGGCTCACGCAGGAGCTGGCCGAGACGAACAGCGGGGTCCTCGCCCTCTACGTCCAGCTGGAGGAGCGCGACGAGCAGTTGCGCCGTGCGCACGGCCAGACGCTGCGCGAGCTGGAGGACGCGCTGCGCCCGCCGCCGGTCGCGGTGCCCGGGCTGGAGATGGCGATCCACTACGCGCCCGCCGACACCGACGCGCCCACCGGGGGCGACCTCTACGACTGGTTCCGGCTGCCGGACGGCACCGTGCACATCACGGTCGTGGACGCGCTCGGGCACGGCGTGACGAGTACCCGCAGCGCGCTCAACGTGACGCACGCGGTGCGCACCCTGGCCCTGGAGGGCCACCCGCTCGGCCAGATCGTGGGCCGTACCGACGAGATCCTGCTCCCCTTCGACCGCGAGCTGATGGCGACGGTGCAGCTCGTGCGGATCGATCCGGTCACGGGCGTCGTGCGGATCGCGAACGGCAGCCACCCGCCGGCGCTCGTGGCACGGGCGGGCGGCGCGACGGAGTACCTGGAGGTACGGGGCAGGGGCATCGGCTATCCGCTGCCGGGCAGCGAGCGGGTGCGCGAGGACGCGCTCGGCCCCGGGGACCTGCTCGTGCTCTACACGGACGGCCTGACCGAGTCGCGCCGCGACCCGCGCGACGGCGAGCGCCGCCTCGCGCTCGCCGCCGCGCGGCACCGGGGTCTGCCCACCGAGGAGGTCCCCGGAGCGCTCGCCGCCGAGATGCACACGGTGATCCTGCACCCCGACGACACCCTCGCCCTGACCGTTCGGAGGACCGGCGCATGAACGACCCCCACGCCGGCCCGGAGCCGTTCGCCGACGTGCCCGACCCCGTCGGGGCGCGGCGGGAGCCCGCGCTCTCCACCGAAGCGCTCTCCCCCGAAGCGCCGCTCTCCCTCGAAGCGCCCTCGGCCCCGGCGCCCTCCGCCCCCTTGGCCGCCTTCCCCTTCGCCGCGCCCGCATCGGCCGGAGCGCTTTCCGTCGAAGTGCCCGTCGCGGAGGCCCCCTCGCGTCTGCGGGTCGCGCTGAGCGAGCGTCCCGAGCGGGTGCTCGTCGAGATCGACGGGGTGCTCGACTACGAGACCGAGGGCCGCCTGCGCGGCGCGCTCGACGGGGTCGCGGCGCAGCCGGGGCGGCGGTTCCTGCTCGATCTCTCGCGCGTCGGCTATCTCGACTCCGGCGGGATCGGCGCGCTGCTGGCGATACGCCGGGGAGTGCTCTCGCGGGGCGGCGAACTCGCCGTCACCGAGGTCTCCCCGATGGTCGCGCGGCTGCTGCGGATGACGGGGCTGGACGAAGTGCTGCTCCCAGGGACCGGTTGCTGATGCCCGCGACGCCGCGCCTGCTCGTTCTGGAGGGTCCGCACGTGAGCAGTGCGGCGGCCAGGGAGGCCGCGAGCGGATTCGTCGCGCGGGTGTGCCCGTGGGCGGACGTCGAGGCGGTCGTCCTCGTCGTCGCGGAACTCGTCGCGAACGCCTCGCGCCACACCGAGGGCCCCTGGCGGCTCTCGCTGTGGGCGCACCGGGGCGAGTTGCGGGTCGGCGTGGAGGACACGAGCAGCGCCCCGCCGGTGCCCCGCGCCCCGGACCTCGCGGGCGGCGGCGGCTTCGGCTGGCACCTCGTGCAGAAACTGGCGGGCGGCGTGAGCGTCCTGCCGCTCCCCGAGGGCAAGCGCGTGGAGGCCCGCTGGCGGCGCGGGGGCTCCGAGGTGGCGTAGACGGCGGTACGGGCAAGGGGCGGCCCTCAACGTGAGACCGCCCCTTTCCCGTATCCCCCGTACGGCCCCCTGCCTCAGCTCCAGCTGGAGTGGAGCGGCTTGCCCTCCGCGTAGCCGGCCGCGCTCTGGATGCCGACCACCGCGCGCTCGGCGAACTCGGCGAGGTTGGCGGCGCCCGCGTAGGTGAAGGCGGAGCGGACCCCGGCGATGATCGAGTCGATGAGGTCCTCGACGCCCGGGCGGGCCGGGTCGAGGAACATGCGCGAGGTCGAGATGCCCTCCTCGAAGAGCGCCTTGCGGGCGCGGTCGTAGGCGGACTCCTCGGAGGTGCGGTTGCGCACCGCGCGCGCCGAGGCCATGCCGAAGGACTCCTTGTACAGACGCCCGTCGGCGGCCTGCTGGAGGTCGCCCGGGGACTCGTACGTACCGGCGAACCAGGAGCCGATCATGACGTTGGAGGCGCCGGCCGCGAGGGCCATGGCGACGTCGCGCGGGTGCCGGACACCGCCGTCGGCCCACACGTGGCGGCCGTACTTGGCGGCCTCGGCGGCGCATTCGAGGACGGCGGAGAACTGCGGGCGGCCCACCCCCGTCGCCATCCGCGTCGTGCACATGGCGCCGGGGCCCACGCCGACCTTGATGATGTCGGCACCGGCCTCGACGAGGTCGCGCACGCCCTCGGCCGCGACGATGTTGCCCGCCACGATCGGGACCTGCGGGTCCAGGGCCCGCACGGCGCGCAGCGCGGCGATCATCGACTCCTGGTGCCCGTGCGCGGTGTCGACGACGAGCGTGTCGACCCCGGCGTCCAGGAGCTGCTTCGCCTTTCCGGCGACGTCACCGTTGATGCCCACGGCGGCGGCGACGCGCAGCCGGCCGGAGGCGTCGGTGTTCGGCGTGTAGAGGGTGGCGCGCAGGGCGCCGGTGCGGGTGAGGATGCCGGTGAGACGGCCCTCGGGGTCGACTGCGGGCGCGTAGCGCCGGTTGGCGGCGTCCAGCTTGTGGAAGGCGTCGCGCGGCGCGATCCCGTCGTCCAGCAGGAGCAGGTCGCGGGACATGACCTCGGAGAGCTGCGTGAAGCGGTCGACGCCGCTGAGGTCCTGGTCGGTGACGACGCCGACGGGGCGGCGCTCGGCGTCCACGACGACCCCGGCGTTGTGCGCGCGCTTGGGCAGCAGCGACAGGGCCTCGCCCACGGTCTGGTGGGGTTCGAGGACGATCGGCGTGTCCAGGACGAGGTGGCGCCGCTTGACCCAGGAGGTGACGTCGGCGACGACCTCGATCGGGATGTCCTGCGGGATGACGGTGAGGCCGCCGCGCCGGGCGACGGTCTCGGCCATGCGGCGCCCGGCGATCGCGGTCATGTTCGCGACGACGAGGGGGATCGTCGTGCCGGTCCCGTCCGGGGCCGTGAGGTCCACGGCCATCCGGGAGCCGACCGCCGAACGGCGCGGGACCATGAAGACGTCGTCGTACGTGAGGTCGTGGCTCGGCCCGAGGTCGTTGAGGAATCGCATTCTGGCTCTCTCACCTGCTGTTCGTCCGCTGCCGACAGTGGTCGGCGGGGTGGGGAGTATGCGCAGTGCGTGGTGGCCGGGCAGTGGCTCCTCTGTCCATTCTCGCTGATCAGAGGGGGCACTGACCAATGACGGCCACCGAATGTGGAGCTTTCCCCGAAGGTGGGGGCGGCATGCGGACGGCGGCCTGGTGGGTTCGTACGAGAGGCGCGGGGCGGGGGCGCGGGAGGCCGGTACGGGCGGGGGCCCGGGTCCGTACGCGGGAGGCCGGTACGGGGGCCGTACGCGGGAAGCCGGCCGCCCCGGGGGGTGACCGGCTTCCGTTCCGCCCGCGGGGGCCTCAGTCGTCCGGGTCCGCCCGGTCGAGTGCGGGGCGGGGCTGCTCGCCCGCCGTCAGGAGGTAGTCGGCCGCGGCCGTGTCCGTGACGAGGCTCGTCACGAGCCCCGAGCGCAGCACGGCGTCGATCGCCGCCGCCTTGCGGTGCCCGCCCGCGATCGCGACGACCTCGGGGATGCGCCGCAGCCGCTCCGACTCGACGGTGATGCACCGCTCGCCGAGGTCGCGGCCCACGCGCCGCCCGCGCGCGTCGAAGAGGTGCGCGGACATCTCCGCCGCGACGCCGAGCGAGGCGTAGTGACGGCGCTCCTCGTCGCCGAGCATGTCGTGCACGGTCGAGACGCCCGGCTCCCAGGAGCCGATCGAGACGGCCGCGACGGTGACCTTGTCGAAGTAGTCGAAGGCCCGCGAGATCCCGGTCTGGCTGCGCAGCGCGGCGGCGGTCGCCGGGTCGGGCAGCAGCATCGGCGCGTAGATGGGGTGCGCCTCGCCGCCGGAGACCTGCGCGGCGCGCCGGACCGCCTCGACGGAGCCGCGCTCGGCGGTACCCGCGTCGTAGACCCCGGTGAGCTGCACGACGGTGCACGGGGGCAGGGTGTGCAGCGCGGTCGCCATGTGGATGGTGGAGCGGCCCCAGGCCAGCCCGAGGACGTCGCCCTCGTGGACGAGTTCGCCGAGGAGGTCCGCGGCGACCTCGCCGAGGTTCTCCGGGTCGGGCGAGTCGTCGGCCTCGGCCGGTGACTCGACGACGACGGCGTGCCGCAGCCCGTAGCGGGCCCGCAGGGCGTCCGAGCGCTCGGCGTCGAGCTCGGCGGGGACGCGGATCTCGATACGGACGAGATCCCGGTCGAGGGCGGTCTCCAGGACCCGGGCCACCTTGAAGCGGCTGACGCCGAACTCCTCGGCGATCTGGATCTTGGACTTGCCCTCCAGGTAGAAGCGGCGGGCCATGGCCGCCGCCTGGACCAGCTCTGCGGGTCCCATCCGCATGGCTGCCCGACCCGCCGACGTCGCGGACACGGCGCTCTCCTCACTGCTGTACATACTCCGGACTCGCCGTTCATCCTCGCAGACGCGACGGTGCGTGCTCAGCCCCGCGGCGTCCGGTTCACGGAGCCGATGCCCAGTCGTATCCCGGTGTCCGCCCAGGTCGGTCCCGGGCGGCTCGCTGTCTCCTCTGTGTCCCGGGTGTGCGGTCCCGGGCACGGTGCCCGGGGCGCTGCCCCGGACGGGTCTCCTCTCGCGGCCCGGTTCCCGACCGGGCCCTCTCGCGGCCGGACCCGTACGCGGGTCCCGGCCTCTCGCGCGGCTCAGGCCCCCGAGGCCCACCCGGCCTTCGCGTGCGCCGTCTCGGCCTGGCCGCGCAGCGCCCGTACCGCGGCGGCGGGGTCCTTCGCGCCGTAGACGGCGGACCCGGCGACGAAGACGTCGGCGCCGGCCTCGGCGCAGCGCTCGACCGTCTCGGCCGAGACGCCGCCGTCGACCTGCACCCACAGGTCGAGGCCGTGCTTGGCGACCAGCTGACGGGTGCGGCGGATCTTGGGCAGCATGATGTCGAGGAACGCCTGCCCGCCGAAGCCCGGCTCGACCGTCATGATCAGCAGCATGTCCAGCTCGGGGAGCAGGTCCTCGTACTGTTCCACGGGCGTGGCGGGCTTGAGCGCCATGGAGGCGCGGGCGCCCTTGGCCCGGATCTCACGGGCGAGGCGGACCGGTGCGGCGGCGGCCTCGGCGTGGAAGGTGACCGAGCCCGCGCCCGCCTCGACGTAGGCGGGCGCCCAGCGGTCGGGCTCCTCGATCATCAGGTGGCAGTCCAGCGGCGTGTCCGTGGCCTTCGCGAGGGCCTCGACGATCGGGGCGCCGAGGGTCAGGTTCGGGACGAAGTGGTTGTCCATGACGTCCACGTGGAGCCAGTCGGCGCCCTCGACGGCCTCGGCCTCCTCGGCGAGGCGGGCGAAGTCCGCGGACAGGATGCTGGGGTTGATCTGCACGGCCATGGCTCAAGCCTGCCATGGTTTCGTGCCCTGGCTCACACCCGGGCCCTTCTTGTACGGCTTCGCCGGTGCGCCGGGACCACGCGTTGTACCGCTTCGCCGGTGCGCCGGGACCTCGCGCCGACGGGTTTCCCGCGTCAGGCTGGTCTCTGATGCCGGACACCCGCGCACGGAAGGCCTGGCCATGCGGAAACTGATCTACGGCATGAACCTGACCCTGGACGGCTACGTCGCGGCGGCGGGCGACGACATCGGCTGGAGCGGACCGCCGAGCGAGGCGCTGTTCCGGTGGTGGCTCGACCACGAGCGGGCGAGCGGCCTGTCGCTGTACGGGCGCAAGCTGTGGGAGACGATGAGCGCCTACTGGCCGACCGCCGATCAGCAGCCCGAGACCACCCCGGCGGAGGCCGAGTTCGCGCGGGCCTGGCGGGACACGCCGAAGGTGGTGTTCTCCTCGACGCTCCACGAGGTCGGCGGGAACGCCCGCCTGGTCACCGGCGACGCGGTCGCCGAGATCGCCCGGCTCAAGGCCGCGGACGGCTCCCCCCTGAGCATCGGCGGCGCGACGCTCGCCGGGGCGGCCCTGCGCGCCGGGCTGATCGACGAGTACGTGATCGCCGCCCACCCGGTCCTGGTGGGCGGCGGCACCCCGTTCTTCACCGCGCTGGAGGGCTGGGTCCGCCTGGACCTCGTCGAGACGCGGACGTTCCCGGGCGGCGTGGTCCTCAGCAGGTACGCGACGAGGCGCTGAGCCGCGCCGCGCGCGCTCAGGCCGTGCGGCGCAGCAGCGCGAGGTACATCGCGTCCGTGCCGTGCACGTGCGGCCAGAGCTGGAGGTCCGGGCCCTCGCCCGTCAGCGGGACCTCGGGCAGCAGGGCGGGGGCGTCGAGCAGTTCGACGCCGTCCCACTCGTCGAGGACGTCGGCGACGACGGCGCGGGTCTCGGCGAGGTGCGGCGAGCAGGTCGCGTACCCGACGACACCGCCGACCCGCACCGAGCGCAGCGCCTCGTGGAGCAGGCCGCGCTGGAGCGGCGCGAAGCCGTCGAGGTCCTCGGGGCGGCGGCGCCAGCGGGCCTCCGGGCGGCGGCGCAGGGCGCCGAGCCCGGTGCAGGGCACGTCGACGAGGACGCGGTCGAAGGTCTCCGGGCGCCAC
>NZ_JAAGLR010000498.1 GCF_010548245.1 Streptomyces sp. SID11385
GCCCGTCGCGCGTGAACGTCAGGTGCCCGGGGTCGTCCTGCCGCGTGCCGAAGCCGAGGACGGCCTGGTAGAAGGGCGCGACCGCGGCGGTGTCGCGCGTGAGGAGTTCGGACCAGGAGTGGGCGCCGGGAACGCCCGTCACGGCGAAGCCCGCGTGCTCGGCGGGCTGCCACAGCCCGAAGCCCGCGCCACCCGGGTCCGAGGCGAGGGCGAGCCGCCCGGCACCCGGCGAGTCGAGCGGCCCGACCCCGACGGTGCCCCCGCGGGCGCGCACCGAGGCGGCCAGTTCGTCGACGTCCGGCGTGCCGAAGTACGTGGTCCAGGCGACCGGGAGGCCCGTGCCCGGGGGCAGTTGCCCGAGCCCGGCGACCGGCCGGCCGTCGAGCAGCGCGCGGGCGTAGGGGCCGAGCCTGCGCGGACCGTCCGCGAACTCCCAGCCGAAGAGCGCCCCGTAGAACTCGCGTGCCGCGCCGGGCTCGCGCACCATCAGGCTCACCCAGCACGGTTCCCCGCGCACCGCTTGCGTCATGCCGTCCCGCTCCTTCGCCGCCCGTGCCCCGGCCATCGCGCCTCGCTCTCCCGCCCGCTCCACCCGCACCCGGCGTACCGGCTGCCACGGTGCGTACCCGATTGTGCACCTCTCGTGGCGCGGACGACCCGTCCGGGACCGGCGGGCCCCGCCTTCGCCGCGCGAGCGCGCGCACCGGGGGACGTACGGGGCGTGCGGACGGGCGCGGGGCGCGCGGGCGGGGGAGTGCGCCCGGAGGCGGTGGGCCAGGATGATCCCATGACCACTTCGCGACCCGCCCCCGTCTCCCCTCTCATCGACGCCGACACCCTCGCCACCGCCCTCGCCGGGCCCCGCCCGCCCGTCGTCCTCGACGTGCGCTACCGGCTCGGGCAGCCCAGCCAGCGGCCCGCCTACCTCGAAGGGCACGTGCCGGGTGCCGTCTTCGTCGACCTCGACACCCAGCTCGCCGCCCCGCCGGGACCGCACGGACGCCACCCGCTGCCCGAGCCCGGGGACTTCGGCGCGGCGATGCGCGCCGCCGGGGTGAGCGGGGACAGCCAGGTCGTCGTGTACGACGACGGCCAGGGCTGGGCGGCGGCCCGGACGTGGTGGCTGCTGCGCTGGGCGGGGCACCCGGCGGTACGGGTGCTCGACGGCGGATTCCCGTCCTGGACCGGGGCCTTGGAGACCGGCGCGCCGGTCCCCGCGGCGGGCGACTTCGTGCCGCGGCCGGGCGCGCTGCCGACGCTCGACGCGGAGAGCGCGGCCGAACTGGCGCGTACGGGGCTGCTGTTCGACGCGCGGGCGGGGGAGCGGTACCGGGGCGAGGTGGAGCCGATCGATCCCGTGGGCGGCCACATCCCGGGCGCGGTGTCGGCGCCGACGGCCGAGAACGTACTTCCCGACGGGCGCTTCCGGCCCGTCGCGGAACTGCGGGCGCGCTTCGCGGACTTGGGAGCGGACGGCGCCCAGGCGGTGGGCGTGTACTGCGGATCGGGCGTCTCGGCGGCGCAGGAGGTGCTGGCCCTCGAACTCGCCGGGGTGCGGGCCGCGCTCTACCCGGGGTCGTGGTCCGAGTGGACGGCGGACGGCGGGCGGCCGGTCGCGACCGGACCCGAGCGGGGCTGACGCGAGCCGAAGCCGGCCGCGGGGCGCGCCCCGTCGAGAGCGCCCCCCCCGCGCCGGCTTCAGTCCTGCTGTTTCTTGCGCCGCGTGCCGAACACGATCTCGTCCCAGCTCGGGACCGCCGCACGACGGCCCGGGCGGACGCCGTCCGCCTCGGCCTGACGGTCGGTGGAGCCGATGAGCCGGTCGCGGTGGCTGGAGACCGCGCGCGGCATGAGCACGTCCGCATACGCGGAACCCGCCGAGGCCGCGGGGGCCGGGGGCTCCTCGACCTCGGGCTCGCGCTCCGGCTCGTCCTGCCCCGTACGCTCCACCGGCGAGCGCTCGGGCACCACCATGTCGCCGCGGAAGCTCGGCACCGCCTCCAGGAGACTCGTCAGCGAGTCGCGCCCCGAGTCGGCCGAGGCCGCGGGGGTCAGGTCCTCGTCCTCGTCCTCGACGACCGGCGCCTGAGGGAGGGCCGGCGGGCGGTCGGGGAGCGCGGGACGGTCCCGGTCGAAGCGGTCGATCGTGCGCTCGCGCGGCAGCCGCGCGATGCGGGGCACGAACGGCATGGGCTCGGACGGGGACAGCTCGTCGGACTCGCCGATGAGCGCCCGCGCCTCGTCGTCCACGGCCTGCACGAGCCGGCGCGGCGGGTCGTACGTCCAGCTCGCCGAGCGCGTCTCGCCCACGAGCCGGTAGACGAGCAGGACCTCCCAGGTGCCGTCGTCGCGGCGCCAGGAGTCCCACTGCGCGGTCTCCTTGTCGGCCCCGCGCATCATCAGCCGCTCCTGCACGGCGTCGCCGAGCTGGGGGCCCGCGGACTCGCCGGGACGGCGTACGGGGGTCTTGCGGGCCCGCTCCGCCATGAACGCGCGCTCGGCCAGGACGGGGCCCTCGAAGCGGCGTACGCGGTCCACGGGGATGCCCGCGAGCTGCGCGACTTCCTCCGCGCTCGCCCCTGCTCTTATACGGGCCTGGATGTCCCGCGGCCGCAGGTGGCTCTCGACCTCGATCTCGATCTGGCCGAGGCGCGGCCTGTCGCCGCGCACGGCGGCGCGCAGCCGCTCGTCGATGGCGAGGGTGTACTCCGTGTTGTCGGCAGCTTTCAGCACGAGACGTGTGCCGTCGTTGCTGACGGCCACGACACGCAGTTCGGGCATGGGGACCTCCCGGGTGGTGCCTGCCGACGTCACGTGCGTCGCTGCTTCCGCTAGTCGAGTGTGGCCTGCCCGGGTGCAGCCTGCCACAACCTTGCCGAGTTGCCCGGCGTGTCGGGCAAGGGCCCTGACACTCCGTTATGGCACGGTACTCATTTGCAACGCTGAGTGACCACCCGGACCCCCCGAAGGCGACGGAACTCTCCCACCGCCACCGGGTCGTCCCCTCGCGGACGGACCCGCTCCGGCCGGATGGCCGGCCGCTCCGGTGCGAAGAGTCCCGGGCACCCTGACGGGAGACCGGACCCAGGGCTGTCGACAATACTCCATTCGGGCCACCCGTGGTGGGGCGACGCTCCGCCGGACTTCCCCCGCGCCGGGGGTGGGCGGGACCGGTGGACGGTCGCCGGGCGTTTCGCGGGCGCTCGCGCGGGCACCGGGCGGGATGCGTCCGGCCGCCGGGTGGCGCGCTTCACAAAATCCACGGAACCGGAACCAATCGATTCGCTCGACAGTCACTTCCTGCGGCAAGGTGGACGAAAGGCGATGTAAGGCAGGTAGATGCAGAAGGAAGCCGTGAAGGGCGACACACCTCACATACGTGGCGGACGGCCGCCCGCGGGTGGGGCCGTCGCCGAGGAGTCGAAGCCCGCCAAGCGCCTCGATCTGAGCGTGCCCCAGGTGGCCGGTTCGGCCGTCGCCTCGGTCGCCGCCGCGATCGCCGCGTCCCAACTCGGGGTCTACGGCACGGTCATCGGCGCCGGGGTCATGAGCATCGTGGCGACGACGGGGGGCAGCGTTTTCCAGCATCTCTTCCGCAGAACGGGCGAGCAGATCCGCGACGCGGCCGGGCAGGTCATCCCCCGGCACGGAGTTCCGCAGGACGGCGCGGGCGAGCCGGTGCCGCCGACGTTCCTCGCGCACCCGGAGCGGCACCTCGCGGAGGTCCCGGAGCCGCGCGCCGAGGCCACGACCGTCCTGCCGCGCGCGGACGGCGATCCCACGACCGTCCTCCCGGCCGCCGACGCGGACCCGACCACGGTGCTCCCTGCGGCGGTGCCGCACGAGGACGCGACGCGGGTGCTCCGTACGGGGCTGGAGGAGCCCGTCCCCGACGACGAGTCGCGCCTGATGCCCGCCGTCCCCGCCGACGAGGCCACGCGGCTGCTCGGCGCCGTCCCCGAGGACGACGCGACGCGCGTGCTCGGGGCCGCTCCCCGGAACGAGGCGACCCGCGCGCTCGGAGTGGCCCGCGAGGACGAGGCGACGCGCCTGCTCCGCCCCGCGACCGACCCGTACAGCGCGCCCGTCACGCACCAGAGCCCCCGGAAGCTGCGCGGCTGGCGCAAGCCGTTGCTCACGGCCGTGGGCGTCTTCGCCGTCTCGATGGCGGGCATCACGGGGTACGAACTCCTCGCCGGCCACCCGCTGAGCGGGGGTTCGGGCTCCACGATCAGCAAGCTCGGCGGCAACGGCGGCAGTCACCACGAGGCGCCGCCCCAGCATTCGACGCCCTCGCCGTCGACGGGCTCGACCGGCTCGACGGACGGGAACGAGGACGGCTCCTCGTCGCCGACGCCGGGCGACAGCCCCTCGCCGAGCCAGTCGCAGGAGAAGAAGGACGGGAGCAAGGACCCGAGCGCGCCGGACGAGGGCACGAAGCAGCGTGAGCAGCGTCAGCCGTCGCCGAGCACGACGCCCGACCCGACCCAGTCGACCCCCGGCACGGGCCAGGAGTCGGGCGGGAGCACGGACTCCGGCACGGGCGACCAGGGCGACACGGGTCAGCAGCAGCCGGAGGAGGGCGCGGCGACGCCGACGCCGTGAGGGGCCGACCCTCCCGGTCCGGGCAGGACGCGGTCCGGGAGGGGTACCGGTCCGGGAGGTGGCCCGTCCCGGGGCCGCCGCTCAGTCCCCCAGCACCCGCCGCAGGTACGGGTTCGTGAAGAGGCGGTTGGGGTCGAGGCGGTCGCGGAGGGCCGTGAACTCCGCGAAGCGGGGGTAGGCCTCCGTGAGGTAGGCCGCGTCGCGGGTGTGGACCTTGCCCCAGTGGGGGCGGCCCGCGTGGGCGGTGAAGATCTTCTCCGCCGCCGTGAAGTACTCGCGGTACGGCGTGCCCCGGTACATGTGGACCGCGACGTAGCCCGTGTCCCGGCCGCTCGCCGTGGAGAGGGCGAGGTCGTCGGCGGGGGCGCTGCGGACCTCGACCGGGAAGCTCACCCGCAGGCGGGAGCGCTCGATCATCGCCTTCAGTTCGCGCAGCACCGAGGGGACCTCGGCGCGCGGCACCGCGTACTCCATCTCCACGAACCGCACCCGGCGCGGGCTCGTGTACACCTTGTACGGAATGTCCGTGTACGTCCGTGCCGAGAGTGCCCGGCTGGAGACGCGGGCCACCGCCGGGATCGTCGCCGGGACCGCGCGGCCCAGCGAATTGACCACCTGGAAGAGGCCGTTGGAGAGGAACTCGTCCTCGAACCAGCCGCTGAGCCTCGGCACCGGGCGCGCCGGTCCCTGGCTGCGGTTGTTGCGCTTGGTGTTGGTGCTGTCGGTGTGCGGGAACCAGTAGAACTCGAAGTGCTCGTTCTCGGTCACGAGTTGTTCGTACTCGGCGAGTACCCGGTCCAGCGGCATCGGTTCCTCGCGCGCGGTGAGCAGGAAGACCGGTTCGACGTGGAAGGTGAGAGAGGTGAGGACGCCGAGCGCGCCGAGGCCGACGCGCCCCGCGGCGAAGACGTCCGCGTTCTCCTCGGGGGTGCAGTTCAGGAGGGTGCCGTCGGCCGTGAGGAGTTCGAATCCGGCCATCTGCGCGGCGATCGAGCCGGAGTCGCGGCCCGTGCCGTGGGTGCCCGTGCTGACCGCGCCCGCCACGGTCTGCTCCATGATGTCGCCCATGTTCGTGAGGGAGAGCCCCTCGCGGGCGAGCGCGGCATTGAGGCGCTTGAGCGGGGTGCCCGCCTCAACCGTGATCGTCATGGCCTCGCGGTCGATGCGCCGGATGCCGGTGAGGAGCTGCGGGCGGACGAGGACGCCGTCCGTCGCGGAGACGGCGGTGAAGGAGTGCCCCGTGCCCGCCGGTTTGACCGTGAGGCCCTGTTCGGCCGCGCGGCGCAGCACCCCGGCCAGCTCCTCGACCGAGGCGGGACTCTCCTCGCGGGCCGGGCGGGCCGTGATGTTGCCGCCCCAGTTACGCCAGGTCCCGCTCGGCCGCGCCGTCCCCGGCGCGCTCCGGGGCCCCGGCACGACCGGTATCCGGGTCCCCTCCGGCCCCATCGCTCCCGGCACTGCCTGCTCGTTGCTCATCCTGCGCCCCTCCCCGCTGCGGAACCGGCCTGTCGAGCCGGCGGTACCCCAGGAACGCCACCACGACCGCGACCGCCCCGGCAACCCCCGGGACCGCGTACCCCGCCTTCGGCCCCGAGGCGTCGATGACCCAGCCCGCCACGGAGGAGCCGAGCGCGACACCGACGGCGAGACCGGTGCTCACCCAGGTCATGCCCTCGGTGAGCTTCGCGCGGGGCACGTGCTGCTCGACGAGGGCCATCGTCGTCGTCATCGTGGGAGCGATCGTGAGGCCCGCGAAGAACAGCGCCACGGCCAGAAGCGGAAGGTTCCCGACCAGTTGGAGGGGGATCATACTCACGCCCACGAGGCAGACCCCGATGAGCCAGCGCCGGGCGGGCGGCCGGGTGAAGTGGAAGAGCCCGAAGACGGCGCCCGCGAGGCAGGAGCCGAGCGCATAGACGGCGAGGACGAGGCTCGCCGCCGCCTTGTGCCCGCGGTCCTCGGCGAAGGCGACCGTGACGACGTCGATCGCGCCGAACATGACGCCGGTCGACACGAAGGTGAGGACGAGGACCCGCAGCCCCACGGAGCGCATCGCGCTGCCGCGCTCGTGCTGCCCGGCCGGGTGCACCGCCGGTTCGGTGGCCTTCTGCCCGGAGAGCCAGAAGACGCCGACGGCGAGGAAGCAGCCCGCGAGCAGCGGCCCCGCCTCGGGGAACCACGCCGTGCACAGGCCGATCGAGATGATCGGTCCGAGGACGAAGCACACCTCGTCGACGACCGACTCGAAGGAGTACGCGGTGTGCAGCATGCGCGGCTCGTCGCGGTAGAGCGCCGCCCACCGCGAGCGCACCATCGAGCCGACGCTCGGCACACAGCCGATCCCGGCGGCGAAGACGAAGAGCGTCCAGTCCGGCGCCTCGTACACGGTCGCGAGCAGGAGCCCCGCCGTCGCGGCGAGCCCGATGAGCGTCGCGGGCCGCAGCACCCGCCGCTGCCCGTGCCGGTCCACGAGCCGCGAGAGCTGCGGACCGAGCACCGCCGCGGCGAGCGCGATCGTCGCCGAGAGGCCGCCCGCGAGCCCGTACCGGCCCGTGAGCTGGGAGATCATCGTGACGACGCCGATGCCCATCATCGCCAGCGGCATCCGCCCGATGAGCCCCGCCGCCGAGAAGGACAGGGTGCCGGGCACGCGGAAGATCGCGCGGTAGGGGCTGGGCAAGGCGGGCTCCGGGCAGGCGTACGGGCACAGGGCGGACGGGGCCGTCGTGTGCGGGGGAGGAGGGACGGGAGGACTGGGAGTAAGCAGTGAACCCGGTCCGGTGAGCTTACGCAGTCGGGCGGGTTTTCGCACGGGCGTCGTGCGCCGTGCCGCTGGTGGCAGGATCGGAGCCATGGCCGAAGCTCTCGATCCCACCACCTCAGGGGCCACCCCCTACGACGCCCTCCTGCTGCTCTCCTTCGGCGGCCCCGAAGGACCCGAGGACGTCGTCCCCTTCCTGGAGAACGTGACCCGGGGGCGGGGCATCCCCCGCGAACGGCTCAAGGAAGTCGGGCAGCACTACTTCCTCTTCGGCGGGGTCAGCCCCATCAACGGCCAGAACCGCGAACTGCTGCAGGCGCTGCGCACCGACTTCGCCGGGCACGGCCTCGACCTGCCCGTGTACTGGGGCAACCGCAACTGGGCCCCCTACCTCACCGACACGCTCCGCGAGATGGTCCGGGACGGCCGCCGCCGCATCGCCGTGCTGTGCACGAGCGCCTACGCCTCCTACTCCGGCTGCCGCCAGTACCGCGAGAACCTCGCCGACTCACTCGCCGAACTGGAGGCAGAGGGCCTCCCGGTGCCGGCCGTCGACAAGCTGCGGCACTACTTCAACCACCCCGGCTTCGTCGAGCCGGTCGTCGACGGCGTCCTGCGCTCCCTCGCGGAGCTGCCCGAGGACGTACGGGACGGTGCCCACCTCGCCTTCACGACGCACTCCATCCCGGTCTCGGCCGCCGACACCTCGGGCGCGCCCGAGGCGCACGGCGACGGCGGCGCGTACGTCAAGGAGCACCTCGACGTCGCCGCCGTCGTCCACGCCGCCGTGCGCGAGCGGACCGGCGTCGACCACCCGTGGCGGCTCGTCTACCAGTCCCGCAGCGGCGCCCCGCACATCCCGTGGCTGGAACCCGACATCTGCGAGCACTTGGAGGCGGAGCACGCGGCCGGGGTCCCCGCGGTCGTCATGGCGCCGATCGGCTTCGTGTCGGACCACATGGAGGTCCTCTACGACCTCGACACGGAGGCGACGGCGAAGGCGGCGGAGCTGGGACTGCCGGTGCGGAGGTCCGCGACGGTGGGCAGCGATCCGCGGTTCGCGGCGGCGGTGCGGGAATTGGTGCTGGAGCGGGCGGCCGTGGAGCGGGGGGAGGCGACCGCGCGGTGCGCGCTGGGCGCCTTGGGCGCCAGTCATGACGTGTGCCCTGTCGGGTGCTGTCCCGCGCGGGTGCCGCGGCCTGCCGCCGCCGGGGCCTAGCGGCCCGGTGTTTCGGGGCTCCGCCCCGGACCCCGCTCCTCAAGCGCCGGAGGGGCTGGTTTCCGGCCCCTGGTGTTTTCGGACACCCTAGATCTCAGGAGAACCATGACCGATCAGCTTGCTCAGGAACTGCTGCCCCTCGCCCTCGAAGCCGCCCGGAGGGCCGGTGCGTTCCTGCGGGACTCGCGGCCCGCCGATCTCGGGGTCGCCGCGACCAAGACGAGCCCCGTCGACGTCGTGACCGAGATGGACCTCGCCTCCGAGAAGCTCATCACCGCGTTCCTCGCCGAGCACCGGCCCGAGGACGGCGTGCTGGGGGAGGAGGGCGCGAGCCGCGAGGGGACGAGTGGCGTGCGGTGGGTCATCGACCCCGTGGACGGGACGGTGAACTACCTGTACGGGCTGCCGAGCTGGTGCGTGTCGATCGCGGCGCAGCGGGACGGCGAGACGATCGTCGGCGTCGTGGACGCGCCCGTGCGCGGTGAGGTGTACCACGCGGTACGCGGCGGCGGGGCCTGGCTCGGGGAGCGGGCGCTGCGTGTGCGGCCCCCGGCCGAGGAGGGGCGGGCGCTCGTCGGGACCGGCTTCGGCTACCTCGCCGAGCGCCGGGCGCACCAGGCCGAGGTCATCGCCGGGCTCATCACCTCGGTGCGCGACATACGCCGCGGCGGCTCGGCCGCGATCGACCTGTGCGACGTGGCGGCGGGCCGGCTCGACGCGTACTACGAGCGCGGCCTCAACCCCTGGGACTACGCGGCAGGCGACCTCATCGCCCGCGAGGCGGGCGCCCGCACCGGCGGTCGCCCCGGCGAACCGCTGAGCCCCGAGCTGACCGTCGCGGCCCCTCCCGGCCTCTTCGAAAGCCTTCAGGCGCGCCTGGAGGAGCTGGGGGCCTGGCACGACTGAGCGCCGGGGCGACGGGGCGCGGGCATACGCAGGGGCCGGTACGCGTGCTGCGTACCGGCCCCTGCGCGACGGGTCTCAGGCGTGCTGGACCGGGCGGGACGGCGCGTGGTCGGCGGCCTGCACGGCGTCGAAGTCGACTCCGTGCTCGGTGGCGAGCCGGCGCAGGTCGTCCAGGTCCGATTCCTCCACGTCCACCAGGAAATCGTCGCCGCTGCGACGCGCCCGGTCGAGGTCGGACTTGGTGTTCCTTATGCGCTGGAGCAGCGCGGCGGTGAAAGCGTCCATGGTGCGCCCCCTCGTCATGGTCGTGGGTCGGCGGCACGGGGTGTGCCAGACAGGGGCGGTCAGCCGGCGCCGCTCGGCTCAAAGCGGAACGGCACGCCCTGAGGGCGTGCCGCGTACCGGACGTGATCGCGGGGTGTCCTCGGGTCATCCCCAGCGCGCCGCTCCCGGAAACCTCCCCGTCGGATAGTCACGCGAATTCGTGGACGGATACACGGATTTCCCCCGGTGGACGCGCCAGGTTTCCACCGCGTACGTTCCATGATCACGGCGCCCGCCCGTCCGCGATCACGCGGCGCCCGCCCGCGCCGTGACCACGCCGCCCGCCCGTTCCGTGATCAGCCGTCCCCCCGGGCATTTTCGGCCGTGCACGGGCAGTGATAAGGCGTGGCTAAGGGCTTACCGCCGGTTTATGGCCGAAAGGGGCAGGATGGAGGTTCCACAACTGTCGTCGCGCGCGCCCCGCCACCCGCCCCGAGCCGGGGCGGGTCAGCGCGCCGCGCCCCCGCGCCGGGGGCGCCCACGGAAAGGACCAGCCACGTGCGCGTACTCGTCGTCGAGGACGAGCAGTTGCTCGCCGATGCGGTGGCCACCGGACTGCGCCGGGAGGCCATGGCGGTCGACGTCGTGTACGACGGAGCCGCGGCCCTGGAGCGCGTCGAGGTCAACGACTACGACGTCCTCGTCCTCGACCGTGACCTTCCTCTCGTCCACGGCGACGACGTCTGCCGCCGCGTTGTCGAGCTGGGCCTGCCCACGCGGGTCCTCATGCTCACCGCGTCGGGGGACGTCAGCGACCGCGTCGAGGGGCTGGAGCTGGGCGCCGACGACTACCTCCCCAAGCCCTTCGCCTTCAGCGAGCTGATCGCCCGCGTCCGTGCCCTCGGCCGGCGGACGAGTGTGCCGCTGCCGCCGGTCCTGGAGCGGGCCGGGATCAAGCTCGACCCCAACCGCAGGGAGATCTTCCGGGACGGCAGGGAGATCCAGCTCGCGCCGAAGGAGTTCGCCGTCCTCGAAGTGCTCATGCGCAGCGAGGGCGCCGTCGTCTCCGCCGAGCAGCTCCTGGAGAAGGCGTGGGACGAGAACACCGACCCCTTCACCAACGTCGTCCGGGTCACCGTGATGACCCTGCGCCGCAAGCTCGGTGAGCCCGCCGTCATCGTCACCGTCCCCGGCTCCGGCTACCGGATCTGAGTTCCCCATGGCCCCGTCCCCCTCCCGGCAGGGCGCCGCTCGCGCGCCCCGGCCCCCCGGCCGCCCGCCCGTTCCGCCCAAGCCCGTCCGCCCCCCGTTCAGCGCGCCCGAGCCCCCGTTCCCCTGGCTGCGCCCGACCATCCGGATACGGCTCACCCTGCTCTACGGCGGGATGTTCCTCATCGCGGGCATCCTGCTGCTCTCGATCATCTACCTGCTCGCCGTGCAGGCGGTCGGCGTCGGCCAGAAACTGCCCTTCGAGATCGGTGGCAACGTCACGATCTCCAGCGCCGACTGCCCGCAGCTCGCCAACCTGTCCGGCAGCGTGCACCCGCAGGCCGACTTCCAGGACGCGCTCAACGCCTGCGTGAGCCAGCAGCGCCAGCGCGCCCTCGACCACCTGCTCTCGCGCTCGCTCCTCGCCCTCCTCGGGCTCAGCGTCATCGCCTTCGCCTTCGGCTACGCGATGGCGGGCCGGGTCCTGTCGCCGCTCGGGCGGATCACCCGGACGGCGCGTCAGGTGGCCGGTTCCGACCTCACCCGGCGGATCAAGCTGGATGGTCCCGACGACGAGCTGAAGGAACTCGCCGACACCTTCGACGAGATGCTGGAGCGCCTGGAGCGCGCCTTCACCGCGCAACAGCGCTTCGTCGCCAACGCCTCGCACGAGCTGCGCACTCCGCTCGCGATCAACCGGACGCTCCTCGAAGTCCAGCTCTCCGACCCGGAGGCGCCCCCCGAGCTCCAGCAGCTCGGCAAGACCCTGCTCGCGACGAACGAGCGCAGCGAACTGCTCGTCGAGGGCCTGCTCCTCCTCGCCCGCAGCGACAACCAGCTCGTCGAGCGCGGCCCCGTCGACCTCGCCGAGGTCGCCGACCGGGCCATCGACCAGGCGCGCGGCGAGGCGGCGGCGCGGGACGTGGAGATCCGGGGCACCCGCGCCCCGGCCGAGGTCGACGGCAACGGCGTGCTCCTGGAGCGTGTCGCCCTCAACCTCGTGCAGAACGCGATCCGCTACAACGTGCCGCCCCCGGCGGCCGGGCTCGCCAAGGACGCGGGCGCTCCCGCCAAGGACGGCGAGAAGGCCGCCCGGGAGCGCGGCTGGGTCGAGGTGACCACCGAGGCCCAGCACGGGCAGGCGGTGCTGGTCGTGAGCAACACGGGGCCCGTCGTGCCCGCGTACGAGATCGAGAACATCTTCGAGCCGTTCCGCCGCCTGCGCACCGAACGCACGGGCAGCGACAAGGGCGCGGGCCTCGGTCTGTCGATCGTGCGCTCCATCGTCCGGGCGCACGGCGCGCGCATCCACGCCGAGCCGAGAGAGGGGGGCGGACTCGTGATGCGAGTCACACTGCCCCTGTGAGCGGAGCGTGCCGGGAAGAATGCGATACGTGTTCCCCGGTTCGCCCGACACGGGCCACGACGCACCGTGACCCGGTCGCCTTGTTCGCTTTGCGAGGAATTTTCGGGACCTGCGTCCGTGTTCGGTCTGTGTGATCGATCACAAGAGCGGGTTTTCAGACATTCACAATGGGTGACCTCTGAGGGCCCCGAAAAGCCCGGAAAATCGGGGTTTTCGCGGGGGTGGATCACGGGAAGTACACGGGGAGGCCCGTCCCCGGTGCGACTGTCGTACCGGTTACGGTGCGCACCAGCACTTCCCTACGCCCCTGGTCAAGGGGGCGCGAGAAGTGTCGATTGAGTAACAGACCTTGATGTGAGGCAAAATCTCCGCCTCGGGTCGGGCACAAGTCCGGCCTCTCACGCGTTACGAGCGCTGAGACACCGCACAGAACCCAGAGGGGGAGAGCGACATGGCTACGGACTACGACACTCCACGCAAGACCGACGACGACCTCAACGAGGACAGCCTCGAAGAGCTCAAGGCCCGGCGCAACGACAAGACCACCTCGACCGTCGACGTCGACGAGTTCGAGGAGGCGGCCGGGATGGAGCTGCCAGGGGCCGACCTCTCCAACGAGGAGCTGGCGGTCCGCGTCCTGCCCAAGCAGCAGGACGAATTCACCTGCATGAGCTGCTTCCTGGTGCACCACCGCAGCCAGCTCGCGCGGGAGAAGAACGGGCAGCCGATCTGCCGCGACTGCGACTGAGGGCGGGGCGGCCGTGACCGGCTCGACCCCTCCCTGGAAGCGGCGGCGCACCGCGTCGTCGGACGGCTCGGAGCGGCGTGTACGCGCGAACGAGCGAGGCCGTGCGGCCTCGCTCGAAGAGCGGGACGCGCAGGACGCCGCTGCGGCCCTTCTCCCGGCCCAGCAGCCCCCCACCGGGGCCGAGGAGCCGGGCACCGCCCCCGGGCGGGACGCGGCGGCCGCACGCGGCGAGAAGCCCGCGCGC
>NZ_JAAGLR010000541.1 GCF_010548245.1 Streptomyces sp. SID11385
GCGCGGCGTGCGGGCAGCGCCTCGCGCACGAGGCCGAAGGAGAGCGGCAGCAGCGCGAGGCTGATGCCCTGCACGCCCCGGAAGGCGATGAGCGCGCCGATGTTCCAGGCGAGCGCGCCGCCCACCGTCGCGAGCAGGTGCACGCCGAGCACGCTCAGCAGCACGCGCCGCCTGCCGTGCGCGTCGCCGAGCCTGCTCATGACCGGGGTGAGCACCGCGCTGCCGAGCAGCGGCGCGCTGACGACGGCCCAGGAGGCCGCCGCCGGGGTCGTGTGCAGCGCCCGCTGGAGCACCCCGAGCGTCGGCACGAGCATCGTCTGCACGAGCGAGTACGAGAGCACGGCGAGCACCAGCGCGGCGAGCGCGGTGCCGCCTCCGGCGGGAGCCGTGGGGCGGACGGCCGCGCGGTGACGTGCGGGCGGGGGAGCGGTGGACACGGGCGACCTCACGGGGTGGGAGCGGCGCCGGAGCGCACGGACGAGGGGCGGCGGGCGGGGCCGCGCCTATTTGCGAACACTGTTCGCCAAGGAGGTTAGCGCGCGGCGAAGGCGCGCGGCAAAGCCGGCCGGAGGCAGTCGTGCGCGGGAGGTGGGGCGCCCGCGCCCGTAAGGTGGCCGTGTGGCAGAGGAGACGCGGGGGGCGGGGCGGCGGGCCGGGCGGCCCGCCACGCTGTCGCGGGAGCTGATCGTGGCCGCCGCGCGGCGGATCGCCGACGCCGAAGGGCTCGACGCGCTGACGGTGCGCCGCGTCGCGCACGCGCTCGGGACCGGCCCGGCCTCGCTCTACCGGCACTTCGCCGACCGCGAGGAACTGCTCGGCCTCCTCGCCCGTGACGTCGCCGAGCGGCTCACCCCGCTCGCGCGCGCCGCGCGGCAGGCGGAGGGCGCCCCGGCGGTGCGTCTCGAAGTCCTGTGGCGGGAGTCGCGCGACGCGCTCGCGGCCCATCCCTGGGCGGTGCGGATCATCGCCGAGGGGGTCCACGTCGTCGACGAGGCCGCACCCTTCGCGGAGGCGGTGCTCGCGCTGCTCGCCTCCGCCGGGCTCGCTCCCGGTGAGGCGCGCGCCGCCTACCGCGCGCTCTGGGACTTCCTGATCGGCCACCTCCTCAACGCCCACCCGGTGGGTCACGGCTCCGCCGCCCCCTCCGGTGCCGACGACTACGCGTGGGCCCTGCCGCGACTGCTGCGCGGACTGCTCGCGGAGTGACGGGAGGGCGGCACCCGCTCCCTGTCGTGTGCGCCCGGCCGGGCCCCCGGTGTGGCCTTGCTCACGCCCCCTGCCCTCCTGTGCGCTTCCCGCCCCCGGCGAAAGTCGTGAAACGGGATCAATCGCCCCGGGCTGCCTCCAGGTCCCGCTTTCCGTATCCATAAGCAGGGCTTTGACGTCCCCTCTCGGCTCGACTAGTGTCCGTGCCCACTTGGGTTGTGTGAGTGGACGGCGAGCGAGGGACGGGCGGGGACCATGGAACCGAGGAGCGCGGGCGCGCTCAGCCGCCGCCGGGTGCTCGGGCTCGCCGGGGCCGCGGCGAGCCTGCTCGGCGCGGGCTCTCTTCTCGCCGCCTGCGCCCCGCCGCGCCGCGAGGACGCCGCAGGCCCCGGGCCCGTCGCGCGCGGCGCGGACGTCCCCGTCGAACGGCTGCGCCTGGCCCTGCCCTCCTCGCTCTCCAGCCTCGACGTCGGCCGCGAGTCCGGCGTCCTCAACTACACCGTCGCCTGCCTCGCGCAGGAGTCCCTGCTCTCCGTGAGCCCCAGCGGTGAACTCGGCCCGGGCCTCGCCACCTCCTGGCACCAGCCCGACCCGAAGACGTACGTCTACCGCCTGCGCCAAGGCGTCCGCTTCGCCGACGGCACCCCCTTCACCCCCGACGACGTCCTCGCCTCGATCGAGGAGATCCGCGACCCCGGCAACGGCAACGCGCTCGCCTACGCCTTCGCGGGCGTCCGCGACGTGCGCGTCACCGGGGCCCACGAGGTGACGATCCGTCTCAAGGCACCCGACGGCTCCTTCGCGTGGAACACGAGCCCCGGCGGGCTCCTCGTCAGCAGCCGCGCCTTCCTGCGCCGCAACCGGGGCAGGATCGGCACCGCGAAAACCCTCCTGCTCGGCACGGGCCCGTACCGCGTCACGGAGTTCGCCGCCGACGACCACGTGAGCCTGGAACGCAACCCGCACTGGTGGGGCAGCCGCCCCCCGCTCAAGCGCCTCGACCTCTCCTTCGTGCCCGACGCGGGCACCCGCCTCGTCGCGATGAAGTCCGGCGCGATCGACGGCGCCCTCCAGCTCGCGCCCGACGAGGCCCGCACCTGGGAGTCGAGCGCCGAGGTCACCTACACCGGGGACCGCTCCGTCGTCGCCCTCGCCTTCGACACGAAGAAGGCGCCCTTCGACGACCCGCACGTACGCCGCGCCATCGCCCACGCCACCGACCGCGAGGGCATGGTCACCGGACTCCTGCACGGCAAGGCCGAGGTCGCCTCCGCGCTGCCCTCGCGCGACATGTGGGGCTCCCTCATGAACCCGCGCGACGTCCGCTCCGCCTACGCGGGCATCGACCTGCCCGGCCACGACCTCGACGCGGCCCGCGCCGAACTCGCCAAGTCCTCCGTGCCGCACGGCTTCACCGCCGAACTCCACTACCCCGCGAGCGGCCCCCAGGTCGGCAAGGCCGCGCTCGCCCTCGCCGGGGCGCTCAAGAAGATCGGCGTCACGCTCAAGGTCAAGGAGATCACCCTGGAGCAGTGGGTGAACGAACTCGGCTCGGGCAAACAACCCCTCCAGTTCCTCTGGTACTTCCCCGTCACGGGCGATCCCGCCGAACTCGCCGACGCCTACCTCAACGCCGCCGCCGTCGCCACCGACATCGCGCACTACGACAAGCCGGCCGTCAACCGCGCCCTCGACCGCGCCAAGACGGACACGGACCCGGGAACACGCGGCAAGGACCTCATGAAGGCGCTCACCACCGCCGCGCCCGACCTGCCCTACCTCCCGCTGTGGTGGGCGCAGACCGCGACCGCGCTCTCCTCCGCGCACGTCCTCCTCGAACCCGGCCCCTTCGGCTTCATCGGCCCCTGGGCGACCCGCGTCCGCGCGGCCGCCTGACCCCCACCCCGCCCCTCCACCGAACGGAACGTCATGCCCGGCCTCGCACCCACCGCCACCGGCCCCGAGCGCCCCGCGCACCGCCTCGCGCGCCGGGTCCGCGCGGCCATGTCGCGGCTCGTGCAGCCGGGCGAGGCACGGCTGCGCCCGGACGGCCGGGCCGTCGCCGTCTCCGCCTTCCACCCCGAGGGCCCCCGCATCCACCTGCTCCCCGCCGACGCGGAGCCGAAGCGGCCCACCCGCGCCGAGGACGGCATACCGGGGTACGCGCCGCGCTGGATACCGGGCACCCCCGGCCTGCTGCACCTCACCGACCCCGCGAGCGGCGGCCCGGCCGAGATACGCCTGCACGCCGGGGACGGCACGAGCCGCCTCCTCGCGCACGTCCCCGGCGAGGCGGAGGACCTGCTCGTCTCCGACGACGGCACCCGCGCGCTGGTCCTCGTCGCCCCGGACGGCGCCGAGCGCGACGGCATGCACCTCGGCCTCCCCGTACGCCTGCACCGGGCGCCGGACCCCGAGCGGTACACCCCCGACGCGGGCCACCGCACGCTGCACCTCCTCGACCTCGCCACCGGGGACCTGCGCCCGGTCGGCCCGGCGGGCCTGACGGTGTGGAACGTCGCCTGGCGCGGCGGGGACCTCGCCGTCGCGACCGTCTCGGACGACCCGCTGCCCGCCGGCTACTACCGCGCCCGCTGCGTCGCGCTCGACCTCGCGCACGGCACCGCGCGCACCCTGCACACCCCCGAAGGCCAGCTCGCGGCGCCCGCCCTGAGCCCCGACCGCCGCCACGCCGTCGTCGTCGAAGGCATCTCGATCGTCGCGGGACGCCCCGTGCTCCTGGACCTCGACGCCGGTACGGGCACGACGCTCCCCGGCATCGAGGACGCCACCTGGTGCGACCTCGCCGACGACGGCACCCTCCGCTTCGCCGGGCTCGCCGGGACCGGCGTCCGCGCCGGGACCCGTACCCCCGACGGCACCGTCACCGTCCACCGCGCCGAGGAGGCCGCGCTCACCGGGCCCGCCTACCAGCCCTTCCTCTCCTACAGCGCGGACGGCGCCCTCGTCACCGCCGTGCGCGAGGCCCCCGGGACGCCCCCCGAAGCCGTCGTCGCCGCGACCGGCGGCCCGCACGCCTGGCAGTGGCGCGCCCTCACGCGCCTCAACCCGGCCGACGCGCAGGACACGGCCCTCGCCGGGGTACGCAGCCGCCCGCACGCGTGGCACGCGCCCGACGGCACGACGATCCACGGCCTCCTCCTCGACACCCCGGACGGCGACGAAGGCCCCCGCCCGCTCGCCGTCCTCCTCCACGGCGGCCCCTCCTGGCAGTGGACCAGCGGCTACGCGCCCGGCGACGTCCTCGGCCTCGGCCCCGCGCTCGCCGCCGCCGGACACCTCGTCCTGCTCCCCAACCCGCGCGGCAGCAGCGGCTACGGACTCGACCACGCCCGCGCCGTCGTCGGCGACACGGGCGGCGCCGACCTCGACGACGTCCTCTCCGGCGTCCGCGACCTGCACGCGCGCGGCCTCGCCGACCCCGGCGCCACCGCCGTCCTCGGCCACAGCTACGGCGGCTACCTCGCCGCCCTCGCCGCCGCCCGCAGCGCCCTCTTCACCAGCGCCGTCGTCGTCTCCGCGCCCACCGACTGGTACAGCTTCCGGCACACGAGCGTCATCGGCGGCGGCTACGACGACACGTACCGCATCGGCCCCGGGCTCGCGGAACTCCACGCGGCCTCCGCCGTCGCCGCCCACGGCGGCCCGGGCACCCCGACCCTCCTCGTGCACGGACTCGCCGACCGCGTCACCCCGATCGGCCAGGCCCACGAGCTGTACCGGGTCCTCACGGCCGCCGGGAACGCGCCCGCCGAACTCCTCGTCTACCCGGACGAGGGCCACGAGTTCACCGACCCCGGGCGGCTCCTCGACGCCGCGGGACACGTCGAGCGATGGCTGCACCGGCACTCCGCGCACGGCACCCACGGCACCCACGCCGCCCACCAGACCGCCGCACCGGGGCGTTCACTCCCCCGTCACGCCCCGGGCGCGGCACCCGCCGTGCCGGGAGACACACTCCCCCGTACGTCTCCCGGCACGGCACCCTCCCGGCCCCCGGCGGGCCGGCCCCACGACGCCGTGCCGGAGGGTGGCATCCCCCGAACGCCCTCCGGCACGGCCTCCCACACCTCCGGCGGCCCCGCCAGGGAACAGGAACGATGACGACACCCACCGCGCCCCGCCGCGCCCCCGTCCTGCCCGCGCGCTACGTCGCGCGCAGGATCGGCGGCACCCTCGTCCTGCTCCTCGTCCTCTCCGTCGCCGTCTTCGCCCTGCTCCAGCTCGCCCCCGGCGACCCCGCGCGCACCCTCCTCGGGCCGCGCGGCGCGACCCCCGAGGCGCTCCGGGCCGTCCGCGCCAGGAACCACCTCGACGACCCCTTCGTCACGCAGTACCTGCACTGGATCGGCGACGCGGTCCGGCTCGACCTCGGCGACTCGCTCCGCACGGGCGAAAGCGTCTCCTCCGCGATCGGCTCCCGCCTCGCCCTCACCGCGCAACTCGTCGGCCTCGGCTTCGCCGTCGCCCTCGTCCTCGGCATCCCGGGCGGCATCGTCTCCGGGCTCCGCGCCCGCCGCGCCACCGACCGCACCCTCCAGGGCCTCGGCGTCATCGCCCTCTCCACCCCGGCCTTCGCGGGCTCCCTCGTCCTCATCTACGTCTTCGCGCTCATGCTCGGCTGGTTCCCCGCTTACGGCCCCGGCGACGGCGGCGCGGGCGACCGGCTCCAGCACCTCGTGCTGCCCGCGCTCGCCCTCGGCCTCGCCGTCACCGCCGTGCTCCTCAAGCTCACCCGCACCGCCGTCGTCGCCGAACTCGGCCGCGACCACGTCGTCTTCGCCCGCGCCAGGGGAGTGCCGCGCGCGACGCTCCTGCGGTACGTGCTGCGCGGCACCGTCGTGCCCGTCACCACCTCGGCCGCGCTCGTCCTCGCCTACGTGCTCGCCGGAACCGTGATGGTCGAGGAGGTCTTCGCCCTCCCGGGCCTCGGTCAGCTCCTCGTCTCCTCCATCACCTTCCGCGACCTGCCGCTCGTCCAGGCCGAAGCGCTCCTCGTCGCCGGGCTCGTCTGCCTCGTCACGCTCCTGACCGACCTCCTGCTCCCCTTCCTCGACGCGCGCCTGCGTGTCCCCGCCACGACCACCCGTCGCCGCACCGCCCCGCTCGCGAACGAGGCCGCCGCATGACCACCACCACCGCCCCGGCGCCCGTCCCGGCTCCCACGAGGACCCGGCGCTTCCGGCCGCGCCCCTTCGGCGTCGTCCTCGGCGTCCTGCTCGCCCTCCTCGTCGCCATGGCCGCGCTCGGCCAGTGGGTCCTGCCGCACTGGGACGAACAGGACCTCGTCACGGGCGTCGCGATGCCGAGCGGCGACCACTGGCTCGGCACCGACGAACTCGGCCGCGACATCCTTCAGATGTGCGTCGCGGGCGCCCGCTCCACCCTCGTCGGCGCGGCACTTGTCGCGCTCGGCTCCATGGTCCTCGGCAACGTCCTCGGACTGCTCGGCGGCTACCTCGGCGGCTGGACCGACGCCCTCGTCCGCCGCTGGGCCGACCTCCTCCTCGCGCTGCCCGCACTCCTCGTCACGCTCGTCGTCGCCGGCATCGGCGGCGGCGGGTACGCCCTCGCGGTGTGCGTCCTCATCGTCCTCACCTCGCCCGGGGACATCCGCCTCGTGCGCTCCGCCGTCCTGGGCCAGCGCCACCTCGCCTACGTCGAGGCCGCCGAATCGCTCGGTCTCTCCCGTACCACCGTGATGGTCCGGCACATCTGGCCCAACGTGCTGCCCGTCGTCGTCGCCAACACGCTCCTCAACTTCGCGGGCGCGATCGTCTCGCTCAGCGCGCTGTCCTTCCTCGGCCTCGGCGTCCCGCCGGGCGCTCCCGACTGGGGCCGCATGCTCGCCGAGAACCGCACCCTGCTCTACGACAACCCCTCGGCCGCGCTCGCCCCCGCCGTCCTCGTCGTGCTCGCCGCCCTCGTGCTCAACCTCCTCGGCGACCGGCTGCTCGAATCCTTCACCGACCGAGGCAGGTCCGCATGACCACCGCCGCCCCGCCCCTGCTCCACGTCGCCGGCCTCGGCGTCGCCGCCGCCCGCGCGCACGGCGCACCCCTCGCCCTCCTCGACTCCGTCGCCCTCGACGTCGCGCGCGGCGAGGCCGTCGCCGTCGTCGGCGAGTCCGGCAGCGGCAAGTCGCTCGCCAGCCGCGCCGTCACCGGTCTCCTCCCCGAAGGCGTGTCCGTCACGGGCGGCACGGTCGCGCTGGACGGCGAGGATGTCCTCGGCCTCGGCCCCCGCGCCCGGCACGCCCTGCGCGGACGCCGCCTCACGCTGCTCCTCCAGGACCCCTTCACGATGCTGCACCCGCAGCTCACGTGCGGCCGCCAGATCGCCGACGGGCTGCGCGAGCACACCGGGCGGGGCCGCGCGGCCCGGGAGGCGCGCCGCGCCGAAGTCGCCCGCCGCCTCGACGAGGTCGGCCTCGACGCCGCGCTCGCCGACCGCTACCCGCACGAGCTGTCCGGCGGGATGCGCCAGCGCGTCGCCATCGCCGCCGCGCTCGCGGGCGACCCCGACCTGCTCATCGCCGACGAGCCCACGACCGCGCTCGACGCGGCGAGCCAGCGCGCCGTGCTCGACCTCCTCGGCCGCCTCGGCAAGGACCGGGGCATGGGCCTCGTCCTCATCACGCACGACCTGCGCGTCGCCTTCGAGGTCTGCGACCGCGTCTACGTCTTCTACGCGGGCACCGTCCTCGAACACGGCCGCCCCGCCGACCTGCGCACCCGCCCGCGCCACCCCTACACGGCGGCCCTCCTCGCCGCCGAACCCTCCGTCCGCACCCGCAAGGAACCGCTCCCCGCACTCCCCGGCTTGGTCCCCGCCCCCGGCCACCGCGCCCCCGGCTGCCCCTTCGCACCCCGCTGCGCCCACGCCACGGACGCGTGCGGCGCGGGACCGGTCTCGCTCACCCCGGTGCCGGACGCGGGGGAGGGGCGGCAGAGCGCGTGCGTACGGATCGAGGAGCTGGTGCGGGAGGGGGAGGTCGCGCCGGTGCGGGACGAGGCGGCCGGCTCCGTACGGGACGAGGCGACCGGCTCCGTACTGGGCGGGGCGACGCTCGCCCGGCCCGAGGCGGCCGTCCTCGCGCTCGACGCCGTCGGCAGGACCTTCCCCGGTGCCGGGCGGCCCGCCGTGGACGGGGTCTCGCTCGCCGTCGCGCCCGGCGAAGTGCTCGCGCTCGTCGGCGAGTCGGGGTCGGGCAAGACGACCCTCGCCCGGATCGCCCTCGGCCTGGAGAGCGCCGACACGGGCGCCGCGCGCGTCGGCGACGTGACGCTCGCGCCGGGCGCCAGGCCGGGTGCCGCGACCCGCCGCGCGCTCGCCGCCGAGGC
>NZ_JAAGLR010000570.1 GCF_010548245.1 Streptomyces sp. SID11385
CGGGCGCCGGCCTCGGCGCGGTGACAGGGCTGCTCGGCGTGGGCGGCGGCTTCCTCGCCGTACCCGCCCTGACCGGCGTGCTGCGCCTGCCGATGCGCCGCGCGATCGGCACGAGTCTGCTCGTCATCACCGTCAACTCGCTGACGGCCCTCACCGCCCGCACCGGCACGGCGGACGCGCTCGACTGGGCCGTCGTCGCCCCGTTCACAGGCGCCGCGATCCTCGGCGCCTGGGACGGCAGGCGCCTCGCGGCGCGCCTCTCGGGCCCGCTCCTGCGGCGGATCTTCGCGTACGTGCTCCTCGCGGTCGCGGCGTTCATGCTGGTCGACGCGGTGGCGGTACGGGCCTGAGGGCGGGACGGGCCCGGACGACGCCCCGCCCCGCGCGGGCCCACATGCCCCAGGCGGGCGCGCCCCGCGCAGTAGTCTTACCCCCGGGGGTATCACCGGGGACCTGTCCCCCGGCACGGAGAGGAAGTCGTGATGGTGCAACTCGAACTGGCCGCCGAAGAACTGAAGTCGGCGCTCAACCGCCTGCGGCGGGCGCAGGGGCAGCTCGCCGGCGTGATCCGCATGATCGAGGAGGGCCGCGACTGCGAGGAGGTCGTGACCCAGCTCGCCGCCGCGTCCCGCGCCCTCGACCGCGCGGGGTTCGCCATCATCGCGACGGGTCTCCAGCAGTGCATGACGGAGGTCGACGAGGGCAAGCGCTCCCCGGAGGACAGGGACGCGCTGCGCGGCCGCCTGGAGAAGCTCTTCCTCTCACTGGCATGACGGCCACGACGAGCACGACGGACGCGACGGGCATGACGGGCTGACGGGCAGGACGACCGAGCCCGATGACCGCCATGACTCCGCATGCCCAGGACGCATACCCTCTTGCCCATGACGCCGGACGATGACGACCTGGACAGCCTCGTACGCAAGCGCGTCCGCGCCCTGCGGCTCGCCCAGGGCTGGTCGCTCGAAGAGCTGGCCCGCCGCGCGAACCTCAGCCAGTCCACGCTGAGCCGGATCGAGAACGGCCAACGGCGCCTCGCGCTCGACAGCCTCGTCACCCTCGCCCGCGCGCTCGACACGAGCCTCGACCAGCTCGTCGAGACGGCGTCGGACGATGTCGTGACCAACCCGGTGACCGACGCCGCGCGCGGCCAGATGCGCTGGCCGGTGAAGGCCGACCCGGGGCTCACCGTCGTACGGCAGCGCCTCACGGAGCCGCCGCCCGACAAGCCCTCGAAGCTGCGCGCCCACCCCGGCCGCGAGTGGCTCGTGGTCCTCTCCGGCACGGCGACGCTGCTCCTCGGCCACCGCCGCTTCCGCGTCGAGACCAACCAGTCCGCCGAGTTCCCCACGATGCTCCCGCACGCGATCGGCACGGAGTCGGGCCCCTGCGAGCTCCTCGGCATCTTCGACAAGGACGCGCGACGGGGCCACCAGCGGGCGGACGGGACCGGGGGCACCGCCCGTACGGAGCGCTGACGCGCCGCCCCAGCCCGTACCGCCACCACCCCCGCCCTTGCGCCTGCGGCACCGGAAAGACCCACTGCCTTGCGCGAGAGGCCAGAGCCCGGGCCTCGTACGCATATTTTTCGTACCGTGAACGCATGTCCCACGCACACGGCACGCACGCACACGGCACGCACGCACACGGCCCCCACGAGCACGGCGCCCCCGCGCACCACCCCCACGAGCCCACCCCCCACGACTCCCCCGACCTCTCCGCCCTCCAGGCCGAGGTCCTCGACCTCGACGCCGAGGTCCTCGCCTCGCATATCGCCTCGCTCACCGACTGGCTGCCGCTGACCGCCGCGCCGCGCCACATCGTCGACCTCGGCGCCGGCACGGGCGCGGGGACCTTCGCACTCCTCGCCCGTTTCCCCGAGGCGCACGTCACGGCCGTCGACACCTCCGCGCCGCACCTCCAGCGGCTGCGCGAGAAGGCGTGCGCGGCGGGCCTGGAGGGGCGCGTACGCACGGTGCAGGCCGACCTGGACGCGCCCGCCTGGCCCGAGCTCGGCACCCCCGGCCTGGTCTGGGCCTCGGCCTCGATGCACCACATGGCCGACCCGGACCAGGCCCTCCGCCACGTCCGTGAACTCCTGGCCCCCGAAGGGCTGTTCGCCCTGCTCGAACTCTCCGGATTCCCCCGCTTCCTGCCCGCAGGGGAGGAAGCGGCCCTCGAAGAGCGCGCGCACACCGCGAGCGACCGCTTCCACGCCGAGCACGTCCCGCACCGGGGCGCCGAGTGGGGACCGAAACTGACGGAGGCGGGCTTCACGATCGCGGACGAACGCACCCTGGACGTACGGATCGAGGCCCCCGAGAACCCGGCGATCGCCCGCTACGCCCTGGCCGGCCTGACCCGCCTGCGCACGACGGTCGCCGAGACCCTGTCCCCCGATGACCTGAGGGCCCTGGACACCCTGATCGCCCCCGAACGCCTCACCGAACGCCGGGACTTGACCGTCCGCACCACCCGCCGGATCTGGGCCGCCCGCCCCTGACCACAACGCGCGACCCCCTGCCTCGTTATCTGAATGGCCCACCGAGACAGGGGACTTGCGCATGCGACCGGAACAACTCCAGACCTTCCTGAAGGAACTGCTCCCCACCACCCGGACCTTCGGGGAGTCGGGCGAGAAGAAGTACCCCTTCGGCGTGGTGATCCCGCGCCCTTCCGGCGAGGACCGCTGGCACCTGATCGGCCAGCTCTCCCCCACCGAGAAACACGACTCCCCCGCCCCCGCCACCACCGGCACCCCCACCGAGGGCCCGCCCCCGCCCGACACGGCCCCCGCCGCCGCCTGGCTCGCGGCCACCCTGACGGCGGCGGCACACCCCGAGATCGCCTCGATCACCCCCTGGCCCACCACTCCCGGCCTGACGATCGACTACCACAACGGCGCGAAGACCTTCGTCCGCGCGCTGTGACGCGTGAGCCGTCCGGCTCCGGGCCGGGCGACGGCCGGTCCGGGCCGGGCGACGGCCGGCCCGGGGCGACGAACCGCCCCCGGACCGGCCGTGCGCCTCTCACACCGCAGCCTCACCCCACGCTGAACGAGAAGTCCGTCACCGCGAGGCCCGCGCCGTTCTCCCACGGCTCGAACCCCGCCTGGACGCTGGTGAGATACCAGTCCGGCGTGGCCAGCCCCTCCGCGACAGCGCCGTTCACGAAGTCCTTCACATCGAAGTCGAGACTTCCGAGCGCGCCGGGCGCCACGTACGAAACGACGTCGTTGGAGCCGTTGTTGCCCTTCCACACGTCCCAGTTCTGCCCGGCGATCGTCGTGTTGCCGGTCTTGGAGCCGATGGGCTGGACCGGGCCGACCTTGTTGAGCCAGATCATGATCTCGGTGCGGTTCACGCCGTCCGTCTTCGGCTCCGGGTCGAGCCAGATGTCGTACGCGGCGTCGTAGACCGCGCCGTCCGTGTAGCGGTACGCGATCCGGCTCGGCGCGCTGCCGATCGCGTTCACCTGGCGGGGCAGGACGGTGCCGGGCGAGCAGTTGGTGTAGTGGCAGCCCGCGTAGATCGACGGGTACGACTTCGGGGCGCCGTTCGTCGGAACGGAGCCGTCGGCGCGGCTCAGCGTGAACCCGTTCCCCGACTGGTCGACGCACTGGGGGGCGGTGGTGCCCCAGGCGTTGTTCTGCACGATGTACCCGCCGGGCGTGGGCACACTGCCGAACTGCTCGCAGGTCTGCGCGTCGGCGACGGCGGACCCGCCCGCCGCCGCGACGGCGGTGAGCGACCCGGCGGCGAGCACGAACGCGGCGGCGAGGGCCCGCGCCTTCCGGGCGGGACGGGGACGAAGAGTGACGTGCATGGAGGGTTCCTTCCCTCGGACAACGTGGGGGGAGGGCCGTGGGGGCCCGTCGTGCGAGGCGAGGGCCGGGCCCACTGGGAGCGCTCCCGACCACCTCAGTCCGGAACCGTACGAACCCCACCCCACCCCGGCAACCCACCCCCCACCATTGGCCAAAACCCACCGCCGAGCCCCTGGGGCGGGCCCCCGGCCGAGGCCACCGCCAGAGCGGCCCCTGAGGAGCAGCCCGCGCTGCGGGCCATGCCGCGTGCCCCACGCCCGTTCCCCATGGCCGGCACTTTCTGACTCTGAGCGTGCGCGCGTTCACCTTGTGCGACCCTCGAACCGACGGCCAGAGCCATCGCGACGAGGGCCGATCGGGAAAGGACAAACACCGGATGCGACACGTGACGGGCAAAGCCGACAGGCGTGGCCTGATCCTCGATTTCGCCGGGGTGCTCACCGCCGCCCCCGCCGACGTCCACCGCGCCTGGTGCGTCTCCGAGGGGCTGGCGCCAGGATCGTGGCGCGGCGTCCTCAACGATCACCCCGAAGGGCGGCGTCTCTACACCGCGTTGGAGATCGGCGAGATAGGGCAGCGCGAGTGGAACCAGGGCACGGCCAGGCTTCTCGGAGAGCACGTCGATCCGGTGAACCTGATGGGGCGGGCCTGGGCCGAGGTTCCTGTGGCCGCTCGGATGGTCGCGCTCGCCCGCGCCGCGCGCGCCGCCGGTCACCGGCTCGCGTTGCTGTCGAACAGCTTCGGCCTCGATCCGTTCAACCCGTACGAGCACGTTGGCATCTGGGACCTGTTCGACGTGCACGTGGTGTCCGAAGTCGTAGGGCTCGCCAAACCCGATCCGGCCATCTACCAGCTCGCCCTCGGTCTCGTCGACGTGCCGGCCGAGCGGTGCGTCTTCGTGGATGATCAGGCGATCAACCTCCCGCCGGCCGCCGGGCTGGGCATCACCACCGTCCATGCGACGGACGAGGACACGGCGGTGGCTGAGCTGGAGGGGCTTCTCGGGGTGGCGGCGACGGACGTGCGAGGGGTACCCGCCGTCCGGCCGGGGCCGCCGGAAACGACGAAGCGCCCCGGTCGGCCGAAGCCGGTCGAGGCGCTGGGTGGCAGGCCGGGGGGAGATTCCCCCGCCCGCTCGTCGGTAGACCGTGTGGGACTCGAACCCACAACCAATGGATTAAAAGTCCACTGCTCTGCCAATTGAGCTAACGGTCCCAGTGGTGCTCCCCCGAGCATAGCCCCCCGGCCGCGCGAGGCCGATTCGGTACGTGGTTCGGGGGGCGGTGGCGGCGCGGCAGGGGGGCGTGGGTGGTCCGCGCGAGGGCGGCTCAGTCCTCCGCCGTCGGGCCTCGCCCCCGCAGGAACCACGTGCGGGCCGAGGCGAACCACCATGTCGCCGCGAAGCCCAGGACCACCAGGACGGCGGCCGGGGCGTAGTTGAAGGTCTCGACCGTCACCGGGGAGACCTGCGGGAGCATGAACAGGATCGTGATCACCAGGACCCACGTGACCGCCGCGATGCCGATCGGGCGGGACCAGCGGCCCAGGTGCCAGGGGCCGCGCGCGAAGTCGTCGCCCCTGCGCAGGCGGAGGAGGGTCGGGACGACGTACGCGATGTAGAGGCCGATGACGGCGATCGAGGTCACGGCCGCGTACGCCGTCTCGTTGATCAGGTACGGGAGTCCGAGGACGAGCGCGCCGAGCGCCGCGAGCCAGACGGCCGCGACGGGCGTGCGGGTGCGCGGGCTCACCGCGCGCCACAGGCGCGAGAACGGCAGCGCGTTGTCGCGCGAGAAGGCGTAGATCATGCGGCTGTTGGCGGTCACCGAGGCCATGCCGCAGAAGAGTTGCGCGCCGATCACGACGAGGAGCAGGAGCTTGCCGCCCGTCGCGCCGACCGCGTCCAGGAGGATCTGCGCGGGCGGCGCCCCGGTGGGCGAGTTCCTGGCGGTCTCGTAGGACTGGATCGCGTACGTGAAGCCGAGCAGCAGCACGAAACCGGCGATCCACGAGGTCCAGATCGACCGGACGATGCCCTTCGGGCCCGCCGTCGCCGCGTCGTGCGTCTCCTCGGTCATGTGCGCGGAGGCGTCGTAGCCCGTGAAGGTGTACTGCGCCATGAGCAGCCCGATCAGGACGACGTACGCGCCGCTCCCGAAGCCCGTGTGGTTCTCGAAGTGCGTGAAGACGTACGAAGTCGACTGATGGTGATCGGGGACGAGCGCGAGCGCCCCGACGATGACGGCGACGCCCGCGACGTGCCACCACACGCTGACGTTGTTGAGCAGGCCGACGATGCGGACGCCGAAGGTGTTGAGGAGGCCGTGCAGGACGAGGATCGCGGCGAAGAGGAGGATCGTGCGACCGGGGGTGACCTCGAAGCCGAACTCCAGGTTCAGGTACGCGGCGAGGAAGTTCGCCGCGCCGAAGTCGATGCCCGCCGTCACGGCGACCTGCCCGAGCACGTTGAACCAGCCCGTGAACCACGCCCAGGCGGCGGCCGAGCGCGCGGGGGCGAGTTGGTGCGCCCAGAAGTACAGCCCCGCCGAGGTCGGGTACGCCGAACAGATCTCCGCCATCGCGAGCCCGACGAGCAGCGTCATCGCGCCGACGGCGACCCAGCCCCACGTGATGAGCGCGGGCCCGCCGGTGTTCATGCCGAAGAGGTAGAGGGTCAGGCAGCCGGACAGGACGGAGATGATCGTGAAGGACACCGCGTAGTTCGAGAACGCGGACATGCGGCGCGCGAGGACCTGCGTGTAGCCGAGTTCGGCGAGGCGCTCCTCGTCGGAGGCCGCGCCGGCCGCGCCGGGGGACTGTGGGGGCGGTTTCTCGCCATCCGCTGCTGTATTTGTCATGTGCGCAGCGATGCCCCGCGCACGGCCCGGTCAACCCCCTTGCGGGGAGCGGGAATTGCCGAGGGCCCGTACGGAAGTTCCGTACGGGCCCTCGGTCATGGCCTTGCTTCAGCCACTTGCTTCAGCCACGGCCCTGCTCAGCCACGGCCCTGCTCAGCCACGGCCTTGCTCAGCCGTTGCGCTTCCAGCGCGGCTTGTCGTCGCGGCGCGGGGCGAACGAGGAGCCCGCGCCCCGGTCGTCACGGCGGCCGTAGGGGCGGTCGCCGGTGCCGCGGTGGTCGCGGTTGTACGGGCGGTCGCCGCCGCCTCGGTGCTGCGGG
>NZ_JAAGLR010000598.1 GCF_010548245.1 Streptomyces sp. SID11385
GGCTTGCGCGGCGCGTCCTCGCCGCCCTCACCGGCCGCCTCGGCGCCCTGCTCGCCCGCGGTGGCCGCGACCGGCTCGCCGTTACGGGTACGACGGCGGCGACGCGGGGCGCGGGGCTCGCGCTCCTCGGCGGCCTTCTCCTCCGTACGGGGGGCGTCCTTGCGGTCCTCCGTACGGGAGCCGCCGCGAGCACCGGCCGGGGCGGAGCCGCCGCGCTTTCCGCGACCGCCCGTCTCGCCAAGGTCCTCGACCTGCTCGGCGTCCAGGCCCGCGCGGGTGCGCTCGCTGCGCGGCAGGACACCCTTCGTGCCCGCCGGAATCTTCAGTTCCTCGAAGAGGTGCGGCGAGGTCGAGTACGTCTCGACGGGGTCGGGGAAGCCGAGACCGAGCGCCTTGTTGATGAGCTGCCAGCGCGGGATGTCGTCCCAGTCGACGAGCGTGACGGCCGTACCGGAGCGGCCCGCGCGGCCCGTACGGCCGATGCGGTGCAGGTAGGTCTTCTCGTCCTCGGGCGTCTGGTAGTTGATGACGTGCGTGACGCCCTCGACGTCGATGCCGCGCGCGGCGACGTCGGTGCACACGAGCACGTCGACCTTGCCGTTGCGGAAGGCCCGCAGGGCCTGCTCGCGGGCGCCCTGGCCGAGGTCGCCGTGCA
Source organism: Streptomyces sp. SID11385 (assembly GCF_010548245.1). Taxonomy (GTDB): domain Bacteria; phylum Actinomycetota; class Actinomycetes; order Streptomycetales; family Streptomycetaceae; genus Streptomyces. The sequence continues at coordinate 656 of NZ_JAAGLR010000598.1, forward strand.
CCGCGCCGGCGGCGAAACCGCGGCGCTGGAGCTGCTCGGAGATGTCGGCGGCCGTGCGCTTGGTGCGGCAGAAGATCATCACGAGGCCGCGGTTCTCGGCCTGGAGGATGCGCGCGACCATCTCCGGCTTGTCCATCGAGTGCGCGCGGAAGACGTGCTGCTCGGTGTTGGCGACGGTGGCGCCCTCGTCGTCGGGCGAGGTCGCGTTGATGTGCGTGGGCTGCGACATGTAGCGGCGCGCGAGGGAGACGACGGCGCCCGGCATCGTCGCCGAGAAGAGCATCGTCTGCCGCTTCACGGGCAGCATCGCGACGATCTTCTCGACGTCGGGCAGGAAGCCGAGGTCCAGCATCTCGTCGGCCTCGTCGAGCACGAGGGCCCGCACCTTGCTGAGGTCGAGCTTGCGCTGACCGGCGAGGTCGAGGAGACGGCCCGGGGTGCCGACGACGACGTCGACGCCCTTCTTGAGCGCCTCGACCTGCGGCTCGTAGGCGCGGCCCCCGTATATGGCGAGGACGCGGACGTCGCGCACCTTGCCGGCGGTCTGGAGGTCGTTGGTCACCTGCGTGCACAGCTCGCGGGTGGGCACGACGACGAGGGCCTGCGGCGCCTCGCTGAGCTTGTCCGGGGTCGCGCGGCCGGCCTCGACGTCGGCGGCGACGGTCACCCGCTCCAGGAGCGGGAGGCCGAAGCCGAGCGTCTTGCCGGTCCCGGTCTTGGCCTGGCCGATCACGTCGGAGCCGGACAGGGCGACGGGCAGGGTCAGTGACTGGATGGGAAAGGGGGAGACGATGCCGACGGCTTCCAGCGCCTCGGCCGTCTCGGGGAGAATCCCCAGGTCCCGAAAAGTCTGCGTAGTCAGGATGTTGCCTCTTCGTTAAGGCGGTACGAGGGAACATGAGGGGTCTTGACCGTGCCGCGGACCGCCGGCCGCTGTAACGGGGACGGGCCGGGTCGCGTCGCGGGACCTCTGCCCACGCTCACAGCGCTCATACCGCTGAGGGCCCCTCGAAAGCCGTACGCGCTCAGGACGCGGGCGGCCGGGAGGGCTGTCGGGTCGGAGCCGATCGGGCCACCGACCGGGCATCCTCGGTACACCCGCTGAACATATGGGCATATTCGGCGGGCTCCTTTACCACCATACCCCCAAAGCCCGCAGGCGTGTCGGTTCGAGGCCACACGTAGTGGTCATCACACCTGTCGGCCGCCCGGGTGCGCGGCCCCGGGCGCGGGCTATTGTGCGGTCATGGAGACGCCAGACACCGCCGCCGCGACCACCGCCCGTGACTGGGCCGCGAGCTCCGTCGAGCCGCACTACAGGGACGCGGTCGTCGACCTCCTCGGCGCCCTCGCCTACGGCGAGCTGGCCGCCTTCGAGCGCCTCGCCGAGGACGCCAAGCTCGCCCCGAGCCTGAAGGACAAGGCGGAGCTGGCCAAGATGGCCTCCGCCGAGTTCCACCACTTCGAGAAGCTGCGCGACCGGCTCACCGAGATCGACGCCGAGCCCGCCGAGGCGATGCAGCCCTTCGCGACCGCGCTCGACGCCTTCCACCAGCAGACGGCGCCCTCGGACTGGCTGGAGGGCCTGGTGAAGGCGTACGTGGGCGACTCGATCGCGAGCGACTTCTACCGCGAGGTGGCCGTGCGCCTGGACACGGACACGAAGGACCTCGTCCTCACGGTCCTCGCGGACACGGGGCACGCGGACTTCGCGGTGGAGAAGGTGCGCGCCGCGATCGAGGCGGACCCGCGCGTCGGGGGCCGCCTCGCGCTGTGGGCGCGCCGCCTGATGGGCGAGGCCCTCTCGCAGGCCCAGCGGGTCGTGGCGGAGCGCGACGCCCTCTCCACGATGCTCGTCGGCGGCCTCGCGGACGGCTTCGACCTCGCGGAGGTGGGCCGCATGTTCTCGCGGATCACCGAGGCGCACACGAAGCGGATGGCGGCGCTGGGGCTCGCCTCCTGAGGACGGCCGCCTGAACGGCGTCGGCCGCGCGGGGGCGGGCCCGCGCCCGTCCGCCGGGTGACGGTTTCCGGCCATTTTCCGGCGGTACGGGGAGGGCCACGCGGACCCGGTGAAGCGGGACCGGACGCAGGCGCGCGAAGCGACCCGCCCGGCGCGGGCCGCTCAGGCGGTGGCGCGCTCGCGTGGTCGTTCGGGGGCGGTCCCGGGCCGGGGGAGCAGCGAGAGCAGTGCCGCCGTGACGGCTGTCGCGGCGAGGAGGCTCAGCGGCAGGTGGCCCGGGCCCAGGGAGCTGTGCGCCACGAAGGCGCCGAAGAGGCCGCCCACGCCGCCCGTCGCGTACACGAGCGCCTGGTGCGGCAGCCGTCCCGGCAACCGGCGCAGCGCCACGGCGGCGAGCACGAGACCGAGCGCGGCGGCGCCCAGCGCTTCCACGATCATCCGGTCCTCCCGGCATCGACGGGCAATTCGGTCGAAGCCGTCCTACCCCCGGCCACGGAACCGCAATCCCGCCGGTCGACGGGGAACGCCCGTTCGGGACGTCGCCCGTCGGGCAGCGCGCGCACGAAAGAGGCGGCCCCCCGTGGGGGGCCGCCTCCGAGTGCCCGGCGGCCGGGCGGTGTGGGCTCAGGCCACGCCGAAGCCGACCTTGCGGGGAGCGGACTCGCCGATCTCCACGTACGCGAGCTTCGCGGCGGGGACGAGGATCTTGCGGCCCTTGTCGTCCTCCAGGCTCAGCAGCGGGGACGTGCCCCCGAGCGCGTCGGCCACGGCCTTCTCGACCTCGTCGGCGCTCTGCCCGCTCTCCACAACGATCTCGCGCGGCGCGTGCTGCACCCCGATCTTGACCTCCACGGCTATGTCCCTCCGACGGTCACCGATGTGCGCGACACAGCGCGCCGTACGCGCCCCACATTAGCCCGGCGAGGGGACCCCGCTGAGCGGAGCCCGGCACGCCCTGAGCGAACAAGCGCGGGGCGGGGCCGTCCGAGGTCACCGCCGCCGCGCCCGTCCGCCTCAGTCGCCCTGCGCCTGCTCGCTCCCGTACAGCGGGAAGCCCGCGATGCCGCGCCAGGCGAGCGAGGCGAGCAACTGCACCGCGGTGTCGCGCGGCACGCTGCGGTCGCTGTGCAGCCAGGAGCGGGCCACGACCTGCGCGAGGCCGCCGAGCCCGGAGGCGAGCAGCATCGATTCGTCGCGCGAGAGACCCGTGTCCTCCGCGATGACGTCGCAGATCGCCTCCGCGCACTGCGCCGTCACCCGGTCCACGCGCTCGCGCACCGCGGGCTCGTTGGTCAGGTCCGACTCGAAGACGAGCCGGAAGGCGCCGCCGTCGTCCTCGACGTAGCCGAAGTACGCGTCCATCGTCGCCCGCACGCGCTGCTTGTTGTCCGTCGTCGAGGCGAGCGCCGCGCGCACCGCCTGGAGCAGTGCCTCGCAGTGCTGGTCGAGCAGCGCGAGATACAGGTCGAGCTTTCCGGGAAAGTGCTGGTAGAGGACCGGCTTGCTCACCCCGGCGCGCTCGGCGATGTCGTCCATCGCCGCCGCGTGGTAGCCCTGCGCGACGAAGACCTCCTGCGCCGCGCCGAGGAGCTGGTTCCGGCGCGCGCGGCGCGGCAGCCGGGTGCCCCTCGGGCGCGCTGCCTCTGTCTGCTCGATGGCGCTCACGCCGCCTCCCAGGTTCGTTGCCTTCGCGGAACGGTGCCCGCGCCCGCCATCGTACTTTTCGGTAACCGCCCTGTGCGCGCCTTGCGGCAGCTTTTCACCAGGCGGACACGGGCTTCGCGCTGGTCACGGCCGTGTCGGGACGATAGCGACGGGTTTGGCGGTCGTACAGCGGTACGCGGCCCGCCCCCGGCGTCAGCGGTACTCCTCCTCGTCCTCCTCCACGACGAGTTCCTGCTCCGCGCGGTCCGCCTCGTCCACCGCCTCGGTGTCCTTGCGCTCCAGCGGGGGGTGTTCCTCCTCCTCGCCCTCGAAGGTCCCGGGCTCCTCCGGGTCCGCCGGAGGCTCCTCGGCTCGCGGTTCCTGGGGATCGATCGTCATGGCATCCGCCTTTCGGGGCCCGGGTGACACGGAGCGGACGGAGCGGACACGCGGCTCCTCGTCCTGATTGTCAGGGTACGTCCCTCGCGTCCCCCGGTGTGACCGCCCGCACACGCTCTCCGGGCGTGACCCTCTCGTAACATGGCCGCGTGTCCCCGGAACCGTCTTCCCTGCCCGCCGCCGCCGAACCCCGGGTGAGTCCCGTCCCCCTCGCCCGGGACGAGGAGCTGCACACCCGCCATCTGCCGGGCCGCACGCTCGCCGTGCGCTCCGTGCCGCCCTCGCGCGAGGGACTGCCCCCGGCGCTGTACGTGCACGGCCTCGGCGGCTCCTCGCTCAACTGGTCCGCGCTCCTGCGGCTGCTGCGCGAGGACGTCGAGGGCGAGGCGCTCGACCTGCCCGGTTTCGGGGACTCGCCGCCGCCCGACGACGGCAATTACGGGATCTCGGCGCAGGCGCGCTCCGTCGTCGCGCTTCTGGAGGCGCGCGGGCGCGGCCCCGTGCACCTCGTCGGCAATTCGATGGGCGGCGCCGTCGTCACCCGCGTGGCCGCCGCGCGCCCCGACCTCGTACGCACCCTCACGCTCGTCTCGCCCGCCCTGCCGGAGATACGGGTGCAGCGCAGCGCCGTGCCCACCGGGCTGCTCGCCGTCCCCGGCGTCACCGCGCTCTTCAACCGCCTCTCGCGCGACTGGACCGCCGAGGACCGGGTGCGGGGCGTGCTCGGGCTCTGCTACGGCGATCCCCGCCGCGTCGACGAGGCGGGGTTCCGGCAGGCCGTCGCCGAGATGGAGCGGCGCCTGGCGCTGCCGTACTTCTGGGACGCGATGACCCGCTCGGCGCGCGCGATCGTCAACGCGTACACGCTCGGCGGCCAGCACAATCTGTGGCGCCAGGCCGAACGCGTCCTCGCCCCCACGCTCCTCGTCTACGGCGGCCGTGACCAGCTCGTCTCGTACCGCATGGCGCGCAAGGCGGCCAGGTCCTTCCGGGACTCCCGGCTGCTGACCCTGCCCGAGGCGGGCCACGTCGCGATGATGGAATACCCCGAGGCCGTCGCGGAGGCGATCCGCGCGCACGTGACCCGGAGTGCGCAGAGCGGCTGACGACGCCGGGTAGCGTGCTCCCTGCCCGGCGGGGGATGTCCGCGTCGGGGTCGCTTTTTCGCGAATACGGCGACTTGACCCCGTACGGCGGCTACGTTGCCCTGAGCGGCGAGCGCCGGGTGGCGGGGAGGAGCGTGCCTCGCGGACGGGCCGCCGGGCGGGGGCCGGGGCACGGGTGCCGTCCCGGCGTCCGGGCGCGGTGCCGGGCAGCGCG
>NZ_JAAGLR010000626.1 GCF_010548245.1 Streptomyces sp. SID11385
GGGCCTCGGGTGCCGGTACGGGCTCCGGTGCGACGGCCTGCGCGGCCTCCGGCTCCGGTACGGCCTCCGGCTCGACGACCGGCGCGGGCTCCGCCTCGGGCTCGCTCACGGCGGGGGTCTCGGCGGGGCTCGCGGCCTCCGCCTCCGCCTCCGCCTCCGCCTCCGCCTCCGCCTCCGCCTCCGGCTCCACGGCGTCCGGCTCCCGTACCGTCTCGGCCTCCGCCTGCGGGTGCGCCTCCGCCTCCTCCGCCGGCTCCGCCGGGTGCGGGATCGTCGGGCGGTCCTGGGCGCGGTCGAAGGCCGCCGCCACCAGGTCGTCGGCGAGTGTGGCGTCGGTGGAGCGGCGCTGCTCGGGGAGGGGTTCGGGCTGGGGCTCGGTGCGCGGTTCGGGCTCGGTTTCACCCGTACGGGCGGCCGGGACGGTGGGGGCCGCGGCTTCCGCGTCCCGCGCGGGGGTCTCCTCGCGGGGCGCGGCCCCGGTCGGCTCCCCCGCCTCCGGGGCCCGCGGTGACTCCTGCGCCTGCGCCTCGGCCTCCGCCTCCGTCGGCTCCGCCTTCCGGCGTCCGAAAGCGTTCCGCAGCAGATCCAGAATGCCCATGCGCGCACCCCTTCGCGTCAGTTGGTTCACGGCTTGGTTCCCGGCGATCCGTGGCCAGGGCGGATACGTAAGGTTAGCCGCCCTTCAAGGCGCTCGGCGGAAGGGTCGCGGGCCCCGAGGCGGCCGTCACTCCGGTACCACCCTGCCCGCATCTGTGTGATTTTCGGACGGTCTGTCGGTGTGCTTACCGCTCCGCTCTCCGTCCCTCCTGTCGCATACCGGCACGGCTGTGTCCGAAGTGACGACATGCGGTGGTGAGGGTACGGATGACGAGGGACGTAAGGGAAAGGCGCCTGCTCCGGCTGTGGGCCCTGTGGTGCGGGGTGCTGCTGGTGGCCGTGGGCGGGGGTGTCCCCGCGTACGGTGCGCAGCCGCGCGCGGCGGAGAACCCGCTGTCGATCACGTACGTGGCGCGGGACTGCCCCCAGTACAGCGACATCATGGCCAACAAGGCGCGCAACAACATCCAGGAGTCGCTGCGCGACCTCGGCCCGAACTCGAACTACGGCAGCTCCGAGGCGGTCTCGGCGGCGAAGGAGGCGGCGGGCACCCCGCTGCCGCCCTGCGAACCGCTCACCGGCTGGACGTTCTCCACCGGCAGGAACATCACCGGCCCCACGGCGGCCACCCAGAACCTGAGCACCGTCACAGGGCCCATCCGGCAGAACATCACGACCTCGGCGAGCACCCCCGAGCTGGACGCGGCGGGCAACCCGACGGGCCGCACCCTTCAGGGAGCCGTCACCGTCCCCCTCAATGACGCCGAGGTCGCCGCGGTCAACGCCAACGCCCTGTGGACCCAGGGCGGCACCCCCGCGCAGCCGCTCAACGGCAAGCAGGAGCAGTACGGTTTCGGCGCGCTGCGCTGCGCGCAGGACGCCCTCAACGGCGACAACGTCGAGCGCGTCTCGTTCCCGTCCGGCGCCCGCCACGTCTTCTGCTACTACTACGCGGTGACGCCGCCGCCGGGCGCGGGCACGATCAAGGTCGTCAAGCACATCGAGGGCGCGGGCCAGGGCGACTTCCGCATGAACGGGAACCTCTCCTACGCCGACACCAACAATGACGGCGTCAACGACTTCGTGCTCTCGGCGTCGACCGGCAAGGACGCCTCGCAGACCTTCGTGCGCGGGGAGTCGGACATCGACAGCAACCCGTGGACGTTCCAGGAGGCCTTGGAGCCCGGCAGCGGCTGGGAGCTGGTCGGGAGCCCCGACTGCGTGGCGCGTGCGGCGGACGGCGGTACCGGCCGGAGCGCGATCAGGACCGATTCGGCGGGCAAGGTGGAGATCGGGCTCGTCGAGGGCGAGACGGTGACGTGCACGTACACCAACAGCCGCAGCGGCGGTGAGGGCCTGTTGCAGAAGGAGACCCTCGGCGGGACCGGCACCTTCGACATCGACTTGGACGTGCCGCCGGGGGCGCCGCCCGTCGAGGTGAATCCGGTGACGACGACGCGGCCGGGCGTGCCCGAGACGGTCGCCGGTTCGCAGGAGGTCGTCACCGGCACGTACACGGCGATCGAGCACAAGCCCGCCCCGGACGGGCGCGGCACCTGGGAACTGACGAGCGCGGTCTGCGACGGCGAGGAGGTGCCCATCACGGACACGGGCGACACCTGGCGGGTCGCGCACGAGGTCACGGCGGACGAGAACCCGCACTGTCTGCTCACCAACACCTATACGCCCGCCGGCGCGATCGCGATCGAGAAGGTCACCCGGGGCGGGACGGGCACCTTCGGCTACGGCGTGACTCCGCACCCGGCGGTCACGGGCCCCGCGGACGGCACCGCGCTGTACCGGGGCGAGGCGACGACGGAGGCGGAGGACGCGGTCACCCCGGCGGTGCGCGAGGACGGCGAGCCCGGCCCGGTCGCGAACGAACTGCGGGTGGACGACCGGCTCCGTTACACGGTGCAGGAGTACCTGCCCCCGGCGACGGACGCGGGCCGCTGGGTCCTGGAGTCGGTGGACTGCGGCGACGCGCAGGTGGGCCCGGTCCGGCCGGGCAGCTCCAGCGTCGAGGTGCGCCTGACACCCGAGGACCCCAGGCCCACCTGCCGTTTCACCAACCGCTACGAGGCGGCGGGGACGCTCGACGTCATCAAGACGACGAGCGACGACGAGAAGCTGCGCCCGGACGCCGCGCATCTCGAACTGAACTGCGCGGACGGCACGGAGGCCGGCATCGACATCGAGCCGGGCGCTTCCGGCGGCAGCCTCCCGCAGCAGACCTTCACCACGGCCACGACCTGCACGGTCACCGAGCCCAGCAACGGCGCGGCGGCGGACGCGGACGTGGAGACGAGCGCGAGCCTGATGGTCGACGACGGGGAGCAGCGGCCGGTGAACCTGGGCGAACCGTTCGAGGTACGGCCGGGCGAGAGCACGGTGTTCCGCGTCGCGAACGCCTTCACGGGCCCGTCCCCGTCCCCGTCCCCCTCGCCCACCCCGGGCCCCAGCGACTCCCCGCACCCGTCCCCCTCGCCGTCGTCCCCGGGCGTGCTCCCGCACACGGGCGACGACGGGTCCTGGCTCGCGCCGACCGCCGGCATCGCCTTCGCGCTGCTGCTCGGCGGCGGGGTCCTGCTGCGGATGGCGTGGGTACGGAGGCGGAGGTACCAGTGAGGCGGTGACGTGCCGGGCCGGGGGCTTCGGCGCCGCTGAGGCCGCGGACCGGTGACGCCCCCGCGGGGTGAGTGAGTGCCCACTCACCCCGCGGGGGCGTCCCGCGTGCTCAGCGGGCGGGTGCCGCCGGTTCCGCCTTCGCCGGCCGGGGTGCGGGGCCCCGGCCGCGCAGGGGGACCTCCTTCAGGTACAGCGAGGCGAGGAACCCGGCGGCGCAGACGGCGGCGACGAGGACGAAGATGTGCGAGACGCCGCTCGCGGTGCCCGCGCTCGCGCCGCGGTCGCCCGTCGCCGCCGCCAGGAGCGAGCCCGCGACGGCGACCCCGAGCGAACCGCCCAGCGTGCGCGAGAGGTTGGAGGCGGCGGACGCGGCGCCGAGGTCGCGCATGCCGACGCTGTTCTGCGCGATCGTCGAGGCCATCTGCATGAGCAGCCCGAGGCCCGTGCCGAGCAGGACGAGGTAGCAGCTCGTCAGCCACCGCGGCGTACCCGTGTCCATCGTGGCGAGCAGCACGCTGCCGAGCGTGAGGAGCGCGGTGCCGAGGACGGGGAAGATCTTGTACCGCCCCGTACGGGACATGAGCTTGCCCGCGACGTTCGAGACGAGCGCGACCGGCGCCATGAGCGGCAGCAGGAGCAGCCCCGAGTTCGTCGCGGAGGCGCCCTGCACGGTCTGCTGGAACAGCGGCAGGTAGAGCGAGCAGCAGAACATGACGACCCCGGCGGCGAGGACGAGCGCCTGCGCGAGCGGGAAGTTGCGGTTTGCGGTGAAGAGGGTGAGGGGCAGTACGGGCTCGGGGGCGCGGCGTTCGACGGCGAGGAAGCCCGCGAGCGCGAGCAGCCCCGCGCCGAAGGCGGCGAGCACCTGCCAGGACCCCCAGGCGTACGTGCTCCCCGCCCACGTCGCGGCCAGCACGACGCCGCCGATCGCGACCGTGAGCAGCGCGATGCCGCCGTAGTCGATGCGTACCGCCTTCGCCCGCACGGCGGGCAGCTTGAGCCGTACCCCGACCCACACAAGGGCGAGCAGCCCGAGCGGCAGGTTGACGTAGAAGGACCAGCGCCAGCCGAGGTGGCCGGTGAGGACTCCGCCGAGGAGCGGGCCGCCGACCGTGCCGAGCGCCATGACGGTGGCGGTCATGCCCTGGTAGTGGCCGCGTTCGCGCGGGGGCACGAGCGCGCCGATGAGGGCGAAGGCCCCGGCGCCGAGGCCGCCCGCGCCGATGCCCTGCACCGCGCGGAAGGCGATGAGCTGGTCCATGGACCGGGCGGCGCCGGAGAGCGCCGAGCCGAGGAGGAAGACGCCGATCGAGGCGAGGAAGAGCCGCTTGCGGCCGTACAGGTCGCCGAGTTTGCCCCATACGGGCGTCGAGACGGCGGTCGCGAGGGTGTACGCGGTGACGACCCAGGACAGGTGCGCGAGGCCGCCCAGCTCCCCGACGATCGTCGGCATCGCCGTCCCGACGATGTTGTTGTCGAGCATCCCCAGCAGCATCGCGAGCATGACCCCGAGCAGCGTCCAGCGCAGGCCGGCGGGGGGCGGGGGTGCTTCGGGAGCGGGGGCGGGCGCGGAATCAGGCATGACGCCCATGAAAGCTCACTCATGCAAAAAGTGCAATGACACAACTTTATGTATCGCACCACTTCGTGTGCGGCCTCGCGTAAACTGGACGGCATGAGTGCCAGCCCCGCGTCCCCCGCCACTCCCGCCACGCCTCCCGCCGCCACCGGCCGCCGCGAACGAAAGAAGGCGGCGACCCGCCGGTCCCTCGCGGACGCGGCGCTCCGCCTTTTCCTGGAGCGCGGCTACGACAACGTGACGCTGAAGGAGATCGCGGACGAGGCGGACGTCTCGACGACGACGCTGCTCAAGCACTTCCCGGGCAAGGAGGCGCTGGTCTTCGACGAGGACACCGACCAGGAGGAGGCCCTTGTCTCCGCCGTCCGCGACCGCCCGGCGGGCACGAGCGTCCCGGCGGCGCTGTACGCGTACATCAGTGGCGGTACGTGGCGGAAGAACGCCGATCGCGAGGGCTTCGCCGCCTTCCAGCACCTGATCCGCGCCACCCCGCCCCTCGCCGACTACGCGCACCGCATGTGGATGCGCCACGAATCGGCCCTGGCCGCGGCGGTCGCCGCCGCCGCGGGCGCCCCGCCGACGGACCCCCGCAGCACGGCCCTCGCCCACTTCGCCCTGGAGGCCCGGGCGTTGGCGCACCGGGCGGAGGACCCGGAGGAGGCACTGCGGGTGGCGTTCGAGCTGCTGGAGGAGGGGTGGGGGGACCGGTAGGGAGCGGGGACGGCCGCCGCGCCCGGCCACCCCGAGCCGGACGCCGCGCCCGGCCGTCCGCGCACCGCAGGGGTCCCGCCGGACCCGTCAGCCCGCACGCCGGACCCGTCAGCCCCTCCTGCCCGAGCGCGGGTCGACCGCCGTCCGCAGCCAGTCCGACACCACCCCGCCGAAGTGTTCCGGCGCCTCCAGCGGGGGCAGGTGGGCGGCTCCCGGGACGATCTCCAGCCGGGCGTCCGGGAAGAGGGCGGCGAGGGCGCGGGCGGTGGGGACCGGGGTGTACGTGTCCAGCTCGCCCACCACGACCAGCGCGGGGGCGGTGAACCGGCTCAGCGCCTGGCGGTAGTCGGGGCGCAGGGCCCGGCCGCGCAGCGCGGCGGCGGCTCCGGCGGGGGGCGTGCCGCGCATCATGCGGCGCACGTGCGCGGTGACGGGGGACTCGGGCGGCGTCGCGGTCATCCGGGGCAGCACCTCCTCCGCGTACGGGGCCATGCCCTCCCGTTCGAGCCGCGCCGCCAGCTCCGCGCGCGCCCGTACGCCCTCCGGCGACTCCGCCTCCGGGGTCGTCCCCACGAGCAGCAACCCCTTTACCCGCGGCCCGAATCGCCGCACGCACTCCATCGCGATCTGTCCCCCCATCGACAGCCCGCCGAGCACGAAGTCGCCGACCCCGCGCGCGTCGAGCAGCCGGGCGAGGTCGGCCGCGAAGGTGGCGAACTCGACCGTGCCTGGGGTGACTTCGCTTTCGCCGTAGCCGCGCAGGTCGGGCACGAGGACACGTCGGCGCGGCGCGAGGCGTTCGCGGAGCGGGGTCCAGAGGGTGCGGTCGAAGGGGGTGCCGTGGAGCAGGACGAGGGGGAGCGGGGCGCCAGGCGCGGGGGCGGGGCCGGCGTCGTCGTGGGCGAGGGCGATCGGGGGCGGCGAGAGCTGCGGGGATGTCATGCGGGGGACGGTAGGGAGGAGCCGGGACGCGGTGCAATCATGGCGATTGCTCTCGGTGCAATCCCGTGCCGGGGCGATCCGGAAGGCCGGTCATGGACGAGTACCTGCGCCACGCCCACGTCCTCGCGCACCGCATCCTCTCCGGCCGTCTCCGCCCCGGCGACCGCCTCCCGCCGCAGCGCGCCTACGCGCGCGAGCAGGGCATCGCGGCCTCGACCACCGCCCGCGTGTACGGGGAGCTGCGGCGGCGCGGGCTCGTCGTCGGGGAGGTCG
>NZ_JAAGLR010000659.1 GCF_010548245.1 Streptomyces sp. SID11385
CGTGCCGCCCCCGATGTCGAGGTGCCCTGCCGGGGTCCACCCGGGCCGGGCGGCGGCGAGCGCGCCGAGCGCGGCCCGCATCGCCTCGAAGGTCGCGGGCATCCGGTACGCGGCGTAGGCGGCGACGTCGGAGCGGTCGCGCAGGACGGGCGCCCCGGTCGGGGTGCGGCCCCGGTAGTGCCCGATGAGCCGGTCCACGGACTGCGCGGCGGCGCGGGCCGGGAGCCCGTCGAGGAGGCCGGCGAGCGCGGCGCGCAGGACGTCGGAGGGGGCGTGGTGCGGGTGGGTCACCCCGGGATCGTTCACCCCGGGATTCTAGGCGGCTCCTCGCGGGCTCGGCGGGGGCGTCCTCGCGGGTGACCGGCCGGGGCCTTCTCGCGGGTTCTAGGGTCTGTCTGACAATTCCCGTCGTCGCCCGCAGGGCGGCCGCGCGGCCCCCCCAGCCTTCGGCCGGGAGGTGCCCCCAGGTGCGTGCTCTCGGCGTGCCGGCCCCAGGCCCTCGTACTGGACGTACTTGGGTCTGGGGCCGGTGCGGCGAGCGGGGGCACCTCCCGGCCGCCAGGCTGGGGGAGCGTGCATGGCGTCGCGCGGCAGACGGGAATTGTCAGACAGACCCTAGGGGGCGTCCTCGTAGGGCAGCGTGCGGCCCGTGTCCCGCACGGCCCGTTTGAGGCGGGTCGCGGCGCGGGCGCGGGGGGTGCTGTCGGGGGTGCGGCGGCGGGGGTGGACGGTCGTGGCGAGGAGCACGAGGAAGGTGTCGGTGGCGCGGTCCACGACGAGCGAGGTGCCCGTGAAGCCGGTGTGGCCCGCGCACAGCGGGCCCGCGAGGTCGCCCATGTACCAGGGCTGGTCGACCTCGAAGCCGAGTCCTTCGTCGAGCATCAGCGCGGTGTACCCGGGGCCGAGGACGCGCGCGGTGCCGTAGGCGCCGCCGCCGAGCAGGACGCGGCACAGGACGGCGAGGTCGTGGCCCGTGCCGAAGAGCCCGGCGTGCCCGGCGACGCCGCCGAGCGCCCAGGCGTTCTCGTCGTGGACGAGGCCCCGCACCATGCCCCGGTCCGCCTTCGCCCAGGGGCGGCGCTCGTCCTCGGTCGCCGCCGCCCCGGGGCAGGGGCCGAACCCTGTGGACGTCATGCCGAGGGGGCGGGTGATGCCGTCGGCCACGAGCTGGTCGAGGCGCTGGCCCGTGAGGCGTTCGAGGAGGTGCTGGAGCAGGAGCGGGTTGAGGTCGGAGTAGCGGCGCGTACCGGGCTCGGCGACGGGTTCCTCGGTGGCGAGGGCGCGGTGGCGGGCGGCGTCGTCCGGGAGTGCGTACAGCGGGAGTTCGGGGCGCAGCCCGGTGGTGTGGGTGAGCAGGGCGCGGACCGTGAAGCCGTGCGCGGCGGCGGCCGGGTGGTCGGTGAGGATGTCGGCGACGGGCGTGCCGAGGGCGAGGGCGCCGCGCTCGACCTGCTGGAGCGTGGCGATCGCGGTGAAGAGCTTGGTGAGCGAGGCGAGGTCGAAGGGGGTGTCCACGCGCACGGGGACGCGTTCCTCCGGCGGGAGTTCCACGCCCGCGCCGCGCTCCTCGTCCCAGGCGCGGTAGCGCACGGCCCACCCCGCCGCCTCCTCGGCGGCGAGGTGGGGGCCGCGCCCCGCGAGCACGACGGCCCCCGCGCACCACGGGTGCGGGCCTTCGGTGAGGGCCCGCACCTCCTCGGTGAGCAGGGCGATCTCGCGGGGATCGAGTCCGGCGCGCTCGGGGCTCGCGCGGCGCAGGCGTGCGGCGTTCAGGCTTCGTCAGCTCCTTCGCGGCACGGTGTCCCGGCCGCCTCGGTGGCGGGCGCGGGCAGCGCCGTCGTGGTGACGTCGTGCCGTGCCGCCGTCAGCGTCGCCTTCGTACCCGTACCGGGGCGGCACAGGAAGACGAAGGCGGCGCCCGCGACGAGGACGCTCGCGAGCTGGACGAGCGCCATGGGCACGGCGGTGTCCTCGCCCGCGATGCCGACGAGCGGCGAGGCGACGGCGCCGATGAGGAAGGAGGAGGTGCCGATGAGCGCGGACGCGGACCCGGCGGCGTGCGGGGCGCGCTGGAGGCCGAGGGTCTGGGCGTTGGGCATCACGAGGCTCATCGAGGACATGAGCACGAAGAGCGCGATCGCGAGCGGCACGAGCCCGACGCGGCCGAACACGCCGCTCGTCATGACCAGCAGGGCGACCGCCGCCGCCGTGATGAGCGAGAGGCCCACGGCGGTGGCGCGCTCCAGGCTCACGCGGCCCACGAGGAGCCGCCCGTTGACCTGGCCGACGATGATGAGCCCGACGGAGTTGATCCCGAAGAGCAGGCTGAAGACCTGGGGGCTCGCCCCGTAGATCTCCTGCACGACGAACGGCGACGCGCTCACGTACGCGAAGAGCGCCGCGAAGGTGAAGCCGCCGACGAGGACGTGCCCGGTGAAGACGCGGTCGGCGAGCAGTCCGCGCATGGTGGCGAGCGCGTCGCGGGTGCCGCCGGTGTGGCGACGGGCCGGGGGCAGCGTCTCGGGCAGGCGCCGGACGACGAGCAGCGTGAGCAGGATGCCGACGACGGTGAGGAGGAGGAAGATGCCGCGCCAGTCGGTGAAGCGCAGGATCTGGCCGCCGATGAGCGGGGCGACGATCGGCGCGACACCGGAGATGAGCATGAGCGTCGAGAAGAACCGGGCCATCGCGAGCCCGTCGTACAGGTCGCGGACGACCGCGCGCGCGATGACGATCCCGGCGGCGCCGGCCAGACCCTGGATCAGCCGGAAGACGATGAGCAGCGCGGTGCCGGGGGCGAGCGCGCACGCGGCCGTCGCGAGGATGTAGATCGCGAGGCCGATGAGGAGCGGGCGGCGGCGCCCGAAGCGGTCGCTGAGCGGGCCCACGACGAGCTGGCCGAGCGCCATGCCGGTGAGGCAGGCGGTGAGCGTGAGCTGCACGGTCGCGGCGGGGCTGCCGAGCGCGTCGGTGACCTTCGGCAGCGCCGGGAGGTACATGTCCATCGACAGCGGCGGCACGGCGGTGAGGCCGCCGAGCACGAGTGTGGTGAGCAGTGAGGTGCGGCGGGCGGATACGGGTATGGCGGGGTCGGCGGGGGTGTCCTGGGCGGGCTGTGGCGTGCCGGGGGCGCGCTCCACTATGGGTGCCTCTCTACAGCGGGTACCTGGGGACGGGGCCTGGGGGGACGGTGGTGAGGGCCCGGTTTCCTATGCTCTCAGCTCGGACGGACCGCTGCGGACCGTTTTCCGCCACGCCGGGCCGTTCCGGGCCCCGGTGGGCGGTGCGAGAGAGATGGGGACGGCATGGGCGAGGGGATCACGGGACGCCCCGTGCGCTGGGGAGTGCTCGCGACCGGGGGCATCGCGGCGGCGTTCGCCGCGGACCTGCTGACGGTGCCGGGCGCGGAGTTGGTGGCGGTCGGTTCGCGTACGGAGGAGTCGGCGCGCGCCTTCGCCGAGCGCTTCGCGATCCCGCGCGCGCACGGCTCGTGGGCGGCGCTCGCGGCGGACGAGGACGTCGACGTCGTGTACGTGGCGACGCCGCACACCGCGCACCTGGAGGCGGCCCGGCTGTGCCTGGAGGCGGGCAAGGGGGTGCTGTGCGAGAAGCCGATGACGCTCAACGCGCGGCAGGCGGCGGGGCTTGTGGAGCTGGCCCGCGCGCGGAACGGCTTCCTCATGGAGGCGATGTGGACGTACGTCAATCCGCTGGTCCGCCGTCTGAAGCTGCTCGTGGAGGAGGGCGCGATCGGTGAAGTGGGCTCCGTCGAGGCGGACTTCTCCGTCGACGGGCCCTTCCCCGCAGGTCACCGCATGATGGACCCGGCGCAGGGCGGCGGCGCGCTCCTCGACCTCGGCGTCTACCCGGTCGCCTTCGCGCAGTTGCTGCTCGGCGAGCCGGACGGGGTGCGGGCGAGCGCCAGGCTGTCCGGATCGGGCGTGGACCTCCAGACGGGGATGCTCCTGGACTGGGCGAACGGCGCGCAGGCGCTGCTGCGGTGCGGGCTCACGGGCGCGGGCCCGACGCGCGCGACGGTCGTCGGCTCCGAGGGCCGCGTCGAGATCGCCGGGAACTTCTTCGCGCCCGCCGAGTTCGTCCTGCACCGCCGGGGCGCCGAGCCCGTCACGTACACGGCGCGCGAGGAGGGCGGCGGCGAGGGCTACGTGCCGGAGGCGGTCGAGGTGACGCGCTGTCTGCGCGAGGGGCTGACCGAGTCGCCGCTCGTCCCGCTGGACGGCACGCTCGCGGTGCTGCGGACGCTGGACAGGGTGCGGGAGGTGACGGGGGTGCGGTACGAGGGCGAGGGCACAGACTGAAGCCCCTCCGGCGATTGAGGAGCGGGGTCCGGGGCGGAGCCCCGAAAGGCCCGCCCCGGACAACGGCACCCGCTCCCTTCACGCCGGCGCGAGCCCCGGCTTGCCCGCCTCCGTCACGAAGGACCCGGCGACGGTGAGCGGCGCGCCCGGGGTCGTGACCGCCGAGACCGTCTTCCAGTCCGCGCGCGCCGACTTCTTGCCGAGCGTCACGACCGCGTAGCCGCGCCGCCCGTTGTAGAAGCGCAGGTGCGGGTTGGCGGCCATGTAGGTGTCCCAGTTCGACGGCTTGTCGGAGCCGTCGCCGCCGCTCGTGATCGAGCTGGTGACGATCTCGGTGCCGAGGGTCTTCGAGGCGGGGTCGTCGAAGTCGGCCTTGAGGTCGAAGCCGTAGTGCACGTGGACGTCCCCCGTGAGGACCATGAGGTTGTCCTTGCCGCTCGCCTGCCAGCCGTCCAGGAGGCGCTGCCGCGAGGCGGGGTAGCCGTCCCAGGAGTCCATGGAGAGCTTGAAGCCGTCCGTCGCGCGGTCCTTGCGCTGCGCGAAGGTGACCTGCTGCGGTACGACGTTCCAGGTCGCCTTGGAGGACTTCCACCCGTCGACGAGCCACCGCTCCTGCTCGTCGCCCGTGAGCGTGCGCGAGGGGTCCTCGGACTCGGGCCCGGGGATCTGCCAGCCGTCGCCGTACGCCTGGTCGCTGCGGTACTGGCGGGTGTCGAGGATGTCGAACTGGGCGAGGCGGCCCCACTGGCGGCGCCGGTAGAGCCTCATGTCGGAGCCGGTGGGCTTCTGCGGCGTGCGCAGCGGCTGGTTCTCCCAGTACGCGCGGTAGGCGGCGGCGCGGCGCAGCAGGAACTCCTCCGGCGGGACGTCGTTCTCGGGGGTGTCGTCGGCGTAGTTGTTCTCCGTCTCGTGGTCGTCCCACGTGACGACGAAGGGGTGCGCGGCGTGCGCGGCGATCAGGTCCGGGTCGCTCTTGTAGAGGGCGTACCGCAGCCGGTAGTCCTCCAGGGTGAGGGTCTCGCGGTTGAAGACGGCGGGCAGGCGCCGGTCGGTGTACTTGCGGTTGCCGCCGACGGCCGTCACCGCGTACTCGTAGAGGTAGTCCCCGAGGTGGAAGACGAGGTCCACGTCCTCGTTCGCGAGGTGGCGGTACGCGGTGAAGTACCCGTCGTGGTACGCCTGGCAGGAGACGGCGGCGAGCTTCATCTCGGCGAGCTTCGCGTTCGTCGCGGGCGCGGTGCGGGTGCGGCCCACGGGGCTGATCCAGGTGCCCGCGCGGAAGCGGTAGTAGTACTCGCGGTCCGTGTCGAGACCCGTGACCTCGACGTGCACGGTGTGCGCGAACTCCGGGTGCGCGGTGGCCGAACCGCGCTTCGCGACGCGCGTGAAGCGGGCGTCGTGGGCAAGCTCCCAGCGCACCGTGACGCGGCCTCTGGGGACCCCGCCGTCGCTCTCGTACGGGCTCGGGGCGAGGCGCGTCCACAGCAGGACGGACTGCGGGAGCGGGTCCCCGGAGGCGACGCCGAGCGTGAAGGGGTCCGCCTTGAGGGCCTTCGCGTCGAGTTCGGCCGCCGCGGCGCTCCCGGCGGTCGGGAGGTTGACGGCGAAGGCGAGCGCGGCGGCCGCACCCGTCATGGTGAGGAATCCGCGCCGCCCGAAGTGACGGGCAGCGGCGCGGAGTTCGGCATCGGGCTCCTGGAAGCTGTGGCTCATCGGGTGGGGTCCCCTCGTCTCGGTGGGTGGCGCTGGGGACTCTCCGGGACGGGGGCGACGCATGCCTGTCGCCGGTGCGACGCCGGTGTGGACGCGAGGTGAGTTCTGGGGGTGGCCGGATCGGCGGGGGCGCGCCTCTTGTGGCGGGTCGTCAGCTTGTCGCGCGGAATCCCGCGCGGTGTCCCACGAGAGGTCGCGCGAGGAGTTCGGCGAAACCACTCCCGCCACTGCCCCACCTCTCAGTACGATGAACTGTCTTTCACTCGTATGCCGGACATACAGGCATACGGGCACCTCTTGCCGTCGACCGGCACCCGCATGCCCTTTTCCGCGATCCGCGGAAACCTTCGGAACACCTCGGAGCACTACGTGCGCATTCGTTTCGCGGCCCCGGCCGTTCTCGCCGCCGCCGCCCTCGTGGGCCTCGCGACCTCGCCCTCGCAGGCCGCCGCCCACCAGAGCGGGGTCCACATCGGGCTCGTCCAGTTCGACAGCCCGGGCAAGGACACCCGCAGCAACACGTCGCTCAACGGCGAGTGGGTGAACATCCACAACAACTCCAAGTCGGCGGTGCAGCTGAAGGGTTACAAGCTGAAGGACAACACCGGCTACACGTACACCTTCGGCAGCTACAAGATCGGCGCGGGGAAGACGGTCAAGGTCCGCACCGGCAAGGGCAAGAACGTGTCCGGAACGGTCTACTGGAACCGCGGTTCGTACGTGTGGAACAACACGGGCGACAAGGCGCGGCTGTACACCTCGAAGGGCGCCCTGCGCGACTCCTGCTCGTGGAAGACCGCGAAGAGCGGCCAGAAGAACTGCCACTGACGGACCGCGGGACATCACGGCTACGGGGCGCCACTCCCCTCGCGGGGAGGGCG
The DNA here is from genome assembly GCF_010548245.1 of Streptomyces sp. SID11385. Taxonomy (GTDB): domain Bacteria; phylum Actinomycetota; class Actinomycetes; order Streptomycetales; family Streptomycetaceae; genus Streptomyces. Next base: position 6,914 of record NZ_JAAGLR010000659.1, read on the forward strand.
CCCCGTACCCGTACCGTCCTTCGCGGGGAGGGCGCCCCCTACCCGTACCGTCGCGGCCCCGTACCGCGCTCCTAGTACTCCCGCACCTCCACCTCCCCCGCCGCGACCTCGCGCATCTCCTCCGAGAGCGGCTTCTCACGCATCGCGAGGGCGGCGAGCAGGGCGGCGCCCATGAAGGGGAGGGTCCACAGGAAGACCGTGTGGAAGGCGGCGAGCGCCGTGCCGTGGGCGAGGGCGTGGGTGAGGATCGCGCCGAAGAGGGCCGCGCCGACCGCGCCGCCGAAGCTCTTGAAGAAGTTGAGGGTGCCGGTCGCGGCGCCGAGGTCGGCGTACGCGGCGGCGTTCTGCCCGGCGAGCAACGAGACCTGTACGAAGAGGCCGAGGCCCGCGCCCGCGACGACGAGCGGCGTGATGAGCCCGAACGGCCCGGTCGCCGCGTCCCATTGGGCGAGCCACAGCATCGCGCCGCCGGTGAGGAGCGAGCCGAGCACCGGATAGACCTTGTAGCGCCCGGTCCTCGCGATGAGCGGCCCGGAGATCATCGCGGCGGCGACGAGGCCGAGCAGCAGCGGGATGACGTACAGCCCGGCGGTGAAGGCCGTCGTGTGCTGGACGGTCTCCAGGAACATCGGGACGTGGAGCATCCCGACGAAGAGGACGAGCGTCGCGAGGAAGAACTGGAGCCCCGCGAGGTCGAAGACGGCCGAGCGGAAGAGCCGGGGCGGGGTGAGCGGTTCGGCGGCGCGGCGCTCGGCACGTACGTACGCGAACAGCGCGAGGACGGTCGCGGCGAGCAGGCCGAGGACGACGGGCGAGGTCCAGGAGTAGGTGGTGCCGCCCCAGGTCGTGACGAGCAGCGCCGCCGTCGTGAGCGCGGCGACGAGCGCGGCGCCCGCGTAGTCGACACGGCCGCGCGCAGCGGTGGGGCGGGGCAGGTGGAGCTTCGCGGCGACGGTGAGCAGCGCGGCGACGCCGATCGGCAGGTTGATCCAGAAGATCCACCGCCAGGAGAGCCCTTCGGCGAAGGCGCCGCCGAGAAGCGGCCCCGCGACGAGCGCGAGGGTCGCGACCACGCCGGTGAGCGCCTGCCAGGCGGCGCGACGACGCGCCGGGACGAGGTCCCCCGTGATCGCCTGCACGAGCGAGTTCAGGCCGCCCCCGCCGATGCCCTGGAGGGCGCGGAAGGCGATGAGCGCGCCGATCCCCGGCGCGAGGCCGCACAGCAGCGAGCCGGCGAGGAAGACGGCGATGGAGAACTGGAAGACGCGCTTGCGCCCGTACATGTCGCCGAGCTTGCCGAGGATCAGCGTCGTGATCGCGCTGGTCAGCAGGTACGCGGTGACGACCCACGAGGCACCCGACGCGGAGTCGAGGTCGCGGCCGATGGTGGGGAGCGCTGCGGCCACGATCGTCTGGTCGAGGTTCGCGAGGAACAGCACCAGCATGAGCGGGACCATCAGCACGAGGAGCGTGCGCCGGGTGGGGGCGCGGTCGGGCGTCGTCATGGAAACCTCCGGTTCGGGACCCCTGAAAGGTAAGTCGTTCACCTTTTCGCGTCAAGCGGCAAGGTGAACGACTTACCTTTTGCCAACCGCTCTCGAACTCCTCTCCCTGGAGAGCTACAGTGGCCCCATGCCAGCAGCCCCCTCCCCCGCTCCCGGCCTGCGCGAGCGCAAGAAGCGCATGACGCGGCAGGCGATCCTGGACGCCGCCGAGGCGCTCTTCGCCCGGGACGGCTACGAGGGCGTCACCGTCGCGCAGATCGCCGACCGGGCGAACATCTCCGTGAAGACGCTCTTCACCTACTTCTCCTCGAAGGAGGACCTCGCCTTCGCGGGCGAGGACGAGATGCGCGGGGCGCTGGTCCGCGCGGTCACGGAGCGCCCCGCCGGCAGCACACCGCTCGACGCCGTACGGGACTTCCTCAAGGACCTGGCGCGGCAGGGCGAGGGGGCGCGCGGCGTCGAGGAGTTCCACCTCGCGTTCGGCTCGGACCCGCACCTGCGCCCGCGGCTCCTCGTCATGTACGAGCGCTTCGAGGACGCCCTCACCGCGGCGCTCGCCGCCGAGACCGGTACCGCCGGGTCCGGGCAGGCCGCGCGCCTCGCCGCCGTCCAGCTCGTGGCCCTGCTCCGCCTCCTCACCGGGCCCGAGACCCGCGCGGCACTCGACCTCGCCCCCTCCACGGACCCCGGAAGCGGTCCCGGCCCCGAAGAGGCACGCGAACGCGCCCTGCTGAGCTGGATCGACGAGGCGGCGGCCTTCCTGGCGGCCGGTATCGGGGGGTACGGGGCCAGGGCGACGGACGACTGACCGGCCCGGCGAGACGACCCGGGACCGGCCGACCCCGGCGCTACAGGGCGGAACCGACCGGCCCCGGCGCGCCCCGCCTCCCCCACCACCCCCCGCGCTCCCGCACACCCCGTCCCCCGCCGGCCGCGGGAATACCGCCCCCTCCCGCTCCCGTTGTCGTCACCATGACGACACCTGGTCCCACGCCTCCGGCCGCCCCCGCGCCCCGCATCAGCCGGTACGCGGCGTTCACCACCGACCCGCGCGCGGGCAACCCCGCCGGGGTCGTGCTCGACGCCTCGGGGCTGAGCGACGACGAGCAGCTCGGCATCGCCGCGCGGCTCGGGTACAGCGAGACGGCGTTCGTCCTCCCCGGCGGCGAGCCGCGCACGCACCGCCTGCGCTACTTCAGCCCGAAGGCCGAGGTGCCCTTCTGCGGCCACGCGACGATCGCGACCGCCGTCGCGCTCGCGGAGCGCGAGGGGCCCGGCGAGTACGTCTTCTTCACGCCGGCCGGGCAGGTGCCCGTCGGGGTCGAGCGCGAGGGGGACGAGCTGCGCGCCACGCTGACGAGCGTCACGCCCCGTATCGAGGACATCGCGCCCGATGACCTCGCCGAGGCACTCGCCGCGCTCGGCTGGCCCGCCGCGGACCTCGACCCCGAGTACCCGCCGCGCCTCGCCTCGGCCGGGGCCAGACACCTCGTGCTCGCCGCCGGTACCCGCGCGCGGCTGGCGGGGCTCGACTACGACTTCGAGCGGCTGCGCGCCCTCATGGAACGGCTCGGCCTGACGACCGTGCACCTCTTCTGGCACGACCCCGACAGCGGCGTCTTCCACACCCGCGACCCCTTCCCCGTCGGCGGTGTCGTCGAGGACCCGGTGACGGGCGCGGCGTCGGCGGCGTTCGGCGCGTACCTGCGCTCGCTCGGTTTCGTGCGCGAGGACGCGCGGCTCACGTTCGTGCAGGGCGAGGACCTGGGGCGTCCGGGGACGGTCACGGTGACGCTGCGGGCGGGCGATCCACGGGTGCGGGTCGCGGGCACGGCGGTGCGCATCCCGGCGCAGGCGGGCGACTGAGCGCGGCGGAGGCGGAGGACTGAGCGCGCGCGGAGCCGAACGCGCGCCCCCGAAGTGCGCCGCGGCGCGGGAGGCGTAGCCTCGTGATCACCGTGTCACGGAGGCGTGCAGCGGGTGCGCGCGAGGTGCGCAGGAGCTGTCCCCGCCGACACGGCTCCCTTATCCCAACCCCCAAGGAGACAGCGTGAAGTGCTACGGAAGCCGCGCGCACGGGCGTCGGCTCGACCTCGGACTCCTCGCCCTGCGCCTCGGCACCGGCGGGGTGCTCGCCGCGCACGGTGCGCAGAAGCTCTTCGGCTGGTTCGGCGGCGGCGGGCTCGACGCCACGGGCCAGGCCTTCGAGTCGATGGGTTACGCGCCCGGCAAGCTCAACGCGCTCGCGGCGGGGCTCGGCGAGGCGGGCGGCGG
>NZ_JAAGLR010000695.1 GCF_010548245.1 Streptomyces sp. SID11385
GTACCGCCCGCGAGCCCCGCCGGGCCCAGGTCATGCACGAGCCGCCGCGCCTCCGCGAGCCCCTCGGCGGCGATCCCGGCCGCCGTGCGGACGTGCGCGCGGGCGGCCTCCGGGTCGCGGTCCCACTGGCGTTCGGCGGCCTGGAGCAGCATCCGCTGACTGGACAGGCCCTGCGCGAGCGTGTCGTGGATCTCGCCCGAGAGCCGCTGCCGCTCGGCGAGCGTGCCCTCGCGGCGCTCCGTCGCGGCGAGTTCCCTGCGCGTGCGCACGAGGTCGTCGATGAGCACGCCGCGCCGCGCGGACTCGCGGCTCAGATGCAGGAAGACGCCGGTCGCGAGCGCCGCGACGACCGGGGGGACCAGGACGAGGTTCGGGTCGAAACCGTCCGCGAGCCGCAGTTCGGCGACGACCACGAGCGCCGTGAGCACGGTGATCGCCGCGAGCGCCGCCCGTACCGGCAGCACGCGCAGCGCCGTGTGCACGAGCGGGATCGCGCACCACGCGAAACTCGGCGCGAGCAGGACGACGACCGCCCAGCACACCGCGACGACGCCGAGCCGCCCCCGCCGCGCCCGCGCGGAGCCGCCCCGTACGAGCTGCGTCCCCGCGAGCACCACGCTCAGCGCCACGACCCACGGCAGCCGCCCGCTGTCGCCGTGCCGCAGCACGTAGCGGAGCAGCGCGCCGGCGAGCAGCGCGAGGAAGGCGAGGGTGAGGAGCGCGGTGAGCCGCCGCTCGTCGGCTCCGGCGGCCTCGTCGGCCCGGGCGGCGGCGCCGGGGGTGGCGCGAGGTGGGGGCATGGGTGCGGGGTCCTGTGGGGGTGCGGGGGCGGCGGTACGGGGCGGGAAGTGGCGGTACGGGGCGGAGTGCCCCTTCGATCATCGCGCCCCGCGCGGGGCCCCGCATCAACCGATCGGCCGACCCGGAGGCCGACCGGTCGGGGCGTGGGGAGTGGCCGGCCGGACGACGGGAAAGGCGGGCGCGAGCGGCCAGGCTGGAGGAGCGGGAGCCGCCGGAGGAACGGCGGCCCGTACCCGTACACCCGGGAAGGCCGGAGCGGCCCCCGGCACCCGTGCGCCAGGGCTCGTACCACCGGCGCACCACCCACACCCCAGGAGCGAACCATGTCCCTCACCCTCCGCGCCCGTCGCACCCGCGTCCTCGCCGGTGGCACCCTCGTCGTCGCGCTCGGCGCGGCCGGGGTCCTCGGCACCGTCTCGGCGAACGCCGAGTCCCCGCAGTCCCGCCCCGCCGCCGCGTCCTCCGCCCCCGCCGCCGAGGTCTCCGGCCGTGACACGACCACCACGACGCACCTCACGACCGCCGCCGCGACCCGCGCCGCGCAGGCCGCGCTCGACGCCGCCCAGCGCGCCCACCAGAAGGTCTCGGTCGCCGTCGTCGACCGCGACGGGCGCACGGTCGTCACGCTGCGCGGCGACGGCGCGGGCCCGCAGTCCTACGAGTCGGCCGTCAAGAAGGCGTACACCGCCGTCTCCTGGAACGCCCCCACCTCCGACCTCGTCAAGCGCCTCGACTCCGCGCCGACCCTCAAGGACATCCCGGGCACGCTCTTCCTCGCGGGCGGCGCCCCCGTCACCGCGAAGGGCGCGCCGGTCGCGGCGGTCGGTGTCGCGGGCGCGCCGAGCGGCGACCAGGACGAGACGTTCGCGAAGGCGGGTGTCGCCGCGCTGGGCAGGTGAGGTGGAGTAGGAGCCGTCCCCGTCCCGTACCCGCAGGAGTCCCCGATGCCAGGAACACAGTCCCCCGCCGCCCTCCTTCTCGCCGCCGCCCGCACCGGCGACGCGGAGAACGTCCGCCGCGCGCTCGCGGACGGGGCGGGCACGGAGGTACGGGACGAGGCGCGGCGCACGCCGCTGCTGCTCGCCGCGCAGGGCGACCACGTCGCCGCGGCCGAGGTGCTCGTCGCCGCGGGCGCCGACCCGAACGCGCAGGACACGCGCCTGGAGAGCGCGTGGCTCGCCACGGGCGTCACGGGAAGCGTCGCGATGATGCGTACGTTGCTGCCCGCGGGCCCGGACGTCACGCTGCGCAATCGTTTCGGCGGGATCGCGCTCATCCCGGCGAGCGAGCGCGGGCACGTCGCTTACGTCGAGGCCGCGCTGCGCGAGACGGACATGGACGTCGACCACGTGAACCGGCTCGGGTGGACCGCGCTCCTGGAGGCCGTGATCCTCGGCGACGGCGGGGCGGCGCACGAGGAGATCGTGCGGCTCCTGCTCGCCGCGGGCGCCCGGCCGAAACTCGCGGACGGCGAGGGCGTCACGGCCCGCGCGCACGCGGAGCGGCGGGGGTTCGCGGGGATGGCGGCGCTGCTGGCGGAGGCGGGGGAGTAGGCGGGGAACTAGGCGGCGGGGGCCGCGTCCAGTGCCCCGCCCCCGCGCCCCTCCGCGCCCCTCCGCGCCCCTCCGCGTCCCCCTCACCCCCTCGCCCCGCCCCCCTCCGCCAGCAGGTCCTTGCGCAGGACGTACGTCGGGCGTCTGCGGCGCAGGTCGGGGCGTTCGTCGATGACCTCGTAGCCGAGCGCCGTCCAGAAGGCCATCGCCGTGGCGTTGCCGCGCAGGACCGCGAGGCGCACCCCTGTGCGGCCCTCCTCGCGGAAGCGGTCCTCGACCGCGCGGGTCAGGCGGCGGCCGTGGCCCTCGCGGCGGGCGCGGCCGTCGATCATCAGGAGGCCGATCCACGGATCGGGGTCGTCGGGGCGCGAGGGGTGGTGGCGCAGGGTCGCGGCGAGGCCGACGAGCCGGCCGCGCGAGCGGGCGAGCAGGATTTCCGCGTCGGGGTGCGAGAGCTCCTCGGCGAGCGCGGCGGCGACCTGCTCGGGGCGGATGTCCTCGGGGTCCGGGAAATCGCCGCTGAGCTGCTGGAACTCCTTGTCCGACGCGTACAGCTCGGTCAGTTCGAGCAGGACGGGCGCGGGGAGCGCGAGCGGGTCGTCGGCCGCGGGCAGAAGCGTTTCGATGCGCATGGGCGGAGCGTAGATCCCGTACCCGCCCCCGCTGCCTCACCACGTGGACAGCGCCGCGTCGCCCCGCCCGCTTTCGGTACGTTGGCACCATGAGCAGCGCTTCCGCCGTCGCGTACCAAGGTGAACCAGGGTCCAATTCCGCCGCCGTGAGCGCGGTGATGTTTCCGGGCGTGCCCACACTGCCCTGCGCGACCTTCGAGGACGTCCTCCAGGCGGTGCACGAGGGCGAGGCGCGCGTCGCGCTCATCCCGATCGAGAACTCCTCGGCGGGCCGGGTCGCCGACGTGCACCAGCTGCTCGCCTCCTCCGGGCTGCGGATGTTCGCCGAGTACTTCCACCCCATCCACTTCGACCTCCTCGGCCCGCCCGGCGCGCGCATCGAGGACGTCAAGGTCGTCCGCAGCCACGTGCAGGCGCTCGGCCAGTGCCGCCGCATCACCCGCGAGCACGGCTGGACGGCACGCGTCGCCGAGGACACGGCGGGCGCCGCGCGGGAGATCGCCGAGCTGGGCGACCCGGCGCACGCGGCCTTCGCGCCCCCGGCCGCCGCCGAGCTGTACGGCCTTCAGGTGCTCGCCCCGCAGGTCGAGGACGAGCACCACAACACGACCCGCTTCCTCGCCCTCGCGCGCGCCGAGGAGACCCCGCGCCCGGAGCGCGCCGAGGGCGTCGCGTACGTCACGAGCCTGCTCTTCCGCACGCGCAACATCCCCGCCTCGCTCTACAAGGCGCTCGGCGCCTTCGCGAGCAACGGCGTCAACCTCACGAAGATCGAGTCCTACCAGCTCGGCGGCAGCTTCTACGCCAGCCAGTTCTACGTGGACGTGGCGGGCCACCCCGAGGACCCCGGCTTCGTACGGGCCCTGGAGGAGCTGTCGTTCTTCTCGGCCGAGCTGCGCGAACTCGGCGTGTACCCGGCGCACACGTTCCGCGAGGAGCTGCACCGGCCGGTGGAGGAGGAGCCGCCCTGCTCCAGCCCCTCCGGCGATTGAGGAGCGGGGCGTGGGGCGGAGCCCCACAAGCGGGGGCCCGGGGCGCAGCCCCGGACCCCTCCCGCCCTCGTCAGACGTTGACGCCGAAGTCCTGCGCGATGCCGACGAGGCCCGAGGCGTAGCCCTGGCCCACGGCGCGGAACTTCCACTCCGCGCCGTTGCGGTACAGCTCGCCGAAGACCATCGCGGTCTCGGTCGCCGCGTCCTCGGAGAGGTCGTAGCGCGCGATCTCGGTGCCGCCGTCCTGGTTGACGATGCGGATGTAGGCGTTGCGGACCTGGCCGAAGTTCTGGTTGCGGGTCTCGGCGTCGTAGATCGAGACGGGGAAGACGATCTTGTCGACGTCGGCGGGCAGGCCCGCGAGGTTGACGTTGATGGCCTCGTCGTCGCCCGCGCCCTCGCCCGTCCGGTTGTCGCCGGTGTGGACGATGGTCTGGTCCGGGGTCTGCTTGTTGTTGAAGAACACGAAGTGGCCGTCGGAGTAGACCTTGCCCTGCGTGTTCACCGCGATCGCGGAGGCGTCGAGGTCGAAGTCCGTACCGGTCGTGGTGCGCACGTCCCAGCCGAGGCCGACTGTCACGGCGGTCAGGCCCGGGGCCTCCTTCGTCAGCGAGACGTTGCCGCCCTTGGACAGACTTACAGCCATGGGATGTGTCCCTTTCGTCGAACGATCACGGCCCCACGCCTTCGGCGGGACCGTCGTCATTTCTATGAACGCGGGGGCACGTCGGCAAGGTTCCTGGGTCCTTTGCTTTCTTTACGAAACTCTGCGAGCCGGGGCGTACGGCGGCCCCACGCGCTCCCGCCCGTACCCCCGGCGTGAAAAGCGCGTGCCGCACGCCCCGGGACGCGCGACCATGGAGGCATGTCCGGTCCCCATGTCATCCGTGGCTCGGTCGTCCTGCCCGAGGCGGAGCTGAAGTGGCGCTTCTCGCGCTCCTCCGGGCCCGGCGGCCAGCACGTCAACACCTCCGACACCCAGGCCGAGGTCCTTTTCGACCTCGCCGCCACCGAGGCGCTGCCCGAGGTCTGGAAGGCCCGCGCCCTCGAACGCCTCGCCCCCCGCCTCCGCGACGGCGGCGTCCTCGCCGTCCGCGCCTCCGAACACCGCTCCCAGTGGCGCAACCGCGAACTCGCCGCCGCCCGCCTCACCTCCCTCCTCGCCGAGGCCACGGCCCCACCCCCGGCCGCCCGCCGCAAGCGCAAGATCCCCAAGGGCCTCAACGAACGCCGCCTGCGCGAGAAGAAACAGCAGTCGGAGAGGAAGCGGGGCAGGTCGGGGAAGGACTGGGGGTAGGGGCCGGGTACGGCTGGACGGGGCTCGCGCCGCCGGGGCGACCGCCCCGGCGCGTACGGCGGCACGCGCTGCCCGGACCGTACCGCCCGTCTGACCCCGCCCCGCGCGGCCCCGCCCCCGCTGCCCAGACCCCCGCTACCCCAGCGCCCGGTACTTCCCCTTGAAGTACACCAGCGGTTCGCCGTCCCCGCTCGGGAGGTTCGCGCTCAGGACGCGGCCTATGACGAGGGTGTGGTCGCCTGCCTCGACGCGTTGTTCGGTGCGGCACTCCAGGGTGGCGAGGGCGCCGTTCAGCAGGGGGGCGTCCGTGTGTTCGCCTCTGCGGTAGGGGAGGTCCTCGAAGAGGAGGCGGTCGCTGACCCGGCCGCGCATCGCGAAGCGGCCCGCGATGTGGCGTTGTTCGCGGGCGAGGAGGGAGACGCCCCACAGGGGTTGTTCGTCGAGGAGGTCGTCCATGCGGGAGCCGGAGCGCAGGCTCACCATGACGAGCGGCGGGTCGAGCGAGACGGACAGGAAGGCCGTCGCCGTCATGCCCGCGTCCTCGCCGCGCGGGGCGTCGGGGTCGGTCTGCGGTTCGTGGGCCGTCACCAGGACGACTCCGGCCGCGAGCCGGCTGAGCGCGGCCTTGAACTCCTCGTCACTCACCCCCACAGCATGAGGGGTGACGGGGGCGGCGGGGGATGGGGCGTCGGTCCTGAACACGTCATGCACGCTAACTCGCCGGTAGCCCTCACCGCATCGGACCAGCGGCCGAAGCGGAGGTCCTAAGACCGCACCCGCGTGCGGGACCCCGGCGGGGGGCAGGGCGGGGGTGCGGGCCGGTGCTGGGCGGGCGTGGGGGAGCAGATGGTCGAAAACGTACAGGCGGCGTACAGAGAGTGTGCGCGAGGCCACAGATTCCGCTGTGACTTGAGTCACAGCACTCACATTTAGTTGACCGTGAGTACCGGACGCACAGCTCACTGTGATTCAGTGGGGGAGTGGCCAATGTGCTGATGTGATCGGATGATCAGCGGTCCGGGTTGTCGAGGGTGGCGACCCGCCCCGCCGGTGGTCCGGGGGAGGCGCGCGTCCTGGAGTCGCAGTCGAGGTCTCGGGGAGTAGACGAGCATGGAGACCGAGTCGGAGCCCTACGTCCGCCTTGCGACCATGCGCCGGCTCCACCAGGCCGTCTCCGACCTCGCCACCGCCCGCAGTCTCGCCGACACCCTCCAGGCCGTCGTCGACGGCGTCGTCAACGGCATCGGCTGGGAACTCGCCGCCGTCAACATCGTCCAGCCCGACGGTGACCTCGTCGTCGCCGCGCTCTCCGGCAGCGACGCCGCCGACTCCCTCCTCACCGGCCGCATCGGCTCCCGCACCGCCTGGGAACGCCGGCTCGCCGCCGCCGAGCAGTGGGGCGCGCTGCGCTTCCTGCGCCACGACATCGCCCGCGCGCTGGAGACCGACGGCATACCCGCCTGGTACACCCCGGGCCCCGAACCGCGCTTCGCCGACGAGTGGCACCCCGAGGACCAGCTCCTCGCGCCGATGTACGAGTCCGGGCAGGCCGGCGACCTCGTCGGCGTCCTCGCCGTCGACCGCCCCCGCGACGGCCGCCGCCCCGGCGCCTGGGGCTGCGAAGCCCTCCAGATGTACGCGGCACAGGCCGCCACCGCCATCGTCAACGCCCGCCTCCGCTCCAACATGCAGCGCGCGCTCGTCCGCCTGGAACGCGAGCAGCAGGCACTGCGCGCGAGCGAGGAATCCTTCCGGCAGGCCTTCGAGTACGCGCCCAGCGGCATGGCCATCGCCGAACTCGGCGGCGAGCACCACGGCCGCGTCCTGCGCGCCAACGACGCCCTGTGCCGCCTCCTCGGCCGCTCCGCCTCCGCGCTGCGCCGCTGGTCCTTCGTCGACCTCGCCCACCCCGAGGATGTCGGCGTCCTGCTGCGCACCTCGGCCGAGGGCGGCCGGGCCGAGCTGCGCCTGCTGCGCCGCGAGAAGAGCGGCGAGAGCTACGTATGGGTGCACCTGCGCAACTCCGTCGTCGCCGACGCCGCCGACGGACCGCGCTTCCTGCTCACGCACGTCGAGGACATAGAGGACCGCAAGCGCCGCGAACTCCACCTCGCCCACCGCGCCAGCCACGACGCGCTCACCGGCCTGCCCAACAGCGCCGAACTGCGCTCCCGCCTCGCGGCCCGCCTCTGCGAACGCCCCTCGGCCCGCCCCCCGACCCCCGTCGAAAGCCTCGACGCCGCCTACGGCGACCACCGCCCCGACGCCTCCGCGCGCCACGAGAACTACGAGAGCTACGAGGAGTACGCGGCGGCGCACTACGCGGGCGAGCCCTACGCGACCGGCGCCGTCGCCCCGTACGGCACCCCGGCCCCGTACGCCACCGAGCCGCGGCAGCCCGACGAGACGCCGCACCCGTACCCGCCGCACCCCGTGACCGACTCGGGCGGCCACACCTACGACTTCACCCAGGACCCCGCCGCCCCCTACGCCGCCCCCGCCACCGGCTACGAGACGCACACGCACGCCGTCGCGCCGCCGCCCGAGGGCATGCCGGACAACGGCGTCAAGGGCCTCGCCGTGCTCTTCTGCGACCTCGACGGCTTCAAACCCATCAACGACCGCTACGGCCACCACGTCGGCGACGCCGTCCTCATCGAGGTCGCGCGACGCCTCAGCGGCGGCGTGCGGGACGGGGACACCGTGGCACGGCTCGGCGGGGACGAGTTCGTCGTGCTCGCCGACGGCGTCGGGCGCAGCGACGCGGAAGACCTCGCCGTACGCCTGCGGACCGCGATCACGCAACCGATCAGGGCCGACGGGCGTTCCGTACGGGTGGGGGCGAGCTTCGGCATCGGCTGGGCGCGCTGCGGCGAGAGCCCGGAGGAAGTCCTCCAGTCGGCGGACCAGCGGATGTACGTCGAGAAACGCTCCCGGTCGCGGCAGCACCGGCGCGCGATCTGACCCCCGCGCCCCCTCGGGCCGTGTGGTCCCGGCCACGCGGTGGGTTCATGCGGAGCGGGTAGGCTCGCCGGAACCGGCCGGTGCCGCTCGCGCACCCCGGCACGCCTGTTCCGTACCGCGACCAGCACGTCCCGCACGTCACGTTCAGCACGTCAAGGAGTGAGCCAGCGATGACCCCCGGTCCCCCCGGCAACAACGGTGCGAATCCGCCCGAGGGCGAGAACCCGGGGACAGCGGGCACGGAGGAGGACGACCCCTTCGGCTACCTCTACGCCGACGGCCAGTCCGCCGGGGCCAGGCCCCCCGCGGGCGGCGGCTACGGCTACCCCGGCCAGCGCTCGCACCACCAGGTCAGGGCGGTCGGCGAACGGCAGTACGGGTACGGGTACCCGCCCAAGGAGAGCCAGCAGAGCGCCCCCCAGCAGGCCGCCCCCACAGCCGCGTACCCGCAGCAGAACGCCCACTACGCCGCGCCGGAGAACCTGCCCGGCGGACCCCCGGCGGGCGGCGGCCGCCGCGCCGCCAACGGGCAGGGCGGTGGCCGGGGCCGCGGGCCCAACAACAAGGGCCTGCTCATCGGCGCCGTCGCGGTCGTCTGCGCCGTCGCCGTGGGCATCACCGTGGCAGTGGTCACGGGCGGCTCGGGCGACGACAAGCAGGCCGCGAAGGACCCGGCGCCCAGCGCCACCGCCTCCCAGGGCCACGGCGGCGAGGCCGACGACAAGCAGCCCGGCGACGACGCGTCGAAGGAGCCGGAGGAAGAACTCCCGAAGGCCGACGCGAAGACCCTCCAGCTCTCCGGCGGCCCCTCGGTCGCCTCGGACGTGAAGGGCGCCAAGGCGGACGGCGGCGGCTACGTCGCCGGCTTCAACAAGCCCGGCGCCAAACTCACCTGGAACGTCAGTGTCCCGAAGGCCGGCGAGTACACCGTCTTTCTCGACTACGGCGTCCCCGGCAAGGACCAGCAGGCCAGCCTCTACGTCAACGGCGGCGACCGCCGCGACCTCTCCCTCAAGAACTGGGCGCAGGCCCCCGAGGGCGACTGGGAGAAGGGCTGGACCACCTCCTACGTCTTCACCAACTTGACGAAGGGCACGAACGCCATCTCCTTCTCGTGCGACGAGGGCGACACCTGCGACGCCAACTTCGACCGGGTGTGGCTGAAGGCCGGGCACGTGACGAAGTAGGACGGGGAGCCCGGGTTCCCCACTCCGCCTCCGCGCCCTCGGAGCCCGGGCCTCTCACCCCGCCTCCGCCACCTTCACCTCGCCCCGCAGCTCCGCGTACGCCCGCGCGTCGAACTCGCCCGCCACCGGCGCGGCGACCGCCGCCGCCGCAAGGGCCGTCGCGTGCGCCAGCCGGGCGGGCCAGGGCTGCG
>NZ_JAAGLR010000722.1 GCF_010548245.1 Streptomyces sp. SID11385
ACGCGGCGGCCGGGGCGCAGCCCGAGGACCCGGTGCCGTGGCGGCTCGCGCTCGACGCGGCGCGCGGCACGGGCGCCGCGCACGACGTCTTCGCGGACCTGTGGGAGCGGGCGGTGCGGCGCAGCCCGCACCACGACGGCTCCCACGTCTCGGCGCTGCTCTACCTCTCGGCCTCCTGGCACGGTTCGCACGGCGAGTGCTTCGACTTCGCCGAGCGCGCCGCCGAGGACGCCCTGCCCGGCTCGCTGAGCCAGGCACTGCCGCTGCGCGCCGCGTACCTGTGGCTGCGCGCGGACGGGGCGGGCGAGGTCGTCTCCCGGGCCCGTGTCGTGGAGGCCGCCGAGCGGGCCCAGGCGCTCTCGGCGCGGTTCGCCGAGGGCGATCCGTGGCCGGCCGAGGTGCGCAATCTGCTCGTGTACGTGCTGGTGCGGCTGCGGGCCTGGGACGCGGCGCTCCAGGAGGTGCGGCGGGTGGGGCCGCTCGTGACCTCGTTCCCCTGGGCGCGGCTCTCGGACGACCCGCTCGCGCAGTTCATGGACGTACGGGACGGGGTGCGCATCGAGGTCGCGGCGGCGACCCCGCTGCGCGAGGCGCACTCCTGACGGGGGGTCGCAGAGCGCGGGCGGGGGGCCGCGGGGACGCCGGTACGGGGGTCCCCGGGCGGCGGCGCGGGGACGGCGCGGCGCGGAGTGCGCGAGGGCGCCGCGCGGGGGCGTCCCGGCCCATTAGGCTTGCCAGCCGTGACGACCGTCCGATTGCCTCTCTTCCCGCTGAACTCGGTGCTCTTCCCCGGGCTCGTGCTTCCCCTCAACATCTTCGAGGAGCGTTACCGCACCCTCGTCCGCGAACTGGAGGAGCTCCCGGAGGAGGAGCCGCGCCGCTTCGTGGTCGTGGCGATCAAGGACGGCCTGGAGGTCGCGCCGAGCCTGCCGGGGCTGCCCGGTGAGGACGCGAAGCCCGACACGCGGGCGGGGGCCGGGTTCGGGCCCGATCCGCGGCGGGCCTTCCACGAGATCGGGTGCATCGCGGACGCGGCGAGCGTGCGGGAGCGGCCCGACGGCGGGTACGAGGTCCTGACGACCGGGACGACGCGGGTCAGGCTCGGCGCGGTCGACGACTCGGGCCCGTACCTGACGGTGGAGGCGGAGGAGCTGCCCGAGGAGCCGGGGGACGACGCGGAGGCGCTCGCCGAGGCGGTGCTGCGGGCGTTTCGCGCGTACCAGAAGCGGCTCGCCGGGGCGCGGGAGCGCACGCTCGCGGCGGGGACCGAGCTGCCGGACGAGCCGAACGTCGTCTCCTACCTCGTGGCGGCGGCGACGATGCTCGACGTGCCGACGCGGCAGCGGCTGCTCCAGGCCCCCGACACGAGTTCGCGGCTGCGCGAGGAGGTGCGGCTGCTGCGTACCGAAACGGCGCTCATCCGGCACCTGCCCTCGCTGCCCGCGATGGAGCTGACGCGCACGCCGACCAGCCTGAACTGAGAGAACACCATGGCGAAGAAGACGAAGAAGAACCAGGCGGGCGGCACCCCGGCGACGGTCGCGCTCGCGCGGGCCGGCACGGCGTACACGCTGCACGCCTACGAGCACGACCCGGCGCACCCCTCGTACGGCGAGGAGGCGGCCGAGGCGCTCGGTGTGACGCCGGACCGGGTCTTCAAGACGCTCGTGGCCGAGGTGGACGGCTCCCTGACGGTCGCGGTGGTCCCGGTGGCGGGCACCCTGGACCTCAAGGCCCTCGCGGCGGCCGCGGGCGGCAAACGCGCCGTCATGGCCGATCCGGCGGCGGCCGAGCGCACGACGGGGTACGTGCGCGGCGGCATCTCCCCGCTGGGCCAGCGCAAGGCGCTGCCCACGGTCATCGACGACTCCGCCGCGGCCCACGCCACGATCTGCGTCTCGGCGGGCCGCCGGGGCCTGGAGGTCGAGCTGGCGCCCGGGGATCTGGCGAGCCTGACGAGGGCGGTGCTGGCGCCGATCGGGCGGGGCTGAAGACGCCCGCGGGGTTCAGCCCGCCGGAGGGGGCGCGTACGGGGCCGGGGCGCCTCCCGTGCCGGGGCGGCCGTCGGGGCCCCCACCGCCGGGGTTCCCGGGCCCCGTACTCCCGCCTCCCTCCGGGCCAGGAGCCGGCCACTGCTTGGGTTCGCCGCCCGGGGCCGGCCACTGCTTCGGCCCGGCGCCGCCCGGGCCCGTCCAGGCCGGGACCGCGTCCAGGCCGTACGGCGAGGGGTCGCGGGGACCGAAGGCGGCGGTCAGGAGGAGGTGGACGACGCAGGCCGCGAGGGGCCAGGCCAGCAGGGTGCCCTTCGCGGCGAGCTTCAGGGGGGCGTCGAAGGTGACGTTCTTGCCGGCCTCCTTCGCGTGGGCCACGACGTCCTGCGTCGGCCCGAGCCACACGCCGAGCCGCCACGCGACGACCGAACCGAGCAGCGCGCCCGCCGCCATGCCGAGGACCAGCGCGGCGCCGCCCGCGCGGCGCCACAGGAAGACGGCCAGGCCGGTGAGGATGCCGAACCCGAGGCCGATCAGGGCGAACGTGCCGTCCGCGCCGATGGGCTGCTCGCCCTCGCTGTCCTTGAGGTACACGGCCTTGCCGTCCGCGATCAGCGGCACGCGCGGCGCGAGCCAGAGCCACAGCGCCCCGAAGGCGAGCCCGAGCACGACGAGCGCGAGGGCGAGCAGAACGCCGCGCCGCACCTGCGCTCCCCCGCTCTCGGGGGCCTGTTGCGCGGGGTCGTACGGGGCCGGGGGCGGTGTCTGGGGAGCGCTCACCGGCCCATCGTGCCAAACGCGCCCCGGGACGGCCGTTCGAGGGGTGCCGTGCGGGGCACGCTGTGGACGGCCTGTGCGGCGCGCGGCGGGTGCAGCGGTCTTTCAGCGGGGGTGCGGCGGTGTTCGGCGGGGGTGCGGCGGTTTCAGCGCGGGCCCGCGACCGCCGCGCGCCGGTACGCCCACGTCGCCACCGCGAGCGAGACGACCCCGACGCCCGCGCAGACCCCGAGGTCGCCGAGGACCGCGAGCCAGTCGGGGTGCGCCGTGAAGGTCCTGGCGAAGGCTTCGACGCCGTACGTCGAGGGGAGCAGGTCGCGGCACCACTGGATCGGCTCGGGCAGGTGGTCGGCGGGCAGGACGCCGAGGAGCAGCGCGGCGGACATGCCGAGCTGGCCGAGGAGCGTGGCGAGTTCGGGGCGCGGCGCGAGCAGCCCGAACGCGGCGCCGAGCCCGGCGAGCGCCGCCCCGGCGAGCGGGACGACCGCGAGGAGAATCCACACGTGCGTGACCGGCAGGCCGAAGAGCCCGCAGCCGATGAGCGCGGTCACGAGGGTGCCGGGCGCCGTGAAGGAGGCGTACGCCGCCGCCGCGCCGAGCACGACGGCCGCGGGCGGCACCGGGAGGGTCGCGTAGTGGTCGAGCCCCCCGGTGGCGCGGAGCTGGCCGAAGTACTGGGCGAGGAGGTTGAGGGCGACGAAGGCGACGACGAGGACGGCCGAGCCGGCGACGACCGCGCGGGCCTCGTCGCCGCCGTCGACGACCCCGCGCATGAGGATCATGATGCCGACGGACTGGAACGTCGCGACGAAGAGCAGCGGGATGCGGGCCACGCGGGCCCGCGAGAGCTGGGCGCGGTAGACGGCGCCGAGCGCGGGCAGCAGCCGGGCCCGCGGCGCGAGCGGCGCGGGCGCGGTGACGGGCGCGCTCTCGCGGCGGGGTCCTGGAGTGCGCACGGTGGCGGTCACCTCGATCGGGGCGGCGCTCATCGGCGGCCGTCCGCGTGCTCGACAGGGTCCACGAGGTTCACCGGTACGGCTGTCACGGTCCGGGTGCTCCTGTTCGCTTTCGCTGGGCTGGTGCCCACCGGCCTGCCGCTGCGCGGGTTCACGCCTTGACCAGCCCCTTCGTGCTTCCGCCGAGGGAGAGGTAGACGTCTTCGAGGCTGGGGGTCGTGAGGGTGAAGTCGTCGAGCGCGAGGAAGGCGGCGCCGCCGGTCACGGCGGAGACGGCCGCGCGGGCCTCGTCGGGGGCGAGCCGCAGCGTCCAGCGCCGCCCGGACTCGGTCGCGGACGCCCGCAGCGCCGCGACCTCCGGTACGTCGAGGGGCGCCCGCTCGCGCCAGACGAGGTCGAGCCTGACCTCGTGGGCGACGCGGGACTTGAGCCCGGAGGGCGTGTCGCAGGCGATGATGCGGCCCGCTTCGAGCACGGCGACCCGGTCGAGCACGGTCTCGGCCTCGATGACGTTGTGGGTGACGAGCAGGACGGTGACGCCCTGCTCCTCGCGGCGCCGGTCCACGGCGGCCCACACGGCGCGGCGCGCGACGGGGTCCATGCCGGTGGTGGGCTCGTCGAGGACGAGGACGGAGCGGTCGCCGACGAGGGCGGCGGCGAAGCAGGCGAGGCGGCGCTGGCCGCCGGAGAGCTTCTTGAGCGGGCGGCCGGCGAGCGCGGTGAGGCCGAGTTCGTCGAGGATCGCCTCGCGGGCGGTGCGTACCGCCGCGGCGTCCATGCCGCGCAGCCGGCCCGTCGTCTCGACGGCGAGGGAGACGGTCAGCTCGTCGAGCGCGGTCGACTCCTGCCCGAGGTAGGCGAGCAGGCGCGCGGCGCGCTCGGGGTGGCGCACGAGGTCGTGGCCGAGGAGGTGGATGGAGCCCGCGTCAGGGCGCATGAGCCCGGTGAGCTGCCGCACCAGCGTGGACTTCCCGGCCCCGTTGGGACCGAGGAGGCCGAAGATCTCGCCGCGCCGCACATCGAGGTCGACCCCGTCGGTGGCCCGCACGGCCGGGGCGGGGGGCTGGCCGCGCCGCCCGCGCAGGGCCGGATACGTCTTGACCAGCCCACGCACCGCGCACACGACCTCGCCGTCGCGTGCCTCGCCCGTACCCGTGTCCACGACACCCGAGGCTACTGGGTCGGAGCCGGGAGGCGGTGCCCGGGGGCCGCTCGGGTCCCGGCCCCGGCGTGTCGGACCGGACACACCGTCCGGCCGGGCGCACGACCCGGATGGCTCCCTCCACCGCGCGCGCAGGCACGGGGATGACGGAACGTGGCCCCATGGCGGAAGCGCGCGGTACACGCAGAGCTACCCGGAGTGGTGGCACGAAGAGCACGGGAAGCACCCGGCCGAAGGCGGCCACGGGCACGTCCCGGCCGAAGAGCACGACCAGGAGCACGGCCAAGGGCACGGCCAAGAGCACGGCCAAGAGCGGGGCGAAGAGCCCGCCGAGGGACGCGCGGAAGAGCACGGCCGGCCGCGCCCCGGCGAAGGCCCCCGCGGCCTCCCGGCTGCGCGAGATCGCCACCGAGGCCGCCGAGGAGCTGGCGGCGCTCATCGGCCACGAGGCCGAGGGCGTCTCGGCGGTGCGGCGGGGCGAGGCCGGGTGGCGGGTCGAGGTCGACGTGGTCGAGGTGCTCCGCATCCCGGACACGACGAGCCTGCTCGCCACGTACGAGATGACGCTCGACGAGGAGGGCCGCCTCGTCGAGTACCGCAGACTCCGGCGCTTCCGCCGGGGCTGGGCCGACGGCTGAGCCGGACCGCCCGGGCCGCACCGGACGGGGGCCACTGCCACACCGACCTAGGAGCACGTCCTGCCATGACGATCCAGACCGAGTACGCCGAGCCCGGCGCCCTCCTGTGCGCACCGCGCGCGGGCACCCTCTACGACGTCCTCGAACTCATCCTCGACCGCGGCATGGTCATCGACATCTTCGTGCGCGTGTCGCTCGTCGGCATCGAGATCCTGAAGATCGACGCGCGCGTCGTCGTCGCCTCCGTCGACACGTACCTGCGCTTCGCCGAGGCGTGCAACAGGGTCGACCTGTCGAACGACCCGTCCAGCCGGACCGTCCCCGAGCTGTTCTCCGGGGGCACGGCGGGGCTCGCGGGCGCCGGGGCGAAGCGCGCGATCCACTCGGTCGGCGACAAGGTCAAGGACACGCTCGGCATGGACGGGGACGAGGACGCGGAGGACCGCGAGGACGAGCGCGAGCCCGCCCGCGCCCGCCGCCGCCCGGCCGGCACCGCGCGCCGCCGCAGGAGTGAGGCCGCGTGAGCACACCCGGCCTGTACGTCTACGCCGTCGTCCCCGAGGACACGGAACCGGCCGGGCTCACCGGGGTCGGGAGC
>NZ_JAAGLR010000753.1 GCF_010548245.1 Streptomyces sp. SID11385
GGGGCCGGCTCCTCGTCGGGGCCTGCGCCGCCGCCCTCACGCTCGGCCTCGCCGTCGCCGTCTCCGGGCAGCACCCCGGCGGCGCGACGACGCTCGACGCGAAGGCGCAGGCCGCGCCGCCCTCCGTGGACGCCAAGCGCTCCGTGCCGAGCGAGCGTCCCGCGGCCCCGCCCACGTACGACGAACTCATGGGCCGTACGTACCCGCTCGCCGCCGACGCCAAGGGACCCGGGACCTTCACGGCCGTCCCCGGCAGCGCGCGGGCCCCGCGCCAGGGCGTGCAACTGCTGAGCTACCGCGTCGACGTCGAGGACGGGCTCGGGCTCGACGGGCAGCTCTTCGCCGACGCCGTGCAGAAGACCCTCAACGACGACCGGAGCTGGGCCCACCAGGGGCAGCGCGCCTTCCAGCGGATCTCCGAGGGGCAGCCCGATTTCGTGGTGACCCTCGCGAGCCCCGGCACGACCCACGTGTGGTGCGCCAAGTCGGGGCTCGACACGAGCGTCGACAACGTCTCCTGCGACTCGGCGGCGACCCCGCGCGTCATGATCAACGCCTACCGCTGGGCGCAGGGTTCGACGACGTACGGCGACGCGATCCACCCGTACCGGCAGATGCTCATCAACCACGAGGTCGGCCACCGGCTGGGGCACAACCACGAGAGCTGCACCCGGAACGGACAGCTCGCGCCCGTCATGCAGCAGCAGACGAAATTCCTCGATCACGACGGCATCACCTGCCTGCCCAACCCCTGGCCTTTTCCCAGGAGCTGACGGGTCGGCAGGCCGCCCGCGAGACCGGTCGGGGTCCGGATGTGACCGGTCTCGCTTTGACACCCGTCCGTGTATCGATCATATTTTTGCGCATGTCGAACGCCCGCATCGCGCCGCAGTACGCCTTTGAGCTCGTGCTCATCGGTGTCACCGCGCTGTGCGTGGCCGACATCATCTGTCTCTGACCCCGCGTTCCCCCGACGCCCGCCGGCCTCTTCCCCGGCCCCGCGTCGGCTGCTCTCGCAACGCTCCGGGTCGCACCCCTGTCGCCCTGCCCTGTTCCAGGACGCGCGCCTTCCCCGTACCCCCGGAGCGCCCCCACTCCGGCCCGTCGTGCGTGCCGCTCGTCCAAGGAATCCGCATGTCCCGTTCCCCCCTGCCCGGCTCCGCCCGCAGATCCGTCACCGCGCGCGGGAGCGCCGCGCTCGTCGTGAGCCTCGTCCTCGCCGGGGGCCTCGCCGCCTGCGGCCCCGACGACAGCGGCTCCGCCTCCTCCGGCTCCGCCAAGAGCGGCGGTACGGGGGCGAGCGGCGCCCCGCACAAGGGCGGCACCCTCACCGTCCTCAACGCGGAGCCCACCACCGACTTCGACCCCGCCAGGCTCTACACCTCCGGCGGCGGCAACATCCCCTCGCTCGTCTTCCGCACCCTCACCACGCGCGCCCGCGAGAACGGCGCCGCCGGATCGAAGGTCGTGCCCGACCTCGCGACGGACACCGGGACGCCGAGCAAGAACGCCACGGTGTGGACGTACCACCTCAAGAAGGGCCTCACGTACGAGGACGGCTCGCCCATCACGAGCGCCGACATCAAGTACGGCATCGAGCGCTCCTTCGCCGGTGAACTCTCCGGTGGTGCCCCGTACTTGCGCGACTGGCTCATCGGCGGCGCCGACTACCAGGGGCCGTACGAGGACAAGGGCAAGGGCCTCGACTCGATCGAGACCCCGGACGACCTCACGATCGTCTTCCACCTGAACAAGCCCGAGGGCGAGTTCCCCTTCCTCGCCACGCAGACGCAGTTCGCGCCCGTGCCGAAGAAGAAGGACACCGGCACGAAGTACGAGAGCCACCCGGTCTCCTCGGGCCCGTACAAGGTCGTCTCGAACGAGAACGACGGCGAGCGCATCACGCTGGCGCGCAACCCCCACTGGTCCGCCACGACCGACGACCAGCGCAAGGCGTACCCGGACAAGATCGACGTCCGCTCCGGGCTCGACTCCGCCGTCATCAACCAGCGACTTTCGGCCAGTGTCGGCAAGGACGCCGCCGCGATCACGACCGACACCAACCTCGGCCCGGCCGAACTCGCCAAGGTGACCGGGGACAAGAAGCTCGCCTCGCGCGTCGGCACCGGCCACTTCGGCTACACCAACTACCTCGCCTTCAACCCGAAGGTGAAGCCCTTCGACAACCCGAAGGTCCGCGAGGCGATCGCCTACGCCGTCAACCGCGCCTCCGTCGTCAACGCGGCCGGCGGCTCCGCGCTCGCCGAGCCCGCCACGACCTTCCTGCCCGACCAGAAGTCCTTCGGCTACACGAAGTACGACCCGTTCCCGGCCGGGGAGAGCGGCAACCCGGAACAGGCCAAGAAGCTGCTGAAGGAGGCCGGTTACGCCAAGGGCCTCACGATCACGCTCTACCACAGCAACGCGAAGAACTTCGCGACGAGCCCCGAGGTCGCGACCGCCCTCCAGGACGCCCTGGCCAAGGCGGGCATCAAGGTCGAGCTCAAGGGCCTCGACCCGAGCGACTACAGCGACACCGTCTACAGCGTCAAGACCGAGCCCGGCGCCTTCCTCGCGGGCTGGGGCGCGGACTGGCCCTCCGGCGGCCCCTTCCTCGGCCCGATCTACGACGGCCGCCAGATCGTCGAGAACGGCTACAACTTCAACGCCAGCCGCCTGGACGATCCCTCGGTCAACAAGGAGATCGACGAGATCAACAAGGTCACCGATCTCGACGAGGCCGCGCGGCGCTGGGGCGCGCTCGACAAGAAGATCGGCGCGAAGGCCCTCAACGTGCCGCTCTTCCACCCCGTCTACAAGCGGCTCGTCGGCACCGCCGTCAAGAACGTCGTGATCAGCGACTGGACCGGCGTGCTCGACATCTCGCAGGTCGCGGTCAAGTAGCGCCCCGGGCGGAGGGGTACGGGGCCGGGGCGCCCGACCACGTACCTCCCCGGCCCGCGTGCCCGTCCCCGCCCGCGCGCCTGCCCGGCCCCGTACGTCCCCCTGCCTCCACCCCCTCCCACACGGCGGTTGCCCTCACCATGTCCGAAGCCCTCCTCACCGCCGGTGGCGGCGGGGTCCCCGCCGGGCCCGCGCCCGGGGCCCGCGCCTTCTGGCGCCGCCTGCGCGCCCGACGCGCCGCGCTCGTCGCCGCCTGTGTCGTCGTCCTCCTCGTCCTCGTCGCCGTCTTCGCGCCGCTGCTCGCCGCGCTGGAGGGCCAGGACCCGACGACGTACCACCCCTCGCTCGTCGACTCCGCGACCGGCGGCGTCCCGATCGGCTCCTTCGGCGGCATGAGCGGCAGCCACTGGCTCGGCGTGGAACCGCAGACCGGGCGCGACCTCTTCGCGCGCCTCGTCTACGGCGCCCGCGTCTCGCTCGGCATCGCCTTCGCCGCGACCGCGATCCAGGTCGTTCTCGGCGTCGGCCTCGGCCTCGCCGCGGCCCTCGGCAACAAGCTCGTCGACCAGCTCATCAGCCGCGTCACCGACATCGCCGTCGCCCTCCCCATGAACATCCTGGCGCTCGCGCTCCTCGCCGTCGCGCCGGACTTCCTGCCGC
This sequence comes from Streptomyces sp. SID11385, assembly GCF_010548245.1. GTDB lineage: Bacteria > Actinomycetota > Actinomycetes > Streptomycetales > Streptomycetaceae > Streptomyces. The sequence continues at coordinate 3,565 of NZ_JAAGLR010000753.1, forward strand.
GCGCCGTGCTGCTCGCGCTCATCATGGGGCTCATCGGCTGGACCGGGACCTCGCGCCTCGTCCGCGCGCAGGCCAAGTCCCTCGCCGCCCTCGACTACGTCGCCGCCGCGCGCCTGAGCGGCTGGGGCACGTGGCGCATCGCGCGCCGCGAGCTGATGCCCTCGCTCGCCGCGCCCGTCATCTCGTACACCGCGCTGCTCGTCCCCGGCAACATCGGCACCGAGGCCGCGCTCTCCTTCCTCGGCGTCGGCATCGTCCCGCCGACCCCCTCGTGGGGGCAGATGATCACCGACGCCAACACGTGGTACCAGGCCGCGCCGACCTACCTGCTGCTCCCCGCCGGGCTGCTCTTCCTCACCGTCCTCTCACTCACGGTCTTCGGCGAGGGCGTGCGCGCGGCGCTCGACCCGCGCGCGCAGTCGCGGCTCGCGGTGGGGACGCGGAAGCTGCGCGAGCGGGTGCGGGGGACCCGTACGGAGAGCGCGGCCGATGCCCGTACCGGCAAAGCCGCCCCCGTACCCGCCCCGCGCGACGACGCTCCCGCCCCGCGCGACGCGGCGCCCTCCGCCCCGCGCGACGACGAAGGTGACGCCCGATGACCCGGTTCCTGATCCGGCGGTTCGCGGGCGCGGTGCTCGTGCTGCTCCTGCTCTCCGCCCTCGTCTACGCGATGTTCTACGTCATCCCCGGCAACGTCGCGCAGACCATCTGCGGCCCCCGCTGCTCGCCCGCCCAGGTCGCGCAGGTGCACGACAGGCTCGGGCTCGGCGACCCCGTCTGGGCGCAGTACTGGCACTTCCTCCAGGGGATCTTCGCCGGCCGCGACTACTCGACGGGGACCGGCAGCGAGCACTGCGGCGCGCCCTGCCTCGGCATGTCCTACCGCAGCGGACAGCCCGTCACGACGCTCATCGCGAACAAGCTGCCCGTCTCGGGCTCGCTCGTCGTCGGTGCCTTCGTGCTGTGGCTGGTTCTCGGCGTCGGCACGGGGATTCTCTCCGCCTGGCGGCGCGGGCGGCCCACCGAGCGCATTCTCACCGGCATCACGCTCGCCGGGTTCGCGACGCCCGTCTTCGTCATCGGGCTCGTGCTCATCATCCTCTTCTGCTCGACGCTCCAGTGGCTGCCCTTCCCGACGTACGTGCCCTTCGCGCAGGACCCCGAGCAGTGGGCGTGGAACCTCGTGCTGCCCTGGTTCTCGCTCGCGCTCATCGAGTCCGCGAAGTACACGCGCCTCACCCGCGGCGCCATGCTGGAGACCCTCGCCGAGGACCACGTGCGCACCTTCCGCGCCTACGGCGTCAGCGAGCGCTCCCTCGTCGTGCGGCACGCGCTGCGCGGCGCGCTCGCGCCCGTCATCGCGCTGAGCGCCCTCGACGTCGGCACGATGTTCGGCGGCGCGACCCTCACCGAATCCCTCTTCGGCATCCCCGGGCTCGGCCGCGCGCTCGTCGAGGCCGTCCGGGTCTCCGACCTGCCGGTCGTCGTCGGCGCCGTCCTGGTGATCGGCTTCTTCGTAGTCCTGGCCAACGCCGTCGCGGACGTCCTGTACGTGGTGGCCGACCGACGGGTGACCCTCGCATGACCGTTTCCGGTGAACTCCTGCTCGACGTCCGCGACCTCACCGTCGACTTCGGATCACTGCGCGCCGTCGACCACGTCTCCTTCGAGCTCCGCGCCGGTCAGGCGCTCGGCATCGTGGGCGAGTCCGGGTCCGGCAAGTCCGCGACCGCGTACGCCCTCCTCGACCTGCACCGCGGTACGGGCGCCGAGGTCGGCGGCAGCGTGCGCCTCGCCGGGACCGACGTACTCACCGCCTCCGAGCGGGAGTTGAGGAGACTGCGCGGCGGCACCGTCGCGATGGTCTTCCAGGACCCCCTGTCCTCGCTCGACCCGTACCACGCGATCGGCGCGCAGATCGCCGAGGTGCACCGGCTGCACAGCGGCGCCTCGCGGCGGGCCGCCCGGGCGCGCGCCGTCGAGGTGCTCGACCGCGTCGGCATCCCCGACGCCGCCCGCCGCGCCCGCTCCAGGCCGCACGAGTTCAGCGGCGGGATGCGCCAGCGCGCCCTCATCGCCATGGCGCTCGCCTGTGAGCCGAAGCTCCTCGTCGCCGACGAGCCCACGACCGCGCTCGACGTCACCGTGCAGGCCCAGATCCTCGACCTGCTCCACGAGTTGCGCACCGAGGAAGGGCTCGCCCTCGTCCTCGTCACGCACGACGTCGGGGTGGCGGCGGGCAGCGTGGACGACGTCCTGGTCATGAAGCAGGGGCGCGTCGAGGAGCGCGGGCCGGTGCGCGACGTACTGGGCGCACCGCGCGCGCCGTACACGCGCGCCCTGCTCGGCGCCGTCCCGCTGCTCGACGGACCGCCCGCCCGCGACCTCGGACTGGACGGCGAACCACTCGTCACCGCGCGGGACTTGACGAAGGTGTACGGGCGGGGACGGCGCGCCGTGACCGCGCTCGAAGGGGTCTCGCTCACCGTGCGGCCCGGCGACAGCATCGGCATCGTCGGCGAGAGCGGCAGCGGCAAGACGACGCTCGGGCGCATGCTCGTCGGACTCCTCGAACCGAGCGCGGGCACGGTGACGTACGGAGGCGCCGCGGCGGCCCGCGAAGGGCGGCGGCCCGCCGTGCAGATGGTCTTCCAGGACCCCGCCTCCTCGCTCAACCCGCGCCGCAGCGTGGGCGAATCGATCGCCGACCCGCTGCGCGCGCGGGGCGACCGCGACGAGGGCGCCGTCCGCGCCCGCGTCGACGCGCTCCTCACCCGCGTGGGGCTCGACCCGGCCCACTACGACCGCTACCCGCACGAGTTCAGCGGCGGCCAGCGCCAGCGCGTCGGCATCGCCCGCGCCCTCGCGCCCGAACCCGCCGTCCTCCTCGCCGACGAGGCGGTCTCGGCGCTCGACGTCACGACCCAGGACCAAGTCGTCGCGTTGCTGGACGAGTTGCGCCAGGAACTGGGCCTCGCCCTCGTCTTCGTCGCCCATGACCTCGCGGTCGTCCGCCAGGTCAGCGCGCGCGTGCTCGTCCTGCGCGCGGGACGGCTCGTCGAGGAGGGCCCGGTGGACCGCGTCTACGCGAGCCCCGCCGACCCGTACACGCGCCGCCTCCTCGACGCGGTCCCCGTCCTGGACCCGGCGGAGGCCGCCCGGCGGCGGACCCGGCGGCGCGCGGCGCTC
>NZ_JAAGLR010000786.1 GCF_010548245.1 Streptomyces sp. SID11385
CAGCAGCACGGCCCCCGCCCGGGTGACCGCGCCGGGCCCGAGCCGGGGCCCGGCGGGCTCGCGCAGCGTCATCCGGCCCGCGCGCCGGACGTCGCGCAGCGAGCCGGGGCCCTCGTAGACGGCCCAGTCAAGGTCGTCGTCGGGCAGCAGCACCGGCAGCAGGACCCGTACGCCGCGCGCGTGCCACCGCTCGACGAGCGGCGCGGTGTCCGGCTCGCCGCCGACCGACACGTACGCCGCGACGGTCCGTACCGCGTCCAGCTCGGGGAGTCGCGCGGCGACCTCGGCGAACACGGGCCCCAGACGACGCACCTCCGCGGCCGGCCTGGCCCTTCGCGCTGTCAGCAAGGAGCGCCGCAGGGCCCTCTTCGCCTCCTTCGCCTCGCTCGACGCACCCGGCGTTGGGCTCAATGCGCGCTCCTTATTACGTCATATCAGTCAATATGACCGCTACCTGTGGACAACTTCTCGGGCGATGGCAAAGCCCTGGCTATGGTGACGTCATGACTTCCGCACACTCCCGGATCACGAAGGTCGTGATCCCCGCCGCCGGCCTCGGCACCAGGTTCCTCCCGGCGACCAAGGCCACTCCGAAGGAAATGCTGCCGGTCGTGGACAAGCCCGCGATCCAGTACGTCGTGGAGGAGGCCGTCTCCGCGGGTCTGAACGACGTCCTCATGGTGACAGGCCGCAACAAGCGCCCGGTCGAGGACCACTTCGACCGGAACTACGAGCTGGAGGAGGCGCTGCGCCGCAAGGGCGACGGCGACCGCCTCGCCACCGTGCAGGAGTCCACCGACCTCGCGGACATCCACTACGTGCGCCAGGGCGACCCCAAGGGCCTCGGGCACGCCGTGCTCTGCGCGGCGCCGCACGTGGGCCACGAAGCCTTCGCCGTACTCCTCGGCGACGACCTCATCGACCCGCGCGACCCGCTCCTCGCCCGGATGATCGAGGTCCAGGCCCGCGAGGGCGGCAGCGTCGTCGCGCTGATGGAGGTCCCGCCCGAGCAGATCCACCTCTACGGCAGCGCCGCGGTCGAGACGACGGCCGACGACGACGTCGTGCGCATCACCGGGCTCGTCGAGAAGCCCAACCCGGCCGACGCGCCCAGCAACTACGCGATCATCGGCCGCTACGTCCTCGACCCGCGCATCTTCGACATACTGCGCAAGACCGAGCCGGGACGCGGCGGCGAGATCCAGCTCACCGACGCGCTCCAGCACCTCGCCGAGGACGAGAACGCGGGCGGCCCGGTGCACGGCGTCGTCTTCCGAGGCCGCCGGTACGACACCGGCGACCGCGGCGACTACCTGCGCGCCATCGTCCGGCTCGCGTGCGAACGTGAGGATCTGGGCCCGGACTTCCGCGCCTGGCTCCGCAGTTACGTCGACGAGGAGATGCAGCCGCAGTGAGCACGACGACGCAGCCCCAGGGCCCCGGGGGCACCTGGCCGGTGACCGCGCACCTGGACGACATCCTGGCCACGGTGCGCCCGCTGGAGCCGATCGAGCTCCAGCTCCTCGACGCCCAGGGCTGCGTCCTCGTCGAGGACGTGACGGTGCCTCTCTCGCTGCCCCCCTTCGCCAACAGCTCCATGGACGGGTACGCGGTCAGGGCGGCCGATCTCGCGGGTGCCACCGAGGAGACGCCCGCCGCGCTGCGGGTCGTCGGGGACATCTCCGCGGGGCTCCTCGCCCCGCCCGCCGCGGGCGAGGGCGAGGCGGTCCGCATCATGACCGGCGCCCCGCTGCCCGAGGGCGCGGACACCGTCGTGCCCGTCGAGTGGACCGACGGCGGCCTCGGCGGCGGCCCCGTCGACCGCATGACCCCGCACAGCACCGCCCCGGAGGGCGCCTCGGGCACGGTCCGCGTCTTCCGCCCCGCCGAACCCGGCGCCCATGTACGCGAGGCGGGCGGCGACGTGCGCGAGGGCGACCTCGCGCTCGCGGCGGGCACCGTGCTCGGCCCGCCCCAGCTCGGCCTGCTCGCCGCGATGGGCCGCGACACCGTCCGCGTACGGCCCCGCCCCCGCGTCGTCGTCCTCGCCACCGGCAGCGAACTCGTCCAGCCGGGCGAGTCGCTGGCCCCGGGCCAGATCCACGACTCCAACAGCTTCACCCTCACCGCGGCGGCCCGCGACGCGGGCGCGCTCGCCTTCCGCGTCGGCGCCATCGGGGACGACGCCGAGACCCTGCGCGCCACGATCGAGGACCAGCTCATCCGCGCCGACCTCGTCGTGACCTCGGGCGGCGTGAGCGTGGGCGCCTACGACGTGGTGAAGGAGGCCCTGACCGACTGGACGGGGCTGCCGGAGCCCTCCGCCGAAGGAGAGGACGGGGGCGCGGACGCGGGGGAGGGCGCAGCCACGGCCGGGAACGCCCGCGCCGCCGAGCCGCCCCGCGGTGTCGCCTTCCGCAAGCTCGCGATGCAGCCCGGCAAGCCCCAGGGCTTCGGCACGATCGGCCGCGACGCGACGCCCGTCCTCGCCCTCCCGGGCAACCCGGTCTCCGCGTACGTGTCCTTCGAGCTGTTCGTCCGCCCGGCGATCCGCGCCCTCGCGGGCTTCACGGACCTGCACCGCCCCACCGTCCGCGCCCTCGTCGACGCGCCCAAGGCCCTCACCTCCCCCGCGGGCCGCCGCCAGTACCTGCGCGCCCGCCACGCGGACGGCCGCGTCACCCCCGTCGGCGGCGCCTCCTCGCACCTGGTCGGCGCTCTCGCGCGGGCGGACGCCCTCCTCGTCGTGCCCGAGGAGCGCACCTCGGTGGAGCCGGGCGAGGAAGTGGAGGTCGTCCTGCTCGGCTGAACGGCTCCGGTACGGGGCGGCTCCGCGCGGCGCGTGGGGCGCCCCGGGACCGGTGCTGCCCTGATTCCACCGGGCTCGGGCGAGTACCGTGGCTGCCCGACACCGGCCCGCGCGGGACGCCCGCGAGCCCTCGACGGGAGCACTTTCGCCTCATGACCGCCACGCCCGCCGCCGCCCCCGAGCCCGCGGACCCGCCGCCCGGCGGGCTCACGCACCTCGACTCCTCGGGCGCGGCCCGCATGGTCGACGTGACCCGCAAGGACGTCACCGCCCGCACCGCCCGCGCCACCGGCCGCGTCCTCGTCACCCCCGAGGTCGTCGCCCTGCTGCGGGGCGAGGGCCTGCCGAAGGGCGACGCCCTCGCCACCGCCCGCATCGCGGGCATCATGGGCGCCAAACGCACCCCGGACCTCGTCCCGCTGTGCCACCCCCTCGCGCTCTCCGGCGTGACCGTGGACCTGGAGGTCACCGACGAGGCCGTCGCGATCACCGCTACGGTCCGCACGACCGACCGCACGGGTGTCGAGATGGAGGCCCTGACCGCCGTCTCGGTCGCGGCCCTCACGGTCGTCGACATGGTCAAGGCCGTCGACAAGGCCGCGACCATCACCGACATCCGCGTCGAGACGAAGACGGGCGGCAAGTCCGGCGACTGGCACCGCGACAGCGCGTCCGCCGCCACGGGCGCGAGCCCCGGGGACCGCGAGGCCGCACCCCGTACGCCGCTCGGCCCCCGTACCGCCCTCGTCGTGACCGCGTCGAACCGGGCCGCCGCCGGGGTCTACCCGGACCGGGGCGGGCCGCTGATCGCCGAGGCGCTGCGGAGCTGGGGCTTCGCGACCGAGGGGCCGCAGGTCGTGCCGGACGGGGCGCCCGTGGAGGCCGCGTTGCGGGCCGCGGTCGCGGCCGGTTACGGCGTCGTCGTGACGACGGGCGGCACCGGGCTCACGCCCACCGACCTCACCCCCGAGGCGACGCGCGCCGTCCTGGACCGCGAGATCCCGGGCGTCGCCGAGGCGATCCGCGCCGAGGGGCTCGGGGCGGTCCCGAGCGCCGCGCTCTCGCGCGGACTCGCCGGCGTCGCGGGCACCACGCTCGTCGTGAACCTGCCGGGCTCCACGGGCGGGGTCCGCGACGGACTCGCCGTCCTGGAGCGCTGGCTGCCGCACGCCGTCGACCAGATCCACGGCGGCGACCATCGCCCGGCACCCGCGCGGACAGGGGCCGGCACCCACCCGGAACCGGGCACGTCCGGCTCCGCCGAGACCGCCGGGAGCCCGAGCTGAACGGGTATCTGTCCACGTGGCCCGTCGTGCTGACGGAGGGCGACGTGACCCTGCGCCCGATAAGACAGCGGGACCAGAGCGCCTGGCGCGAGGTCAACCGGCGCAATCGCGACTGGCTGCGCCCCTGGGAGGCGACGATCCCGCCGCCGACCCCCTCGGGCCCCATCACACACCGCCCGACCTACCGGCAGATGGTCCGCCACCTGCGCACGGAGGCGAAGGCGGGCCGCATGCTGCCCTTCGTCATCGAGTACCAGGGGCGCATGGTCGGCCAGTTGACGGTCGCCGGGATCACCTGGGGCTCGATGTGCTCGGCGCACATCGGGTACTGGGTCGACCAGGACATCGCCGGACGGGGCGTCATGCCGACCGCGGTGGCGCTCGCGGTCGACCACTGTTTCTTCCGGATGGGCCTGCACCGCATCGAGGTCTGCATCCGCCCCGAGAACGGCCCGAGCCGGCGCGTCGTGGAGAAACTCGGCTTTCGCGAAGAGGGCCTGCGCCCGCGTTATCTGCACATCGACGGCGGCTGGCGCGACCACCTCGTCTTCGCCCTGACGGCGGAGGAGGTACCGCACGGGATGCTGACGCGATGGCGGTCCCGGCGCAGCTCACCGGGGGATTGGAAAAGCCCCTCCTCGTAATTCGAAAAAGTATTCGAATGGAAGGGTGATCTGATCCTTACATACCATTCATGCCTTTCTGCTGATCAGATCGTCCCTCAAAATGCCTGTGTTATCAGTAGGTTCGTGCGACACACCGACTCAATTGGCGGATCGCCCGGCGAAAACCCCTCTACCGTGTGAGAGGTGAGCAGCAGTGGCCTCATTTACGCAGTCATCGTCGGGGCCTGGGCGGCCTACCTGGTGCCCATGTGGCTCCGCAGGCAGGACGAGCTGAACGAGGCGCGTCCGACGGAACGTTTCAGTACCGCCATCCGGTTGCTGTCCGGACGCGCGGGAATGGAGCGCCGTTACGCCAAGGAGCTGCGGGAACGCGCCCCGGGTGAACCGGCGCAGGCCCTCGCGGGCGAGGCGGAGCCGACCGGATCGGTCGACGTCCGCGCCTTCGCCGCGCCCAGGACCGAGATCCGCCCGGCCTCGCGGCAGCAGCCGTCCGCCTCCTCCCCGTCGTCCGTGGCGCCGGAGGTGCCGCGCGAGCCGGTCGCCGAGGAGCCGCGCGGGCGCGAGCAG
>NZ_JAAGLR010000824.1 GCF_010548245.1 Streptomyces sp. SID11385
CGCGCGCGCCGCCGTCCTCCGCCCCGGCGGTACGCGGCCGGCGCAGGCCCTCCAGCGGGGAGCGCGGGCGCGGCGTACGGCCGCCGGGCAGTTCGAGCGCGGAGACCACGGAGAGCGAGGCGGCGAAGAGACCCGCGGCGACGTACGAGGCGAGCGCGGCCTGGTGCAGCGCGAACCAGTCGAGGCCCGCGCCGAGCAGGTTGCCCACGAGCGTGACGGCGACGAGGGTGAGCGCCGCCGCGGGGATCGCGAGGAAGTTCGTCCGCACCGACAGCGTGCGCAGGGCGCGCAGGTGGTCGGGGAGCGGGCGCACCGCGTCGCCCTCGACCGGTGGCGCGGGCAGCAGCGCGGGTGCGGCGCTCTCGCGGCACACCGTCCACAGCCGCTCCGCGAGACCGGCGACGAACACGGTGACGAGGAGGAGCGCGAGCGCGTTGTCCGGGGTCCAGTCGATCCACAGCGGGGCCACGATGAGCAGCGCCACCCGCACACCGTCGGCACCGGTCATGGTCCAGCGCCGGTCGAGTGGGCCCTCGGGGGCGGTGAGGGCGGTGAGCGGGCCGAGCAGGACGGCGCCGAAGAGCAGCGTGGCGACGAGGCGGGCGCCGACGACGGCCGCGACCGCGAGGGCCGCGCCGCGGTAGCCGCCGCCGAAGGAGTCCTGGAGCACGGCCGACTGGAGCACGAGGACGACGAGCACGAGCAGCCCGAGGGCGTCGCCGACACCCCCCACGAGCTGGGCGCTCCACAGCCGCTTGAGGGGCTGCGAGCGCAGCAACGCGCGGACGGCGCGCTCGCGGGAGTCCGCGACCAGGGCGCTGTCCGAGGTCGTGCTCTGCGAGGTCGCGCTGCCTGACGTCGAGTTGTCTGAGGTCCGGGCGGCGTCCGCCTCCTGCTCGGCTCGCATCATTCGGCCAGCCTATCGGCCGGATCGGACATTCCGTGGCCGCGCCCGAACATACGTCCCCTCACCTGCACTCCTTCTTCTCCTTCCGCGCCCGGCCGGGTGCGGCCGCGCCCGGCCGGGTTCGGCCGGCTTGCGCTGGCTTCGGCCGGGTTCCGAGGTCGGTCGGCTTCGGCCGGGTTGCGCGCTCGGTCGGCTTCGGCTGAGCGGGGTCGCGATCAGCCCTGCGCCGTGCCCGTACCCACTCCGCCGCGGGCAAACAACCGTCTTCAGAACTCGACACGGGTCGTGCCTCGGCACGGACCACGCCTCGGCGAGCGACGAACGTCCACGAGGCAGGCAGGTGCACGGCTGCGCACCGAAGCAGGCACACAATCGTGCACCGAAATGCGCGCACAGTCGTCCACCTGGCTCGGCGCACACTCGTGCACCGAGATTCGCGCACAACCGTTCACCGACCGCCCGCACCCCCCGGCCCCGGCCCCGGCCCCACCCCCCTCCCTGCCGCCACACACGCCAAGGGCCGGGCAGCGTCTTCGCCACCCGGCCCTCACCGCGTCTCAGCCTCGCCTCACTCCGCGAGGCTCACTCGCCGTCGTCTCCAGCCCCTCCGGCCGAACCCGACCGTGCCCCCGCCGCGGTCTTCTTCGCGGCGCTCGCGGCACTCGTCGTCTTCTTGGCGGCCGTCTTCTTCGCGGTCGTCGTCTTCTTCGCCGCCGTCTTCTTGGCGGTCCCCGTCGCGGCCGTCTTCTTCGCGGCGCTCTTCTTCGCGGGCGCCTTCTTGGCCGCCTTCTTGGCGGTCTTCTTCGCCGGCCCCTTCGCGCGCTTCTCGGCGAGCAGCTCGTAGCCGCGCTCCGGCGTGAGGTCCTCGACGCTGTCGGAGGCCCGCAGCGTCGCGTTGGTCTCGCCGTCGGTCACGTACGCGCCGAAACGGCCGTCCTTGACGACAACGGGCTTGCCGCTGACCGGGTCCTCGCCCAGCTCCTTGAGCGGCGGCTTCGCCGCGGCGCGCCCGCGCTGCTTGGGCTGCGCGTAGATCGCGAGCGCCTCGTCGACGGTGATGTCGAAGATCTGGTCCTCGGTCTGGAGCGACCGCGAGTCCGTGCCGCGCTTGAGGTACGGCCCGTAGCGGCCGTTCTGCGCGGTGATCTCGACGCCCTCGGGGTCGGCGCCGACGACGCGCGGCAGCGACATGAGCTTGAGCGCGTCCTGGAGCGTCACCGTGTCGAGGGACATCGACTTGAAGAGCGAGGCGGTGCGCGGCTTGACCGCGTTCTTGCCGGTCTTCGGGGTGCCCTCGGGGAGGATCTCGGTGACGTACGGGCCGTAGCGGCCGTTCTTCGCGACGATCTCGCGGCCCGTCTCCGGGTCGGTGCCCAGCTCGAAGTCGCCGCTCGGCTTCGCGAGCTGCTCCTCGGCGAACTCCACGGTCAGCTCGTCGGGCGCGAGGTCGCTCGGGATGTCGGCGTGCTGGTACTCCTCGGTGCCCTTCTCGCCGCGCTCGACGTAGGGCCCGTACCGCCCGACGCGCAGCACGATGCCGTCGCCGACCGGGAAGGAGGAGATCTCGCGCGCGTCGATCGCGCCGAGGTCGGTCACGAGCTCCTTGAGCCCGCCGAGGTGGTCGCCGTCCCCGTTGCCCGCGGCGGCCGCGGCGCCGCTGCCCGCGCCGTCGCCCTCGCCGAAGTAGAAGCGCCGCAGCCACGGCACGGCCTGCGCCTCGCCGCGGGCGATGCGGTCGAGGTCGTCCTCCATCTTCGCGGTGAAGTCGTAGTCCACGAGGCGGCCGAAGTGCCGCTCCAGGAGGTTGACGACGGCGAAGGAGAGGAAGGACGGGACGAGCGCGGTGCCCTTCTTGAAGACGTAGCCGCGGTCGAGGATCGTGCCGAGGATCGAGGCGTACGTGGAGGGGCGGCCGATCTCGCGCTCCTCCAGCTCCTTGACGAGGCTGGCCTCGGTGTAGCGGGCGGGGGGCTTGGTCGCGTGCCCGTCCGCCGTGACCTCCTCGGCGCTCAGCGGATCGCCCTCGGCGACCTGCGGCAGGCGCCGCTCGCGGTCGTCCAGCTCCGCGTTCGGGTCGTCGGCGCCTTCCACGTACGCCTTGAGGAAGCCGTGGAAGGTGATCGTCTTGCCGGAGGCGGAGAACTCGGCGTCCCGGCCGTCGCTCGCCGTGCCGCCGAGGCGGACGGTGACGCTGTTGCCGGTCGCGTCCTTCATCTGCGAGGCGACGGTGCGCTTCCAGATCAGCTCGTAGAGCCGGAACTGGTCACCGGTCAGCCCGGTCTCGGCGGGCGTGCGGAAACGATCCCCCGAGGGGCGGATCGCCTCGTGCGCCTCCTGCGCGTTCTTGACCTTGCCGGCGTACGTGCGCGGCTTCTCCGGGAGGTAGTCGGCGCCGTACAACTGCGTGACCTGGGCGCGCGCGGCGGAGATCGCCGTGTCGGAGAGCGTCGTGGAGTCCGTACGCATGTAGGTGATGAAGCCGTTCTCGTACAGCTTCTGCGCGACCTGCATGGTCGACTTCGCGCCGAAGCCGAGCTTGCGGCTCGCCTCCTGCTGGAGGGTCGTGGTGCGGAAGGGCGCGTACGGGGAGCGGCGGTACGGCTTCGACTCGACGGAGCGCACGGCGAAGCTCGCCTCGGCGAGGGCGCTCGCGAGAGTGCGCGCGGCCTGCTCGTCGAGGTGGAGGACGTCCGACTTGAGCCGGCCGCTCGCGTCGAAGTCCCGGCCCTGCGCGACGCGCTTGCCGTCCACGGTGTTCAGGCGCGCGACGAGGGTGGACGGGTCGCTCGCGTCGCCGGTGCGGCCGGTGCCGAAGGTGCCGGTCAGGTCCCAGTACTCGGCGGAGCGGAAGGCAATGCGCTCGCGTTCCCGCTCGACGACGAGCCGCGTGGCGACGGACTGGACACGCCCGGCCGACAGGCCCGACATGACCTTCTTCCACAGCACGGGGGAGACCTCGTAGCCGTAGAGCCGGTCGAGGATGCGGCGGGTCTCCTGGGCGTCGACCAGCTTCTGGTTGAGCTCGCGCGGATTGGCGACGGCGGCGCGGATCGCGTCCTTGGTGATCTCGTGGAAGACCATCCGGTGGACGGGAATCTTCGGCTTCAGGACCTCCTGGAGGTGCCAGGCGATCGCCTCGCCCTCCCGGTCCTCATCGGTGGCGAGGAAGAGTTCGTCGGACTCGCGCAGCAGGTCCTTGAGCTTCTTGACCTGCGATTTCTTGTCCGCGTTGACGACGTAGACGGGCTGGAAGTCGTGCTCCACGTCCACCCCGAGGCGGCGCGTCTCGCCGGTGTACTTCTCCGGGACCTCGGCGGCACCGCTGGGGAGGTCGCGGATGTGCCCGACGCTCGCTTCGACGACGTAGCCGGGGCCCAGATAGCCACTGATCGTCTTCGCCTTGGCGGGCGACTCGACGATGACGAGTCGGCGACCGCCGTTCGCGGTCTCGCTGGTCGGGGACAACGTGGCTCTTCTCTCCGGTCGAGGCTCAAGGTCCGCGGGACGTGAGGACGTGCCCGGGGGCCGGGCCACAGGGGACCCGACGCCTCCCACGCTCCTGCGGGTGGGTGACTGCTGACGCTGCGGAGTGTGACGGTACCTCCCGCCCCCGTGTCAAACGGGAAAAGCCCGCAACGGCCACTCGAACGGTAACCCGACTACCGCCATTCCTGCCGCCCGGACCGGCTCCCAGCCGTTTCGCACGGAGTGCGGTGATACGGACCATCCTGGCTCCGCCGCAGGTGGGAGGGGGTGCGGCCCCCTCCGGCGGTACGCGCGCGGGGCACCCTTACGAGCCATCCCCTGCCCCGACCGCCCGCTCCGCCACCCCCGCGCGAACCCGCCCGCGCCCGCCTCGGCTCCCGCTACGACAACAGCGGTACGCCCGTCCCGCGCCCCACCCGCCTCAGATCCGCCCGAAGCACCAGAACCCCAGCCCCAGACTGCTCACCGCGAACAGCAGCGCGAGCGCGGCGGCGGCCCCCGTCCTGGCCCCCTCCGCCACCGGCACCCCGAGGGCGAGTCGCACACATGTCCACACGAGCAGGCATCCCCCGAAGAGGACGAACACCGTCCCGGCGAAGACCGCCGGCAGGTTCTCCGTGACCGTATCGACCGTGTCCATCCGGGCGTCCGCCTCCCCCGGCGCCGTCCCCGGCACCCCCGCGGGCCGGTCCGACCCCGGCCCCTCCGTTGCGGGAAGGCTGGCAGCGAGCCGCTTCGTCCACACGAACCCCAGGTGAACTCACGGACACCACGAGACGACGAGGACCGGGGAGGGGACGGGGCACGGCTGGGGTGGGCGGCGTACGAGGGCGGGGCGTACGGGGCGAGGCGGCGTACGGGCTCCGCCCGGCCCCGTACGCCCCGCCGGTTCAGCGCACGCCTGGTTCCTCCCCACCCGCCCCCTGCGCCCCGGCGAGTCCCACCGGATACAGGAAGCCCTGCTCGACCAGGAGGCGGATCTGCGCCGGTGTCCGGTCCCGGAGCAGCACCGGGTCCTCCTCCACGAGCTGAGCGATCGCGTCGAGGATCGCGCCCGCGCTGAGCGTGCCGTCGCACACGCCCGCGAAGCCCGCGCCGATCGTGTCGACCCTGGTCGCCCGGCGCATTCCGCGATGCTGGCGCAGCACCACGTACTCCGGGTTCTCCGCGCCCGGCTGCCCGATCTGCTCCTGCACCACCTCGGGAGCGAGCCGGAAGTGGTCGGCGAGAAGCGCCGCGTCGTCGTGCGTACGGAGGTAGTCGAGGCGGGCGAAGTGGGCGCGCACGGCGGGGCCGAGGGGCTGCTCGACCGGGTGCGGCCAGTCCTCGATCGTCACGGAGGGCTCGGCGGACGTCGTGCGGCGCAGCGTGATCCAGCCGAAGCCGATCGCGGTGGTGCCGCGAGCGGCGAAGGAGTCGAGCCATTCCTCGTACCGGCGCGCGTACTCCGCGCTCCCCTCCTTGTGATCCCCCGCGTCCCGCAGCCACAGCTCCGCGTACTGCGTGACGTCCTGGACCTCGCGCTGCACGATCCAGGCGTCGCAGCCCGCGGGCACCCAGTCGCGCACGCGCTCGGTCCACGTCTCGCCGTCGACGTGTTCCCAGTTGGCCAGAAACTGCGCGTACCCGCCCTCGTTGAGCCGCTCCCCCGCCGAGGAGACGAGCTCGCGGCAGAGACCGTCCCCGTCCCAGCCGCCGTCGCGGTAGGTGAGCCGGGCGCCCGGCGAGATGACGAAGGGGGGATTGGAGACGACGAGGTCAAAGGTCTCCGTACCGACCGGCTCGAAGAGCGAGCCCGCGAGCAGACGGGCGGGCGCGGCGCCGGAGAGCGCGAGGGTGAGCGCGGCGAAGACGAGGGCCCGCGGGTTGAGGTCGGTGGCGGTGAGGCGGGCGGCGTGCGGCGAGGCGTGCAGGGCCTGGATGCCGGAGCCCGTCCCGAGATCGAGGACACTGTCGACCGGCGTGCGCACGGTGAGTCCGGCGAGGGTGGTCGAGGCGCCGCCGACGCCCAGGACGACGCCCTCCGCGCGCTTGCCGATCCCTCCGGCCCCGCCCACGGCGCAGCCCAGGTCGGAGACGACGTACCAGTCCTCTTCCTCGGCACCGCCGTACGGCCGGACGTCGACGGTGGCGCGCAGCTCGCCCTCACTGTCCTCACGCAGCCACCCGCACTCCCCTGCCGCCGCCACCAGCTCCTCGCCCAGCACCGCCACCAGCGCCCCGCGGGTCACCGGGCGCTGGAGGAGGAAGAGCCGCACGAGCGTCGCGACGGGGCCCGCGGAGCGGGTGGCGCGCAGGGCCGGCACGGTCTCGCCGCGCGCGAGGGCCGCGTACGCCGGGGCACCGAGCAGGTCGAGCAGTCCGTCCGCGGTGAACTCCGCCTTGCGCAGGGCTTCCCGCAACAGGCCCGCGACCTCGGCGCCTCTGCCCTCGTGGGCGGGCAGGCTCTCGGCGCCGGGCAGCGGCTCGGCGGGGTCGTGGTGGCTCGCGTTCGTGGAAGTGGTGCTCACTCGTCCATTGTGACGGGCCCCACTGACAACGGGCGGCGCGGGCACACGCGAACCGGCTCCGCCCGGCCCGATCCGGGGCGATGCGGGCTCAGGCGGCCCGATCCGGGGCGATGCGGGCTCAGGCGGAGGGGGAGGCGTTCGGCACCGAGGGCGACGGCGACGCCTTCTGGCAGTTCTTCTGGTTCTTCATCGCCTTCGCGACATCGCCGGACTGAAGCTTGTTGAGCGCGGCGTTGCTGCCCCGCGAGATCTTGGCGAGCTGCGCGGCCACGTCCTTGAGCCCGTCGGCG
Source organism: Streptomyces sp. SID11385 (assembly GCF_010548245.1). Lineage (GTDB taxonomy): Bacteria > Actinomycetota > Actinomycetes > Streptomycetales > Streptomycetaceae > Streptomyces. The sequence goes on from NZ_JAAGLR010000824.1 coordinate 7,194, forward strand.
AACTTCGCCTGGTTGCTCGTGTCGAGCCCGTCGACGGTCTTCTTGAGCTTCGCGTACGAGGCGGAGCTGGCGTTCAGCTCCTTGACCACGTCCTTCTTGATGTCCTCGCCGTTGTCGACCGGCGGCGCACCCGCCTTGTCGAGCGACTGGGCGAGCCCCTTGTACGCGGTCGAGAGGTCCTGGAACGCCTTCGAATCGGTCTTCTGGACCTCGGCCGGCTTGCTCGTGTCGGCCGTCTGCTTGTCGATCGCGGCGGTGGCCGAGTTGATCTTGTCGACATCGGGCTTGATGTCGCCACAGAAGGTCTTGGCCCAGTCGTTGACCTTGGCGTCGTTGTCATCGCCGCACCCCGACAGGGCCAGCAGCAGCACCGCACCGCCGGACAGTGCGCACACGAATTTCTTGCTCAACGGATCGGTCCCTCCATGGCTGTCGGCCCCGGAACTTACACGGGGGCGAGGAGGAGCCCGCGCGATCTTCGCGAAGTTCACGGGATTTTGGGCCATTTGCCCCATGGGAGAGATGACTCACGGCATACTGCGCGAAATCGCGGGCTCACCCGCGCGGAGCGGCGGGCCGCCTCTTCTCGGCGGACGGCACACGGACGGGACGCCGCACGGACGGCACTCGGCTCAGTACGCGGCGGAGCGGGAAGCGGTGCGCCGGGAAACGGCGCGCCCGGCGGCGGACCAGAAAACGGCACGCCCGGAAGCGGCGCGCCCGAAAGCCGGGACGGAGCAGCGCGGGAACGCGGGTACGCGAAAGCCCGGGCGCGCCCCGAAGAGCCCGCCCGGCCGAGGCCGCGACAGGTACGTACCGCTCAGGCGTGAGGCGCGCTGTCCGCGAGGACGTCGGGTTTGGCCGGCCACGTCATCCGCAGACGGCCGCCGTTCTCGCCCGTGGTGACTTCCACGTCGTCGACGAGTCCGCTGATCACCGCGAGGCCCATCTCGTCCTCGCCCTCGGTGTCCACCTCGTCGTCGCGGATCATCGCGCCGGGGGTGGCATCCGTCACCGAGGCATGTGGGGCCTGATCGACGACCTCGATGGAGAACTGGTTCTCCGCCTCGATCAGTCGCACGCTCACCGGTTCGGTCACCCCGTGGTTCCGGTGCAGCCCCACCGCGCGCGTGCACGCCTCGCCCACGGCGAGCCGTACCTCGTCGAGTACGGCCTCGTCGACACCGGAGCGACGTGCCACCGATGCCGCCACCAGCCGGGCCGTCCTGACATGCGCGGGCAGCGCGCTGAAGCGGAGTTCGACGGTGGCCATGCGGTCCCCCTCAGACGTACGAACGTGCCTGCGGGCGCGCCGGAGGAGAAGACCCGGCGGCGGCCCGCCTCCGGCCCCGGGCCCAGCGGCCCGGGGCGGAGCGGAACTCAGTCGGTGGCCGCGACGGCTTCCTCGACCGAGGTGTGAATGGGGAAGACCTTCGTCAGGCCCGTGATGCGGAAGATCTTGAGGATCCGCTCCTGATTGCACACCAGGCGGAGCGAGCCCTCATGAGCCCGGACCCGCTTGAGGCCACCCACCAGGACGCCGAGACCGGTGGAGTCGAGGAAGTCGACTCCTTCCATGTCGACCACCAGGTGGAAATTGCCGTCGTTCACCAGCTCCACGAGCTGCTCACGCAGCTTGGGAGCGGTGTAAACGTCGATTTCGCCGCCAACCTCGACGACCGTACGGTCGCCACCGGGGCCGGACACATTGCGAGTCGACAGGGACAGGTCCACTGATCCTCCAGCACCTTGCTATCGAGCGGTCGTCCCTCGGGACACCTCGGCCTGAGCCCCCGGGACGGTTCGCCAGCCGCCATGGCATTCAATCACTTACCGGTACGCGCGCACGACGCCTTCAGAGCATTGTCCGCCGCGCCAGTGACACACTCGATGTCGATGGCCACGTACTCCACGACCGGCCGGCCCCCTCGGGGCCCGGCCGCACAGCACTCTCCCCGAGCGGTTCTGGACCGTCTCGCCGGGGGGTCGAGCCGCGCTGAGCGCATCACTCATACGGAGCACCTGCCCCCGCGCCCGGCGAGCTATGCCGTCTGGCCGCATCAGGTTCGGCCGGAAGTGATCGCCGCCGTGCAGGAGTCCGGCATCGAGCACCCGTGGTCGCACCAGGCCCGGGCAGCGGAGCACGCGCTGAACGGCGAGTCCGTCGTGGTCTCGACCGGCACCGCCTCCGGCAAGTCACTCGGCTATCTCGTCCCCGTCCTCTCCACGCTCCTCGACGGCTCCGAGGCCCCCAACGGGCGCGGCGCCACCGCTCTGTACCTGGCCCCGACGAAGGCGCTCGCCGCCGACCAGCGACGCGCCGTGCGCGCGCTCGCCGCCCCGCTCGGCCGCGCCGTGCGCCCCGCCGTCTACGACGGCGACACCCCCGTCGAGGAACGCGAGTGGGTCCGCCAGTACGCGAACTACGTCCTGACCAACCCCGACATGCTCCACCGGGGCATCCTGCCCTCGCACCCGCGCTGGTCCTCCTTCCTGCGTGCGCTCAAGTACGTCGTCATCGACGAGTGCCACGTCTACCGCGGCGTCTTCGGCTCCCACGTGGCCCAAGTCCTGCGCCGGCTGCGCAGGCTCTGCGCCCGGTACGGCTCCAAGCCCGTCTTCCTCCTCGCCTCCGCCACCGCCGCCGAGCCCGCCCTCGCCGGTCAGCGGCTCACCGGGCTGCCGATCGCCGAGGTCGCCGAGGACGGCTCCCCGCGCGGCGAGGTCGTCTTCGCCCTCTGGGAGCCCCCGCTCACCGAACTCCAGGGCGAGAAGGGCGCACCCGTCCGCCGCACCGCGACCGCCGAGACCGCCGACCTCCTCACCGACCTCACGCTCCAGGGTGTGAGATCCGTCGCTTTCGTCCGCTCCCGGCGCGGCGCCGAGCTGATCTCCGTCATCGCCAAAGAGCGTCTCGCCGAGCGGGACCGGAGCCTGGCATCCCGCGTCGCCGCCTACCGCGGCGGCTACCTCGCCGAGGAACGCCGCGCCCTGGAAGGCGCCCTGCACTCCGGCGAGCTCCTCGGCCTCGCCGCCACCACGGCCCTCGAACTGGGCGTCGACGTGGCCGGCCTCGACGCCGTCCTCATCGCGGGCTACCCCGGCACCCGCGCCTCGCTGTGGCAGCAGGCGGGCCGCGCGGGCCGTACGGCGCAGGGCGCCCTCGCCGTTCTCGTCGCCCGCGACGACCCGCTGGACACCTTCCTCGTCCACCACCCCGAAGCGATTTTCGACCAGCCCGTCGAGTCCACCGTCCTCGACCCGGACAACCCCTACGTCCTCGCCCCGCACCTGTGCGCCGCGGCCGCCGAACTGCCCCTGACCGAGCAGGACAAGGGCCTGTTCGGCCCGGCGAGCGCCGGACTGCTTCCGCAGTTGGAGGCCGCCAAGCTGCTGCGCCGCCGCGGCCTGTCCTGGTATTGGACCCGCAAGGAGCGCGCCGCCGACCTCACCGACATCCGCGGCGAGGGCGGCCCCCCGGTGCAGATCGTGGAGGAGGGCACAGGGCGTCTGCTCGGCACCGTCGACGCCTCCGCCTCGCACACGACCGTCCACGAGGGCGCCGTCCACCTCCACCAGGGCCGCACCTACCAGGTGCGCACCTTCGACCTCGACGCGCACGTCGCCCTGGTCGAGGAGGCGTCACCCCCGTACACGACCGTCGCCCGCGACACCACCTCCGTCTCCGTCCTGGAGACCGATCGCTCGATCCCCTGGGGCGAGGGCCGCCTCTGCTTCGGCTCGGTCGAGGTGACCCATCAGGTCGTCTCCTACCTGCGCCGCCGCCTCCTGACCGGCGAGGTCCTCGGCGAGACGAAGCTCGACCTGCCGCCGCGCCACCTGCGGACCCGCGCCGTGTGGTGGACCGTCACCGAGGACCAGCTCGACGCCGCCCTCGTCCACCCGCAGCAACTCGGCGGCGCCCTCCATGCCGCCGAGCACGCCTCCATCGGTCTCCTTCCACTCTTCGCCACGTGCGACCGCTGGGACATCGGCGGAGTCTCCGTACCGCTCCACCCCGACACCCTGCTGCCCACCGTCTTCGTCTACGACGGCCACCCCGGCGGGGCCGGCTTCGCCGAGCGCGCCTTCGGCACCGCCCGCGAATGGCTCACCGCGACCCGCGAGGCCATCGCCGCCTGCGAGTGCGACTCCGGCTGCCCCTCCTGCGTCCAGTCGCCCAAGTGCGGCAACGGCAACGAGCCTCTCCACAAACGCGCCGCCGTCCGCCTCCTCACCGAACTCCTCAAGGGCGCCCCCGACCCGGCTCCGCCCCCGGAAACCAGCTCTGCCCCAGTGCCCCGACCGGCGGCCCCGCCCGCGCCCTGACCCGCACCGTCCACGGCCCGACGGACCCCACCGCGGTGACATCGGCGTACCGCCCGCGCAACCCGCACCTGGCGAGC
>NZ_JAAGLR010000852.1 GCF_010548245.1 Streptomyces sp. SID11385
CTTGCGGACCGCGACGGCGGGCGCCGCGGCGGGCGCGCTCGCGGCGCCCGCCGCCTGGGCGGTCCTGCCGACCTTGCTGCGGCTGCCGAAGATCCACTCCAGGATGCTCGCGAAGAACGCGAGCAGGTAGACGGCCATGGCCGAGTAGATGAGGACGTTACTGGTGTGCGCCAGGGTCTCGTTGGTTCCGGCGGCGAGATTCACTTCTGCGCCCCTTCGGCGTCGGCGGGGTTCTGAGGGTTCCGCGGGTTCTTCTGGTCCGGTACGGGTACGGGGTCGGCCTCGGCGGCCGGTGCGGGCTCGCCCCGTACGGGCTCCGCCTCCGTGACGTCAGGAGCTTCCGTCGCGTCAGGAGCTTCCGCGAGCCCCGGCGCCTTCGTGTGCACCGCGTCCACGAGCGCGGCGAGTTCCTCGGGCACCTTCGCCGACTCGCTGCGCCCGAGACCGGCGAACTCCACGACGGTCACGCCGTCGGCGCCCGTCGTGGCGCGCGCCCACACGCGGCGGCGCTGGATGAAGAGCGAGCCCGCGAGGCCGAGGATCGCCGCGACGGCGCCGCCGAGGGCGAGCCCGCCGCCGGGCTGGTGGGAGATCTGGAAGCTCGCCCACTCCTTGACGTCCTTCTCGAACGTGACCGAGCCGGCGCCGTTCGGGAGCTTCATCGTCTCGCCGGGCATGAGCTGCTTGGCGTAGATCTGCCCGTCCGCGGTCTTGAACTGCTTCATCTTCGCGGTGTCGAGCTGGTAGACGTTCTGTGGGACGCCGCCGTCGATGCCGAGGTCGCCGTGCCAGGCGTTGAGCGCGAGCACCGGGTAGTCGAGCCCGGGGAACGAGGACGTCATCGTCGTCCGGTCGATCGTCGGCAGGAAGCGGGCCTCGAAACCGAGCTGCTCCCGCTTCCCCTTCGCGTTCGTGTAGCCGTCCGCGACCTTCACCACGCCGGTCGCCGTGCCCATGCCGTCCTGCGGCAGCATCGCCACCGCGCCCTTGTAGACGACCTTGCCCTTGCCGTCGCGCACGGTGAACTGCGGCGCGTAGCCGTGCCCGTTGAGGAAGACCTTCGTGCCGTCCACGACGAGCGGGTGGTTCGGCTCGATCGCCTTGTGCCGCTCCGCGCCGTCCGCGCCCTCCTGGTACGAGACGTCCGCGCGATAGACGCGGGGCGTGCCGCGCTGGGGGCCCTCCTTCTCGTACGTGCCGGTGAACTTGTCCAGCGTGAAGCTGAACCGGTCCAGGTCGTCGTCGGTGAAGAGGCTGCCGCTCTTGAAGTCGTCGTACTGCGTCTTCGTGTTCGCGAAGCCGTCGCCCTCGACGATGAGCTTGCCGCCCTCGTACTTGAGGAGCGAGCCGCTCGCGAAGGCGACGAGCATGACGATCAGCGCGACGTGGAAGATCAGGTTCCCCGCCTCGCGCAGATAGCCCTTCTCGGCGGTGACGACCGCGCCGTCCCCCGTCGTGTAGCTGTCGGTACGGAAGCGGCGCCGCCGCAGCGCACCGCGCGCCCACTCCCGTACCTCCTCGGGGCTCGCCTCCGTGCGCCACGTCGCGTACGCGGGCAGCCGGTCGAGGCGGCGCGGGGCGCGGGGCGGGCGGCCGCGGAGCTGGCCGACGAACTGCCAGGTGCGCGGGACGATGCAGCCGATGAGCGAGACGAAGAGCAGGATGTAGATCGCGGAGAACCACACCGAGCTGTAGACGTGGAAGAGACCGAGCTTCTCGTAGACCTGCGCGAGCGTGTCGTGGGTCTGCTTGAACTCGGCGACCTTCAGCTCGTCGGTGCCCTGCTGCGGGATGAGCGAGCCGGGCACGGCGCCGAGCGAGAGCAGGAAGAGCAGGATCAGCGCGACGCGCATCGAGGTGAGCTGGCGCCACATCCACCGCACCCACCCGGTGACCTCGCGGCCGAGCCACGCCACGTACCCCGTGAGGCCGGGCTTGCGCATCCCGCCGAACGAGCCGGGGACGGCGTGCTCGACGGGGGCGGTGGAGAGCTGGGCACCGGCGGCGTCGAGACCTTCGTCGGCCCTGGCGTCGGTGTCGGTGTCGTGGGGGGTGGTGCTCATTCCTCAGATCCCTGTCTGGAAGTTCAAGACCCAGCTCTGCATGTGCTGCATCCAGGAGTCCCAGATGCCGGTGACCATGAGGAGCCCGGTCACGATCATCATCGTGCCGCCGATCCGGAGCACCCAGTGGTAGTGCAGCTTGACCCAGGAGAAGGCGCCGAGGGCCTTGCGGAAGACGAGGGCGGCGACGACGAAGGGGACACCGAGGCCGAGGCAGTAGGCGAAGGTGATGAGGGCGCCGCGCCCCGCGCTGGCCTCGTTGTAGGACAGCGCGATGGCCGAGGTGAGCGTGGGGCCGACGCAGGGGGCCCAGCCCACTCCGAAGGCGGCCCCGAGGAGGGGCGCGCTCACCAGTCCGGCGGTCGGGCGCAGGTGGAAGCGGAACTCGCGTTGCGAGACCCAGGGCATGAGTCCCATGAAGAAGAGGCCGAGCACGATCATCACCACACCCAGCAGGTGGGAGATGAGCGACTTGTGCTCCTGGAGGTTCTGCCCGAAGTACCCGAAGAGCGCGCCCGTCGAGACGAACACCGCGCTGAACCCCAGCACGAAGAGCGAGGCCCCGGCGAGCATCCGCCCCCGCTTCTTCTCGGCCATGTCGACGCCGCTGATCCCCGTGACGTACGACAGGTAGCCCGGCACGAGCGGCAGGACGCACGGCGAGAAGAAGGAGACGAGGCCGCCGATGACCGCGACCGGGACGGCGAGGAGCAGGGCCCCGCTCATCACCGTCTCGTTCGTGTCCCCGAGCGCCGCGAGGGCGTGCAGCCCCGCCGGGTCGAGCGCGCTCGCGCTCATCACTTCTCCGCAAGCAGGGGGTCGATCATCTTCCGCATCTTCGTGTAGTTGAGCGGCGTCAGCGCGCGGGCCGCGATCCGGCCCTCGCGGTCGATGACGAGCGTGGAGGGGATCGCCTGCGGGTTGAGGCTGCCCTTGGGGAAGCGGAGCATCAGCTTCCCGCTCGGGTCGTAGAAGCTCGGGTACTCCACGCCGAAGCGCTTCTCGAAGGCCTTCGCGGGGCTGCGGTCGGGGTCGCGGGTGTTGATGCCGACGAACTCGACGCCCTTGGCCTTCTCTTCCTTGGCGACCTTCGCGAGGTACGGGGCCTCCTCGCGGCACGGGGCGCACCAGGAGCCCCATACGTTCACGACGACGATCTTGCCCTTGTAGGCGGCGAGGTCGAGTGCGTCGCCCTCCAGCGAGGTGCCGGTGAGCGCGGGGGCGTCCTTGCGGTCCCCCGGCTTCACGGTCGCGATGCCGCCCTTGCCCGCGACGAATCCCGTACCGCCGGAGCCGCCCGAGCTGCCGGAGCCGCAGGCCGACAGGAGCAGCGCCGCGACGGCCGCCCCGGCGGCGCCTGTCGCGAGGGTGCGCGAACGGCGACGGGACGAACGGTGCGGGGCCAGGTCGGCCCGGGCGGAACGAGCACTCATGTGAAAAGTTTCGCATGTCGCCCCCCGGGATCTTCGACACCCCCCTCGGAGGGGGAAAACCGCACGTCAGGGGGTATTTCCGGAGTGCCGGAATGGGGGCTGTCGGGTGGCTTTGCGGGGGCTGTGGGGCAGGGCGGCACCGGCAGGCGGGCGACGCCGGACGGTCCGCGTCAAGGGCCGTCCGGCCCGTACTCCCGTACTCCCCTGCCCCTGCCCCTGCCCCCGTACCGTCCTCAGGCCCCGAACGCCTTGCCCTGCTGCGTCCCGCCCGCCTTCGCCGGCTTCGCGCCCGCGCGCAGGTGCGGGGGGACGAGGTCGAGTGCGGGTTCCGAGTAGCCGACCGAGACGAGGTGGTCGCCCCGGTAGGTGAGCGTCGTGAGCGAGGCGAGGGTGCACTGCCGCTTGCGCGGGTCGTGCCACAGGCGGCGGCGCTCCAGGTAGCTGCGGAGGATCCAGATCGGGAGCTGGTGGCTCACGCACACGGCCTCGTGCCCGCGCGCCTTGTCACGGGCGGCCTCGACGGCGGCGACCATCCGTACCGCCTGGTCGACGTACGGCTCGCCCCAGGACGGCTTGAAGGGGTTGACGAGGTACTTCCAGTTGTCCGGGTTCTTCAGGGCGCCGTCGCCGACGCCGAAGGTCTTGCCCTCGAAGATGTTCGCGGCCTCGATGAGGCGGCGGTCGGTCGCGAGGTCGAGCCCGTGGCTCTTCGCGAGCGGGGTCGCCGTCTCCTGGGCGCGCTCCAGCGGCGAGGCGACGGCGTACGTGATGTCGCGCGGCGCGAGGTGCTCGGCGACGCGTTCGGCCATCTCGCGGCCGAGCGCCGAGAGGTGGTAGCCGGGCTTGCGCCCGTAGAGCACGCCCTCGGGGTTCTCGACCTCGCCGTGCCGCATGACGTGGACGACGGTCAGCTCCGCGTCGTCGCCGTTGTTGTTCACCGAAGCCACGAGGGCCCGCCTTCCGCTGGTGCCGATTCCGCCGGTGCCGGTGCCGGCGGTTCCGTGATCGCTGCCGTGTGCATGGTCCTCACGCATTCTCGGGGGTGGCCCGCGCGGCGGCGCGGGCGGCCCCGGGCAGGGCGGCGGCGATGTGGTCGAGGGCGCGGTCGTCGTGGGCGGTGGAGACGAACCAGCACTCGAAGGCGGAGGGCGGCAGGTAGACGCCCTCGGCGAGCATCGCGTGGAAGAACGCGGTGTAGCGGAAGGAGTCCTGGCTCTTGGCGTCGTCGAAGTTCCGTACCGGCTTGTCGGTGAAGAAGACGGAGAACATGTTCGACGCGGTCTGCACCTGGTGCGCGACGCCCTCCTTGCTCAGCGCCTCGGTGACGAGGGCCTGGAGGCGCGCGGAGGTGGCGTCGAGCTTCTCGTACGCGGCGGGGTCGAGGAGGCGGAGCTGGGCGAGCCCGGCGGCGGTCGCGACGGGGTTCCCGGAGAGCGTGCCGGCCTGGTAGACGGGGCCGACCGGGGCGAGGTGGGCCATGACGTCGGCGCGCCCGCCGAAGGCCGCGGCGGGGAAGCCGCCGCCCATGACCTTGCCGAAGGTCATGAGGTCGGGTACGACGCCCTCGACGCCGTACCAGCCCGCGCGGCTCGTGCGGAAGCCGGTCATGACCTCGTCGGAGATGAACAGCGCGCCGTTCGACTCGCACAGTTCCTTCAGGCCCGCGTTGAAACCGGGCGCGGGCGGGACGATGCCCATGTTGCCGGGGGACGCCTCGGTGATGACGCAGGCGATCTCGCCGGGGTGCGCGGCGAAGGCGGCGCGGACGGCTTCGAGGTCGTTGTACGGGAGGACGAGGGTGTCGCCGGTCTGCGCCCCCGTGACGCCGGGGGTGTCGGGGAGGCCGAAGGTGACGAGGCCGGAACCGGCGGCGGCGAGGAGGGCGTCCACGTGACCGTGGTAGCAGCCGGCGAACTTCACGACCTTGGCGCGGCCCGTGAAGCCGCGGGCGAGGCGGATCGCGGACATCGTCGCCTCGGTGCCGGAGGAGACGAGCCGGACCTGCTCGGCGGGGGCGATGCGGGCGGTGATCTCCTCGGCGAGCGCGACCTCGCCCTCGACGGGGGTGCCGAAGGAGGTGCCGTGCGCGACGGCGGCCTGTACGGCCTCGATCACCTCGGGGTGGGCGTGGCCGAGGATCATCGGGCCCCAGGAGCAGACGAGGTCGACGTACGCGCGGCCGTCGGCGTCGGTGAGCCAGGCACCCTGCCCCGAGGCCATGAAGCGGGGGGTGCCGCCGACCGCGCCGAAGGCCCGCACCGGCGAGTTCACGCCACCGGGGGTGACCTGGAGCGCGCGGTCGAAGAGGCGCTGCGAGACGGGGGCTTCGTAGGGGTAAGGCTGGGTCACGGCGGTCTCTCAGGGGCTCGGCGGCGGGGCGGGGGCGGCTGTGCCGCGGGCCGGGGGCTTCCGCGGGCCCGGCTTCGGGACGGTCCCCGCGCGCGTCTGCGAAACTGGGGCCCGTACGGAACAGCTCACTCCCGCCATGGTGTCAGAGCCGCGTGCGATCTCCTGACCAGGGACCGGCGGCGGCCGTGACGCGGCGGGGGCTCGCGGGGTCCGGCGGGCATCCGGCCGATCCGGCGGGGCACGTTTCGGCGGGCTGGTGCGGGGGAGGTCAACGACACGATGATCGGGTTGTACGGCGAGGCCGTGCGACGCTGAGGGCAGTCGGGTGGACATATGCAACGCGGTGGCGGACTGGGCGAGGGGACCGGTGACCTCGGTCCTCGGCGTGCCAGGCGGGGACGGCACCGGCGCGACGACGACACGGAGGAGCGCCGCGACGTGCCCACAGGGGGGAGCGGGCGCATGGGGGTGACCTACAAGTACTTCGGCGCGCCCGACGGCGCGACGGCGGCCCGGGTCCCGGTCTCGATGCGGCCCGAGGAGCTGGGCGGCGACGAGCTGGGCATGAACGGGATGTTCACGAAGATCAAGCCGGAGACGATGGCGGCGATGGTCCTCACCGGCATCCAGGGCATACCCCTCTACCGCGTCCCGCCGCTCGAACTCGTCGTCCTGCACCCGGACTACGCCGTGGTCAAGCTCCCCATGACCGCGGTCGACCCGCTGCGCGGCATCGGCGAGGAGTCGGTGGGCGCCGCCGCCTTCATCTGGTCCACGGTCCCCGACCGAGGCGGCCCCCGCGACGCCTTCGACATCTACCGCCTGCTCCACGAGTGGCAGGACTTCAGCCAGCGGTTGCACGAGGCGGGACACCAGCCGTACTGCTTGGTGTGGCCGTAGGGGCGGGGGGCGGGCGCGCCCCATGGTGCGCGCCCGCCCGGATCAGCTCGCGTAGTCCTTGAGGATCTCCGTCTCCAGTTCGATGCGCAGGCCCGGCAGCGAGAAGGTCGCACCGAACGGGTACGACCGGATGGAGCGGTACTTACCCGCCTGCGGCTCGCTGTGCACGACCGACTCGCAGGAGTCGCGGTCGATGAGGAGGTAAATGGGGATACCCGCTTCGGCGTAGGCACCCGGTTTCTCCGTGCGGTCCCGGCGATCGGTGTCGCCGTCGTGCGAGGTGACCTCGACGGCCATGAGTGCCCCGTCCGGCTCGGCCCACTCCCCGTGGCCGGCGAAATGGCCCACGGGGGCCAGAGTGCCGTCGGGGCGCGCTCGTCCGGCGCGGTAGCTCTCGACACGCAATCCTCGCTCGACAAAAAGGTCGAGCTCCGGACGTGCCTGGATGCAGCGCCTCAGCAGCCACATCACAATGACGTCGTGATCGCCGTCCGGCACAGCCTTCACCCCGATTTTCCCGCCCAGGAACTCCAGAGTGACCGTCTCCGGCGTGTGCGCCGTCAACTCCTCGAAGTCCTCGGTGCTCATCTGCGGGCGGTGATCAACAGCTGTCGCCATGTGCCGCCTCCCTTCAAGTCCCGGTGTGGGGTTCAAGGGTAGCGGCCCGGCGCTGCCGAAGGGCTCCCTCACGCCACCCCGCTCGGCGGCTCCTGCGGGGTCGAGAGGGGGGGTTGCGGAGCCGAGTCCAGTGGGGGGCTGTACTCCTCCACCGGGGGGCGCGCGTTGTCGGCGGCCTCGGCCATCGAGACGGTCAGGAGGATGACCGCGTCGTTGACCGCGCGCAGGCCGTGGAAGGTGCGGGGGACGAGGAGGATCTCGCCCATGTCGACGACCGCTTCGGCGAGCGTGTCGGACTGGGGGCGGGTGATCCTCACGCGGCCCCTGAGGACCTGGAGGGTGGCCTCGTCGGGGCCCTCGTGGTCGGAGAGGTCGGTGCCCGCGCACAGTGCGATGACCGTCTGGCGCAGGGCGTGGCCCGTACCGCCCTGGAGGGTGCGGGCGGCGCGCTTCGAGGGGGACGCCATCGCTTCGAGGTGCAGCTCGTTCGCGACGGTGTCGAGCGAGATCGGTTCCATCAGCTCCATGGGACCAGCCTCACCCCATGCGGCGCCGCCCGCACGGCGAGAGCGCCGTGCGGGTATCCGCCGGGCCCGCGCTACTCCTCGCCGCGCAGCCGGGCGAGCTGCTCCGCGAAGGGCACGACCTCCTCGAAGGCGTCGCGCGGCGGACCGGGGCGGCTGCCCGTGCCGCAGGTGAGCGAGGCCAGCTCGCCGGCCGCGCGCGCCATCCGGGCCGCGAGCGGGCCGCCGTCCCCGGCGCCGTCGCCGCCCCAGTCCTCCGAGGCCGCGTAGACGCCGGTCGGCACGACGACCGCGCGCAGGTACGCGAAGAGGGGGCGCAGGGCGTGTTCCAGGGCCAGGGAGTGGCGCGGGGAGCCGCCCGTGGCCGCGATCAGGACGGGTTTGCCGGTGAGGGCGTCCTGGTCGAGCACGTCGAAGAACGACTTGAACAGGCCGCTGTACGAGGCCGAGAAGATCGGTGTCACGACGACCAGGCCGTCCGCGCGCGTCACGTGCTCCAGGGCCTCTTCGAGCCGCGGCGGCGGGAAGCCCGTCACGAAGGTGTTCGCGATGTCCTTGGCGTGGTCGCGCAGTTCGATGATCTCGGTCTCGACCGGCTCGTCCGGGTCCTTCGCGGCGACGGCGACGCGGACCGCCTCGGCGAGGCGGTCGGCGAGCAGCCGGGTCGAGGACGGGACGCTGAGTCCGGCCGAGACGACGACGAGTTTCATCGGGCACTCACTTCTTCCGGGGTCCGGCCTTCGGCGGCCTGCTCGGCGGCCACCCGCGCGGCGTGGGTCGGCGCGTCCGGTACGTCCGCCGGGCGGCCCTTGGCGAACTCCTCGCGCAGGACGGGGACGACCTCCTCGCCGAGGATGTCGAGCTGTTCGAGGACCGTCTTGAGCGGGAGCCCGGCGTGGTCCATGAGGAAGAGCTGCCGCTGGTAGTCGCCGATGTCGTCGCGGAAGGAGAGCGTGCGCTCGATGACCTGCTGCGGCGAGCCGACGGTGAGCGGGGTCTGGGCGGTGAACTCCTCCATCGTGGGTCCGTGCCCGTAGACGGGCGCGTTGTCGAAGTAGGGGCGGAACTCCCGTACCGCGTCCTGCGAGTTCTTCCGCATGAACACCTGCCCGCCGAGCCCGACGATCGCCTGCGCCTCGGTGCCGTGGCCGTAGTGCGCGTACCGGTTGCGGTACAGCCGCACCATGCGCTTGGTGTGGGACATCGGCCAGAAGATGTTGTTGTGGAAGAAGCCGTCGCCGTAGTACGCGGCCTCCTCGGCGATCTCCGGCGAGCGGATCGAGCCGTGCCACACGAAGGGCGCGACGCCGTCGAGCGGGCGCGGGGTGGAGGTGAAGGATTCGAGCGGGGTACGGAACTTCCCCGCCCAGTTCACGACGTCCTCGTGCCACAGCTTGTGCAGCAGGGCGTAGTTCTCGATCGCGAGCGGGATGCCCTCGCGGATGTCCTTGCCGAACCACGGGTAGACCGGGCCGGTGTTGCCGCGCCCGAGCATGAGGTCCATGCGGCCGTCCGCGACGTGCTGGAGCATCGCGAAGTCCTCGGCGATCTTCACCGGGTCATTGGTGGTGATGAGCGTCGTGGCGGTGGACAGGACGAGGCGTTCCGTCTTCGCCGCGAGGTAGCCGAGCATCGTCGTCGGCGAGGACGGCACGAAGGGCGGGTTGTGGTGCTCGCCGGTCGCGAAGACGTCGAGCCCGACCTCCTCCGCCTTCCGCGCGATGGCGAGGATCGCCTTGATCCGCTCGGCCTCGCTCGGGGTGCGGCCGTTGGTGGGGTCGGTGGTGACGTCGCCCACGCTGAAGATGCCGAACTGCATACCGGACTGCGTACCCATGGGTCTCGTCCACCTCTCGACTGGGCGTTTAGTTGAGGATTCAACCATACGTGTTGTCCGCGACAACGGAGAAGGGCGCGGGCCTATTCCACCCGCCGCGCACCGTCCCCTTCCAGGGCAGCACAGGGCGCGGGAGGGTGCAGGCGGAAGGCGCTGAGCTGGGGTTCTCGGGGCGGGGTACGGGCCCGGTCCGCCTCGGGGTCGCTCCTCAGTCCGTACGGACGAAGCCGCTGCTCGCGCCCACCACGCGGTGGCCCCGGCGCCCGTACCACTGGCGCGGCCAGTCCGCCGCGTCCGCGACGAGGAAGCGCACGCCGCAGCCCGCCCCGGCGGCGAGGTGCAGGGCGGTCGCGAGCACGGCGTCGCCGTGGCCGTGCCCGAGGTGCGCCTCGGCGGTCACGACGTCCTCGGTCTGCGCGATCCCGGCGGCGGGGTCGAGGTAGAGGTCGGCCCAGGAGGCGATCTCGCCGCCGTCCGTGTACGAGGCGAGGAAGCGCACGTCGCCGGTTCCGGCGAGCCTGCGCGGGCGGCGCGCGACGAGCTGGCGGAGCACCTCGGGCCCGGCCTCGGGCATCCACCTGCGGAGCTGCCTGCCGTACGGGCCGGACAGCTCGGCGGCGCCGACCTCGCGCACCGAGGCGGCGGGCGCGGGCACCGGGCCCTCGTGGACCATGACGACCTCTTCCTCCCGCGCGTACCCGGCGCGGGTCAGGACGTCCCCGTACGCCGCGGTGAGAGTCCCGTCGAGGAGGGCGAGGCGGCGGTGCGGGAGGTGGGCGAAGAGTTCGTCGGCGAGCGCGGGCAGGTCGTCGGGGGCGAGCTTCGGCTCCGTGAGGAGGAGCTGGTTGTGCTCGTGCGAGAGGGGGAACTCGTCGTCGAACACGGCGAGGCCGCCGGGGACCTCGGCGACGCGGCGCGCCTGGCGGCGGGAGACGGAGGCGCGGAAGCGGGTGAGACGCGCGGCGAGGGGGAGGTCGTGCACGGACCAGAGCGTACGGGGGCCTCCCGGCGGGGCGGCCCTCGTGGGGCTCCGCCCCACACCCCGCTCCTCAAACTCCCCCAGCCTTCGGCCGGGAGGTGCCCCCAGAGGGGCTGTTTTTACGCGCCGGTTTTCGCGGACGCCCGGAGGGGCCGCGGTTTCGTCGCGTGGCACCATCCAGCGGGTGAGCGTTTTCAAGTCCCTCGTCCTCTTCGTCTTCGCCGCCCTCTTCGAGATCGGTGGGGCCTGGCTCGTGTGGCAAGGGGTGCGCGAGCACAAGGGCTGGATCTGGATCGGCGCCGGGGTCGTCGCGCTCGGCCTGTACGGCTTCGTGGCCACGCTCCAGCCCGACGGCGAGTTCGGCCGCATCCTCGCCGCGTACGGCGGCGTCTTCGTCGCCGGGTCGATCGCCTGGGGCGTCGTCGCGGACGGCTACCGCCCCGACCGCTACGACATCACGGGCGCGCTCATCTGCCTGGCGGGGATGGCCGTGATCATGTATGCGCCCCGGGGCCACTGAGTCCCGCCGGGCCCCGCGCCTATGCTGGAAAACGCCCCGTAGCCGTCCGCGCCCCCAGGAGTCCGTCCATGACCGCCGTCCCCCGTACCGCCGTCGTCACCGGAGCCAGCGGGGGCATCGGTGCCGCGAGCGCCGCGCGGCTCGCCGAGGCCGGGTTCCGCGTCGTGCTGACCGCGCGCCGCGCGGACCGCGTCGAAGCGCTCGCCGCGAAGCTGCGCGAGGCGGGGCACGAGGCCGAGGCGTACGCGCTGGACGTCACGGACCGTGCGGCCGTGGACGCCTTCGCCCGCACGCTCGGCGAGGCGCACGTCCTCGTCAACAACGCGGGCGGCGCGCTCGGCGCCGACCCGGTCGCGAGCGGCGACCCGGACGAGTGGCGGCGGATGTACGAGGTCAACGTCCTCGGCACGCTGCACGTGACGCAGGCCCTGCTCCCCGCGCTCACCGCGAGCGGCGACGGCACCGTCGTCGTGCTCACCTCGACGGCCGGGCACGGCACGTACGAGGGCGGCGCGGGGTACGTCGCGGCGAAGCACGCCGAGCACGTGCTCGCCGAGACGCTGCGCCTGGAGATCGTCGGGACCCCGGTGCGCGTCATCGAGATCGCGCCCGGCATGGTCCGTACCGAGGGCTTCGCCCTCACCCGCTTCCACGGCGACGAGCAGAAGGCCGCGAACGTGTACAAGGGTGTCGCCGAGCCGCTGACCGCCGAGGACATCGCGGACACGGTCGCCTTCGCGGTGACGCGGCCGAGCCACGTGAACATCGACCTGCTGGTCGTACGGCCCCGCGCCCAGGCCAGCAACACGAAGGTGCACCGTGAGTCCTGAGCCGGGCCGCGCCCCCGAAGACCCTCTCGGAGCGGACCCGCTCGCCCGCCTGGAGCACGAGTACGACCAGCGCCGGCTCGCCGAGGAGAAGCGCAACGAGCGGTACCTGTGGTGGTACCTGGCCTACTTCCTCTTCGGCATCCACATCGTGGCCTTCGTGATGATCCTCGCGATCAAGCACGCGGGCTGAGACGGTGCGGGCGGGCTTCCGGCCGAGACGGTGCGGGCGCGGCGGCACCCCCGTGACCGCCGCGCCCCGTCCCGCGCCGTGACCGCCGCGCCCCGTCCCGTCAGCCCTTCACGCACACCACCTGCTTGAGCTTCGCGACGACCTCCACGAGATCCCGCTGCTGCTCCATGACCCGCTCGATCGGCTTGTACGCGGCCGGGATCTCGTCGATGACGCCCGCGTCCTTGCGGCACTCGACGCCGCGCGTCTGCTCCTGCAGGTCCTTGAGCGTGAAGCGCCGCTTCGCCGCGTTGCGGCTCATGCGGCGGCCCGCGCCGTGCGAGGCGGAGTTGAACGCGGCCTCGTTGCCGAGGCCCTTCACGATGTACGAGGACGTCCCCATCGAGCCCGGGATGATGCCGTACTCGCCGCTGCCCGCCCGGATCGCGCCCTTGCGGGTCACGAGCAGGTCCACGTCCTCGTAGCGCTCCTCGGCCACGTAGTTGTGGTGGCAGCTGATCTCCTGCTCGAAGACCGGCTTCGCCTTCTTGAACTCCTTGCGGACGACGTCCTTGAAGAGCCCCATCATGACCGCGCGGTTGTGCTTCGCGTACTCCTGCGCCCAGTAGAGGTCGTTGCGGTACGCGGCCATCTGCGGCGTGTGCGCGAGGAAGACGGCGAGGTCGCGGTCGACGAGGCCCTGGTTGTGCGGGAGGGCCTGCGCGATGCCGATGTGGTGCTCGGCGAGTTCCTTGCCGATGTTGCGGGAGCCCGAGTGGAGCATGAGCCACACCTGGTCCTCCGAGTCGAGGCAGAACTCGATCATGTGGTTGCCCGAGCCGAGCGTCCCCATCTGCTGCCCCGCCCGCTCGCGGCGGAAGCGGACGGCCTCCGCGACGGTGCCGAAGCGGGACCAGAAGTCGTCCCAGCCGGCGGTCGGGAAGCCGTGCAGGCGGCCCGGGTCGACGGGGGACGCGTGCATGCCGCGCCCGACCGGGATCGCCTGCTCGATGCGCGAGCGCAGGTGGGAGAGGTCGCCGGGGAGGTCGTTCGCGGTCAGCGAGGTGCGGACGGCGGACATCCCGCAGCCGATGTCCACGCCGACCGCCGCCGGGCACACCGCGTCGCGCATCGCGATCACCGAGCCGACGGTCGCGCCCTTGCCGTAGTGCACGTCGGGCATGACGGCGAGGCCCGCGATCCACGGGAGCGTCGCGGTGTTGCGGAGCTGGTCGAGCGCGCCGGGGTCGACCTCGGACGGGTCGGCCCACATCCGGATCGGTACGCGGGCTCCGGGCAGTTCGGTGTACGGCATGGTTCCCCCTCGGAACGCCCGGCAGGGACACCCGTCAGGGCGTACGAACACGCCTCGACGGGAAACGCCGGGAATCAGCAAAAATGATCATGTAGCGGACAGAACTACGTCCGCACTCCATCTCGTTCACACAAAAATGCGGTCACACATACCGCAGCCAGGGGCACCAAAAGGGACAAGCGACCGGCGTGCTCCTCGGCTCGTGCGGTACACATTGTCTCCATCGGCCGCATACCCGCGGCAACCGATTAACCGGCACGAGACCCCGCTCCCAGGCGCGCCGCACGCGCCCCGAGGCGGCGCGGGTCGTGACGAGGGGAGCTGCACGAATGCGCGGGAAGGCGTGGGCGCCCGGCGTCGCGGTCCTGCTGGCGGTGGCGCTCGCCGGGTGCACGGGCGGCGAGGACGCCGGGGACCCGGACGCCAAGCGCGGCGCGAGCGACACCACGACGGCGGCGGCCCCGCGCCCCGGGCGCTTCGACACCCTCCCGCAGCCCTGCAAGGCCGTCGACCGCGCGACGCTCGACTCCCTCCTGCCCGGGCTGCGCGCGCTCCCGGCGGACGAGCGCGAGGACGGCTACGCGGGCACGCTCGCCCCGACCTTCGACAACGAGCGCAAGGTCGGCTGCGCCTGGAAGGCCGAGTCCGCGCAGGCCGACGACGGCGCGGGCCGCACCGACTCGCTCACGCTCGACCTGGAGCGGGTCGTCTCCTACGACGCCGCGAAGAGCGACGACGACAGGGCGCGCGAGATGTACGAGAAGCGCCTCACGGCGGCGCACATCCCGGACCCGGCACCGAGCGGCTCCCCCACCACGTCCGCCGGCGGCTCCCCCTCCGCGTCCACCAGCGGCTCCCCCTCCATCAGCGGCTCCCCCTCGTCCGAGGGTTCCGCCTCCCCCTCCGGCAGCCCGTCGCCCGGGAACAGCGAAACCGGCAAGGGCGGACAATCCACCAGTACCAGCCCCTCCGCCTCCGTTTCGGGCGATACCGGCACGACTCCCGCCGAACTCCTCCCCCGTACCCTCTCGGGCCTCGGCAACGACGCCTTCCTGAACGACTCCCCGGGCAGCGCGTCGGCGGGCGGCTCGTCCCGCACCGTCACTGTGGTGTTCCGCACGTCGAACGTCGTCGTGAGCATCGTCTACAAGCAACAGCCCGGAGACCCGCGGCAGCCTGCCGACAGCAAGGAAATGCAGGACAAGGCACGGAAACTGGCGGGCCGGATCGCGGACTCCTTCGAGGAGTGAGCCCGCGCGGCGGCGGTTTCCCGCCGACGCCCGGGGAGGCGCGCGGGACGTACGGGGGTCTTTGTCCGGCGTACGGTGACTCACCGGACCTGCCGACCGGGCCCCCGTGGCCCCGGTCGCACGACCTGAGCGAAGGAACCATGCACCGACCAGTACAGCGCCTCTCCCGCATACTCGCCTGCGCTGCCGTTCCCGTGATCCTCGTGGCTGCGGGCTGCTCCTCCGACGACGGCGACAGCGGCACGGCGAAGGACGACGCCAAGCAGTCGGCCGCCGCCGGGAGCGGCAAGGACGCGAAGACGAGCGCGAGCCCTTCCCCCGACGCCACCGGCACGGCGACCGTACGGGCGAAGTACGCGAAGCTCCCCGAGCCGTGCGCGGCGCTCAGCGCCAAGACCCTCAAGGCGCTCGTGCCCGCCGCGAAGGACAAGAAGGGCAGCCAGGGCAGCTCCGACGACCTGAACGCGCGCGGCACCTGCTCCTGGAACAGCCTCGACAGCAACGGCGTGCACGGTTCCCAGTACCGGTGGCTGAGCCTCGCCCTCGTCCGCTTCGACTCGGACGCGACTCTCGGCACGGGCGACGAGCGCGCCGCCTCCTACCTCGCCAAGCAGATCACGGCGACGCGGGCGACGGCGGACGCGAAGGACCTCAAGAGCGAGAAGCTCACCGGGCTCGGCGACGAGGCGACCGCCGTCACGTACGCGCTGAAGAAGAAGGAGGGGGACTTCAAGCAGCAGACGCTGCTCGTGCGCACGGCGAACGCGGTCCTCACCCTCGACTACAACGGCGCGGGCCTCGCGGGCGAGAAGGACCCGGACCCGGCGAAGCTCCTCAAGGACGCCAAGCGCGCGGCGGGCGACGCGGTCGCGGCCGTCGCGACGGCGAACGGCGGCGCGGCGACGGGCTCGGGGGACGCCTCGAAGGGCGCGAGCGCGTCCCCGAAGGAGGACGACGACAAGAAGTCGGACGCGGACGAGTCGGGCAAGGACGCCAAGTCCTCCAAGTCCCCGGCCGCGAGCCCCTCCGCCTCGAAGTCGGCCGGCGCGGACCAGGACAAGTCCGGCGACAAGGACACGGGCAAGGACGCCGACACGGAGAAGTCGGCGGGCTGAGCCCCCGCACGCTCCGTCACCCCCGTACCCCGGCCCCCTCCCAGGACCGGCCGGTACGGGGGTTTCGCGTCCCCGCGCCGTAACGATCAGGACACACCCCACCCCCGCTCCCGCATGGGCGAACCCGTGCGCGAGGGCGCGTGCGAGGCGACGGCGGCGCGGGCGGGCGGCACGTTCTCGGGCGCGGGCTCGGGGATCGGCGCGTCGTGCCCGTGCGAGACCATCGTCCGCTCGCCCTCGTACGCCATCGAGACCGTCACGGGCGAGTGCCAGCCCGCGACACGCCGCGATGGCGTCAGGTCGATGCCCTCGCCCTGCGCGAGCGCGTCCCAGCAGTACTCGCCGTAGTGGTCGTCGCCGAACGCCGCCGCGAGCGAGGTGCGCAGCCCGAGCCGGGCGAGCGCGGTCGCCATGTTCGCGACGCCGCCGGGGCTGGAGCCCATGCCGCGCGCCCAGGACTCCGTGCCGCGCACGGGGGCGGAGTCGAGCCCGGTGAAGATGATGTCGAGGAAGACGGTCCCGGTGAGGTAGACGTCGCAGACGGGCCCGGCGGGATCGCGGACGGTGGCGAGCGGGTCGATGCGCGCGGCGGCGGCCGGGTCGACGCGGGCGGCGGCGGAGGGCTCGGCGCGTGGGGTGGCGGGGCCGGTTCCGTACGGATCGGTGCTCACGGTGCGTGCCTCCCCTGGTCGGTGCGATTGCGGCCAGTGTGCCCGATGGGTGCGGGGTGCGCGGCGCGCGCCGTGGGGTACGTTCCGGATCATGAGGCTGACGATTCTGGGCGGTGGCGGCTTCCGGGTGCCGCTCGTGTACGGGGCACTGGCGGGCGGCGAGGTCGAGGAGCTGACGCTCCACGACAGCGACCCGGTGCGTCTCGGCGTGATCCGCGCGGTCCTGGAGCAGTTGCCCGGCGGCGGCCCCCGCGTCCGTACCGCCGGGGACCTCGACGAGGCCCTGCGCGGCGCCGACTTCGTCTTCTCCGCGATCCGCGTGGGCGGCACCGCCGGGCGTGTCGCCGACGAGCGGGTACCGCTCGCGGAGGGCGTGCTCGGTCAGGAGACGGTCGGCGCGGGCGGGGTCCTGTACGGGCTGCGGACCGTGCCGGTCGCGGTGGAGATCGCGGAGCGGGTGCGGGCGGTGGCCCCGGACGCGTGGGTCATCAACTTCACCAACCCGGCGGGGACGGTGACGGAGGCGATGGCGGGGGTGCTCGGCGAGCGCGTCATCGGGATCTGCGACTCGCCCGTGGGCCTCGTGCGCCGCGCGGCGCGGGCGGCCGGGGCGGCGCCCGGACCGCTCTCGTACGACTACGTCGGGCTCAACCACCTCGGCTGGCTGCGGGCGCTGCGCGCGGCGGACGGCACGGACCTGCTCGCGGCGCTGCTCGCCGACCGTGCGGCGCTGGAGTCCTTCGAGGAGGGGCGGCTCTTCGGCGCCGACTGGCTGCGGGCGCTCGGCTCGCTGCCCAACGAGTACCTGCACTACTACTACTTCCGGCGCGAAGCCCTGGCCGCGGTGCGCGCGGCGGGGACGACGCGCGGGGAGTTCCTGCGCGAGCAGCAGGAGGCGTTCTTCGCCGCGGCGGCGCGCGAGCCCTCCCGCGCGTACGCGCTGTGGGAGGCGACGCGCCGGGAGCGCGAGGAGACGTACATGGCGGAGAGCCGCGAGGCGAGCGGCGGCTGGGAGCGCGACGAGGAGGACCTGGCGGGCGGCGGCTACGACCAGGTGGCACTCGCGCTGATGCGGGCGATCGCGGGCGACGCGCGCGGCACGCGGCTGATCCTGAACGTACGGAACGGGACGACGGTGCCCCAGCTCCCGCCGGACGCGATCATCGAGACGGTGTGCGAGGTCGACGCGCACGGCGCGCACCCGCTGCCGTGCGCCCCGCTCGGCGAGGCCGAACTCGGGCTGATGCTCCAGCTCAAGGCGGTCGAGCGGGCGACGATCGAGGCGGCGCTCTTCAAGGACCGCACGGCGGCGCTGCGCGCGCTGGCCCTCCACCCGCTGGTGGACTCCCCGGCGGTGGCGGAAAGGATTCTGGCGCGGGCGGCGGCCGGCTGAGGCGGTACGGGTGCGGCGGGGCGCGCCTGTCAGGTGGCGCGTCCCGCCGCGTACCGCTGCCCCGTTCCGGCCGGGGTCCGCTCACATGGAGCTGGTGAACCCGCCGTCCACGACGACGGACGACCCGCTCGCGTAGCTGGACAGGTCGCTCGCGAGGAAGACGGCCGCGTCGGCGATCTCGCGCGGCTGCGCCGGGCGGCGCATCGGGATCGAGGCCATCTGGTCCACGCCGGAGTCGGCGAGCGGCGCGAGGTTGCTGCGCAGCATCTCGGTGTCGACGATGCCGGGGTGGACCGCGTTGACGCGGATGCCGCGCTCGGCGTAGGCGTCGGCGAGCGCGTACGTCAGGAGGCGGATGCCGCCCTTGGTGGTGCTGTAGAGCGGCGTGCCGCGCGAGCCCTGGATGCCGCCGATCGACGAGACGTTGATGAGCGAGCCGGGCACGCCGCGCTCGGTCCAGTCCCTGATGGCCTCCTGCGAGCCGACCCAGGTGCCCTTGAGGTTGACGTTGACGATCTTGTCGAAGTCCTCGTCGGTGGTCGCGAGCGGGTCCGCCTCGAAGAGGACGATCCCGGCGTTGTTGACGAAGACGTCGAGCCCGCCGAACTCGGCGGCGGCGGCGACGGCCGCCCGCACGTCCGCGCGCTTGCTGATGTCGGTACGGACGAAGACGGCGCGCGCGCCCAGCTCCTCGACCAGCTCGACCGTCGTGGCGCCGCCCTCGCGCGGCGTGTCCCGTACGTCGGCGACGACGACGGCCTTCGCGCCCTCCTCGGCGAAGCGGATCGCCATCGCGCGTCCGTTGCCACTCGCCGCACCTGTGATGACGGCGACTTTGCCCTGCAAAAGATCCGACACGGTCTTCCCTCCGAAACTCACGTCCCCCGCTCGCCTCCGAGCCTCCCGCGCGGGGCGGGGAACGGGCTTGGACGAGAGCGCAGGGGGCCGGGACGGGAGCGCAGGGAACGGGCGGCGCGGGGCCTGGGGAACGGGCGGCGCGGTGGGCCGGGGAACGGGCGGCCGGTGGCCCGGGGCCGTAGGCGTCCGACGCGCGGTGGCCCCGTGCCGTGCGCGACCTACGCGACGAGGCCCGCGTCCCCGCGCCGTCGCGCCCGGTAATCCGTCGGCGTGATGCCGTACTCCGCCTTGAAGACGCGCGTGAGGTGGGAGCCGTCCGCGAAGCCCCTGCGGGCGGCGATCGCCGTGACGGTGAGGGCGTGGCGGGGGTCGTCGAGGTCGCGGCGGGCGGCTTCGAGGCGGCGGGCCCGGATGAAGGCCGAGACGGTCGTGCCGGTGTCGTGGAAGAGGCTGTGCAGCTGCCGCGTCGAGACGTGCACTCCCGCGGCGACCGTCTCGGGACCGAGCCCGGGGTCGTCGAGGTGGGTGCGGACGTACTCCTCCGCCTCTTCGCGCAGGCCGGTCCTGCGCAGCGCGCGCGGGTCGATGCGCCCGGTGCCCGGCTCGCCGAGGCGGGCGCGCAGGAGGGTGCCGACGAGTTCGGCGGTGCCGTGGGCGAGGCGTCCGCCCGCCTCGCCCCGGAAGGCGTCGATGTGCTGCGCCGCGGTGGTCAGGTGCGGCAGGACGATGCGGGCCAGGCCGTCGCGCGGGGTCACCGCGGTCGCGGACAGCCGGGCGAGCTCGCTCGTACCGAGGTCGAGGGCGGCGCGCGACAGCAGGAGGACGAAACCGCGGTAGGCACCCTCCGTGGTGAGACGGTAGGGACGGCTCGGGTCGATGACGGAGAGCGTGCCGGGTTCGACGGTGGTCTCGCGGTCGTTCTGCCGGATGACGGTGGCGCCGCCGAGCTGGAGGACGACCTTGACCGCGCCGCCGCCCGCGCGCCCTTCGGCGCCTCCGGGCGCGAGCGGCCGGTAGCGGATCTCGTGCGCGGGGCCTCCACGATCGAGACGAGCAGACCGCCGCTGTCGTACGCCTCGATCGACGCGTCGAAGCCGCCGCCCGTCTCCGCCTCCAGGTCGCCGGGGTAGTACGTGCGGGACAGGGCCTCGCCGAAGGCGCCGGGGTCGTGGAGACGGAGACGGCTGCCGGAGTGCCGGGGGAGAGTTCCTGCGCCGCTCACCGCCGCTCCTCTGTTCGCTCGCCCCGTTCTTTTCAAGCTAACACCGCGATTTCCCCCGAAATACCCATGCCGTCCCGCCTCCGGGCACGGCACCGGCACACGCGTGTCGCGCCGCATCGGCACACGCGTGTCGCGCCGCGAGGAAGCACGGGGGTGGTGGAGCAGCGCGAGGAGTGGCCCGTACCGGCGCATTACGGGCGCACGCGTCAACTCGCCGACTCCGAGAACGAGTTGACGCCCCCTCCGAAACCTCCCCGACCGACACGGAACCGGCATGGTTACCCGGCTTCCCTCTTGCTAAACATTTAGTGGCCCAGCTCACACCCGCTCGGCTTTTCGGGTGACGAGGCGGCTTGATACAAATTGCCTCGCGCACCCGTCGCACAGCCCCGGCACCGGCCCTTTCACCGGCTCGGAGGCCCCGGCGTTCGGTGGCGAATCCCTTTCCCGTACCGCCCTTCCGGGCTGCCTCGCGCTGCCCGGAACCGGCGGGAAGGGCCCTCCCCCCATCGCTTCGCACCCGCTCTGGAACCGCCCGTGCCTCCGCGCCCCGCCCGGCCCCTCGTCGCCCTCTTCACGGCCGGCTATCTCGCCTCCTACCTCCTGCCCACCGTCGTCTCGCGCATCGGCTCCGGGCTCGGGCTCGCGCCCGCGCACGCCGGGCTCGTCGGCAGCGCCCTGCTGCTCGGCTCGGCGGGCGCCGGATTCACGCTCGCCTCGCGCGTCGAACGCTTCGGGGCACGCCGCGTCGCGCGCGCCGGACTGCTCCTCGCGACGCTCGGCTACGGGCTCGCCGCGCTCAGCGGCCTCCTGCCGCTCGTCGTGCTCGGGGTCGTGCTCGGCGGCTTCGGCTCCGGCACGGCGACGACCGTCGCGGCCTCCGGCATCGCGGCGCTGCGCGACCCGCACCGCGCCTCCTCGGCCGGGCTGCTCTCGGTCTCGGCGGCCGCCGGGGCCCTCTACCTGACGCTCCCCCACTTCGGCCTGGGCCACCGCCTCCCGCTGCTCGCGCTCGCGGTGGTCCCGCTGCTCGTGTGGCCGGCGACGCGGGGGCTCGTGGACACCCGCCCGGCGGACAACGCCCTCCCGGTGACGGCCGGGCGGCTCCCCCACCGCCGCTCCGGACTCGTGCTCGCGCTCTCCGTCGCGGGCTGGTCGCTCGCCCAGAACGCGCTGTGGGGCGTGAGCGGACGGATCGGCACGGAGCAGGCGGGGCTCGGCGAGGTCGCGGTCGGCGTGGTCTTCGCCGTCGCGCTCGGCGGCGGGCTCCTCGGCGTGCTCGGCGCGGGAGCGCTCGGCTCACGGGCCGGACGCGCGGCGCCGATCGGGCTCGGCACGGTGGTGATCGCCGCGTGCATCGCGGTGAGCGCCTCGGCGCACGGGCTCGGGAGCTTCGCGGGCGGCGAGGTGCTGTGGAACACCGGCTACCCGGTCGTCCTCTCCTACCTCATCGGCCTCGCGGCCTCGCTCGACCCGCGCGGGCGCTGGGCGGTGCTCGTCGGCTCGGCGTCCGCGCTCGGGGTGGCGTGCGGCCCGCTCACCGGGAGCCTGCTCGTCGAGTCGGCGGGCTTCACGGGCATGGGCCTCGTCCTCGCGGCGGCGCTGCTCCTGCTCGCCGTGCCGCTCACGGCGGTCGCGCTGCACACGGGCGGGCGCCCGCTCGTGCCGGGTGCGGTACGGCGCAGGGGCGGCGCGAGCGCGGCCCTCGTCGCGGCCCGCGCCGGTGCCCCCTCGGGCACGATCCCGCGGATCGGCGCCCCCGAACAGACAATCACCTCGATCGCGGTGGCAGTCGCGGACCCGGACCGCGCGGACTTCGGCGCGGCGGGACCGGAGCGGGTGGGCGGCTGAGGGGCGGGGCCTTGCAGCTTGACGGGGGGGCGGCCGTACGAGGCGGAGCGGCTGTACGGGGCGGGGCCGGTGGTACGGGTACGGGGCGGCCCGTGCCCTGAGGCTGCCCCGTACCCGTACCGCCCCGTCTGCCTCCGCTCCCTGCGCGTCAGCCCTGGAAGCGGTGTTCCTCGACGGCCTTGAGGTACCGCGCGCGCAGATCCTCGTCGTCCTCCAGGAAGGCGGCCTCGAAGGAGTTGCGGGCGAGGGCGCGTTCCTGGTCCTCGGTGAGGCCGAGGGCGGTGCGGACGGCGTCGAAGTTGTCCTGCGCGTAGCCGCCGAAGTAGGACGGGTCGTCGGAATTCACGGTGCACTTCAGGCCCGCGTCGAGCATGTCCCGCAGCGGGTGCTGCTCCATCGTGTCGATCCCGCGCAGCCGTACGTTCGAAAGCGGGCACAGCGTCAGCGGGATCTGCTCGCGCACGAGCCGCGCGACGAGCGCGGGGTCCTCCAGGACGCGGCGCCCGTGGTCGACGCGCTCCACGCCGAGCGCGTCGAGCGCCTCGGTGACGTACTCGGGACCGCCCTCCTCGCCCGCGTGCGCGACCCGGTGCAGCCCGAGCGCGGCGGCCCGCTCGTACACCTCGCGGAACGGGCCGGGCGGGTTGCCCAGCTCGGCCGAGTCGAGGCCGACCCCGGTGATGCGGTCGAGGTAGGGCTCGGCCTCGGCGAGCGTCGCGAGGGCGGAGGCGACGGGCTGGTCGCGCAGGAAGCACATGATGAGCCGCGTGCTGACCCCGTGCCGCTCCACCGACCGGTCGAGCGCCCGCCCGAGCCCCTCGACGACGGTCTTGAACGGCACTCCGCGCGAGGTGTGGGCCTGCGGGTCGAAGAAGATCTCGGCGTGCCGCACCCCCTGCGCGGCGGCCCGCTCCAGATACGCGTCGGCGAGTTCCTCGAAATCACGCTCGGTGCGCAGCACCGCCATCAGCTCGTAGTAGAGGTCCAGGAAGGACTGGAGGTCCTGGAAGGCGAACGCGCTGCGCAGCGCGAGCGTGTCGTCGTGGCTGAGCGTGACCCCGTTGCGAGCGGCGAGCGCGAAGGCCAGCTCCGGTTCGAGGGTGCCTTCGATGTGAAGGTGCAGCTCCGCCTTGGGGACGGGTATAGGAGTGGGCATCCGGAAATTCTACGGGAATCCCAGGCGTGCAAGGCGTGGCGTGGGCCACGGTGCGAAGGGGGCGGGAGTCAGCGGCGGGAGGGGACGGGGACGCGGTCGAAGTCCTCGGCCACGGTGAGACCGCCCTCGTATCCCGCCGCGCGGGCCTGGCGCGCGAAGACGCCGGGGTCCTCGTACCGCTGCGAGAAGTGCGTCAGGACGAGGTGCCGTACCCCCGCGTCGCGGGCGAGCGCGGCGGCCTGTCCGGCGGTGAGGTGACCGTGTTCGTCGGCGAGGGCGGCGTCCTCGTCGGCGAAGGTCGACTCGATGACGAGCAGGTCGCAGCCCTCGGCGAGTTCCTCGGCCCCCCGGCACATGCGGGTGTCCATGACGAAGGCGAAGCGCTGCCCGCGCCGCACCTCGCTGACCTCTTCGAGGCGTACCCCGCGCAGCACGCCCTCGCGTCGCAGCCGTCCCACGTCCGGCCCCTCGATGCCGTGCGCCGCCAGCGCCTCGGGGCGCATCCGCACCCCGTCGGGCTCGGTGAGCCGGTAGCCGAAGGTCTCGACGGGATGGCTGAGCCGCCGCGTCTCCAGCGTGTACGCGGGGGTCGTGACCAGCACGCCCTCCCCGTGCACGGGTTCGGGTGTGATTCCGACGCTCTCGTAGTACGCGGTCGCGTACCGCAGGCGCCGGAAGTACTCCTCGCCGCTCGCCGGGTAGTGCGCGTACACCGGGTGCGGTACCCGGTCGAGGTTGATCCGCTGGATCACCCCGGCCAGGCCGAGCGAGTGGTCGCCGTGGAAGTGGGTGACGCAGACGCGGTGCAGCGCTGTCGCGGAGATCCCCGCGTGGGTCATCTGCCGCTGCGTGCCCTCGCCGGGATCGAAGAGGAACGCCTCCCCGTCCCAGCGCAGGACATACCCGTTGTGCCCACGCCGCCGCGTGGGCAACTGACTCGCGGTCCCGAGAACGACCAGCTCACGCCCTGCCATCGCCCCACCCTAGCCGGGGGGCCACTGGAGCCCACGCCCCCCGAGGACGTGCGCGTGCACGTGGAAGACGGTCTGCCCCGCACCCGCGCCGGTGTTGAACACGATCCGGTACCCGGACTCGTCCACCTTCTCCTGCGTGGCGACCTCGCCGGCCGCCGCGAGGAGGGCGGCGCTGAGGCCCGGATCGGCGGCGAGCGCGGCGGCGTTGGGGTAGTGCGCCTTGGGCACGACGAGCACGTGCGTGGGCGCCTGCGGGTTTATGTCCCGGAACGCGTACGTGTGCTCGTCCTCCCGCACGACGGTCGCCGGCACCTCCCCCGCCACGATCTTGCAGAACAAGCAGTCCGCCTGCGGCTCACCAGCCATGAAGGAGCTCCTCCCGAAGGGACGACGATGCCGGGAAATGGTATCGACCCACCGAACCGACGCCCCGCATCAGCTCTCCCGGCCCCCGAGAACCCGACACCGGATCCCACCGGCACCACACATTCCACCCCTTCCGGCGCCACACACGCCCGCCCTTCCGGCGCCCACGCATTCCAGCCCTTCCGGCGCCACATATTCCAGCCCCTCCGGCGTTTGAGGAGCGGGGCCCGGGGCGGAGCCCCGAACCCGGGCGAAGCCCGAACCCGGGGCCCGGGGCGGAGCCCCGCGAGGCCCGCCCCGGCCCGGGTCACCTACTCCGCATCACCCCCGGGCAGGGCGGGAGCCCGCTTCGCCGGGGTCTCCTCCAAGCCGGTCAGCGCCAGCCGAATGGCCTCGTCCAGCTGCGGGTCCGCCCCGGCCGCGTACTGCTGCGGCGCCACGACGACCTCCACGTCCGGGTCGACGCCATGATTCTCGACGCCCCACCCGACCGTCTCGAACCAGAAGGCGTACTTGGGCTGCGTGATGGCCGTCCCGTCCACGAGCCCGTACCGGTTGTCGATGCCGATGACACCGCCCCAGGTCCGCGTCCCGACGACGGGCCCGATCTTCAGCGCCTGGATCGCCGCGTTGACGATGTCGCCGTCCGAGCCGGAGAACTCGTTGGCGACCGCGACGACGGGCCCGCGCGGAGCCGCCTCCGGGTAGCTCGTCGGCCGCATGCCGCGCGCCACGTCCCAGCCGATGATGCGCCGGGCGAGCTTCTCGATGACGAGCTGCGAGGTGTGCCCGCCCCGGTTCTCGCGCACGTCGACGACGAGCCCTTCCTTGGCGATCTCCACCCGCAGGTCGCGGTGGAGCTGCGCCCAGCCGGAGCCGATCATGTCCGGCACGTGCAGGTAGCCGAGCCGTCCGCCGGACTTCTCGTGCACGTAGGCGCGGCGGTCGGCGACCCAGTCGTGGTAGCGCAGCGCCTCCTCGTCGCGCAGTGGCTCGACGACGACGTGCCGCGGCTCGCCGCCGTCCGCCGGGCCGATGGTCAGCTCGGTGACATGACCGGCCGTCCCGGCGAGGAGCGGCGCGGGGCCGAGCAGCGGGTCCACCGGACGGCCGCCGACCGCAAGGAGCGCGTCCCCGGCCCGTACCGCGATCCCGGGCCCCGCGAGCGGGGAGCGGGCGTGCGGGTCGGAGGTCTCGGAGGGCAGGACGCGGTCGATGCGCCACTGCCCGTCCTCGTGCCGGGAGATGTCCGCGCCGAGCAGCCCGGCGCGCAAGGCACCGTGGCCGTGACCGGGCGGGGTGACGTACGCGTGTGAGGTGCCGAGTTCCCCCTGCACCTCCCACAGCAGGTCCACGAGGTCGTCGTGGGTCGCGACGCGCTCCAGGACGGGCCGGTAGCGGTCGAGGACGCCGTCCCAGTCGATGCCGCCCATGTCGGGACGCCAGAAGTTGTCCCGCATGAGCCGGCCCGTCTCGTCGAACATCTGCCGCCACTCGGCGGCGGGGTCGACGAGCTGCCGGATGCGGCCGAGGTCGACGGCGACGTTGTTCTCGTGGTCCTCCTCGCCCGGGGCGCGGCGGTCGCTCGGCACGACGCGGAGCTTGTCGCCGCCGCGGAGCAGGACGCGCTTGCCGTCGCCCGTGACCGCGTACGACTGGGCGTCGCCCGCGAGTTCCTCGACGCGCTGCTGCGGGAAGTCCCAGCGGAGCAGGCTCGTCTTGGCGCCGTCGTCCTCGGGTCCCGCGCCGGAGGTGCCGAGGACGCCGGAGACGGGGTGGCTGAGCCACAGCACGCCGTCCTTGGCGGCCTGGAGCGAGGAGTACTCGCCGGCCTCGACGGGGAAGGGCACGATCCGGTCGACGAGACCCTCCACGTCGATCCGGGTCTGCGGGCCGCCGCCCTCACCGCTCTCCGGGGTGCCCTCCTTGTCGGGGGTCTCGAAGGGCTTGCCGTGCCGCTGCGGGCCGAAGGGCGAGGGGGTCGTCGCGGCGAGCGTGATGAGGTGCGGGCGGGTCGTGCCGATGAAGGCGAGATCGAAGTTGTGCGCGTCGTAGAGCGGGTCGAAGGCGCGGTCCGAGAGGAAGGCGAGGTGCTTGCCGTCCGGGGTGAAGGCGGGGCTGTAGTCCTTGAAGCGCAGCGGGGTCGCCTCGACGGGGGCGAGGTCCGAGACGTGCGCGAGCTTGAGCTGGCGCAGCGGGGAGGGGCCCGGGTGGGACCAGGCGAGCCACGTCGAGTCGGGCGAGAAGACGAGCCCGCTCGCGTCCCCGTCCTCGCTGCGGTCCACCTCGCGCACCTCGCCCGTCGAGCGCTCCACGAGCAGCACCCGTCCGTCGTGGCTCGCGACGCCGAGCCGCTCGCCGTCCGGGGCGACCGTGAAGGAGAGGACGCGGCCGAGCTTGCCGCGCGCGATGCGGCGCGGGGCCGTGCCGGGGGCCGTCCCGGTGGCGGGCGCGAACTCGACGGCGTCCTCGCCCTCGGCGTCGGTCACCCAGGCGACCCACTCCTCCCCGTCGAGCCGGAAGGTGCGCGGCAGCCTGGCCCGTACCCCCTGCTCGCCCGCGAGGACGCGCGTCGGTCCGTCGCGGTGCGTCACCCAGTGCACGGCGCCCCGTACCAGGACGGCGCTGCCGCGGCCCGTGTGGTCGGGGCGGGCGGCGGAGAGCCAGCGGGACGCGGAGATCGCGAAGGGCTGGAGGTCGGCGCGCTGGCCGCCGAGCCCGATGTCGAGCAGCCGCGGCTCGGCGCTCTCCAGGTCGTCGAGGATCCACAGCCGACCCGCGCTCGACCAGACGACGCGGGTGCCGTCGGTGGCGGCCTGACGGGCGTAGAAGCCGTCGGGTTCGACCGGCGAGTGGCGGCGCAGGTCACTGCCGTCGGGGAGCGAGGAGTAGAGCGCGCCGACGCCTTCGTGGTCGGAGAGGAAGGCGATGCGTTCGCCGACCCAGAGCGGGTCCTCGATATTGCCGTCCAGGTCCGCGTGCACCCGCTGCCAGGCGCCCTCCGCGTCCGGGCCGAGCCACAACTTGCCCGCCGTACCGCCGCGGTAGCGCTTCCACCAGGCCGGTTCGCGGCTCGGGACGGAGCAGAGCAGGACGCGCTCGCCGCCCGGCTCGTGGGCGAGGGCGCCGATCGGGCCGTACGGGAGGCGGCGGGACGCGGAGCCGTCGAGGGGCAGGGCGTGCGCCCAGGTCCGGCGCATCGACGCCTGGCCGTGCGAGGTGATCGCCACGACCTCGCCCTCGGGGGTCCAGCCGCGTACGGACGTCTTCTGGCTGCCCCAGTAGGTGAGGCGGCGGGCCGGGCCGCC
This sequence comes from Streptomyces sp. SID11385, assembly GCF_010548245.1. Lineage (GTDB taxonomy): Bacteria > Actinomycetota > Actinomycetes > Streptomycetales > Streptomycetaceae > Streptomyces. The sequence continues at coordinate 27,702 of NZ_JAAGLR010000852.1, forward strand.
CTCCAGGGGCGCGACGAAGACCTCGGGGGCGCCCTCGCGCTTGGAGGTCCAGGCGACCGTGGCACCGTCGGGAGATATCCGCGGGTGCTGAACGGGAACGTTGTCGGCGCTGACGCGCCAGGCACGCCCTCCGTCGAGCGGGGCGATCCAGACGTCGTCCTCGGCGGTGAAGGCGATGAACTCGCCATGGATGTGCGGAAACCGTAGGTAGGCAGGCTGTGTCACAAGAGCCACCCTAAGCACGGTGAAGGACAGGGGACAGGGCCTGCCGGGCAAGCTGTGGACAACTCGGCGGAAGTCGCGACAGCCGTTACTCGTTCGAGTGAGGCGATGTATTGATTACCCGGAGTTATCCACAGATCTGCGCGGAAGGCTTCCGCGCGGACCTCGCAGGGGTTGGGATGGGGGTGTGACGACGACGGAGAACAACCCCGCTCAGGAACGGCTGCGCACGGCGCGGACCGTGTGGCTGTGCGCTGCCCGGGCGGAAGGGCCGCCCCTCGTGCGTGCCACGTGGTTCGTCTTCCTCGAAGGCGTGTGGTGGATCGGCGCGGCGGCGGGCGGCACCCTGGTGCGCCTGCTCGAACGCCGGCCGCGCGCCACCCTCGCCCTGGACGGCCCCGAGCCGCTGGTGGCGGAGGGCGAAGCCCGCCTGCACCGCACCGGTTTCCCCGCCCGGGTACGCGAGTCCTTCCTCGCCAAGTACGGCTGGGACCCGGCGATACCGGCCCGCCCGGGAGAGCGCCGGGTGCTCCTGGAGATAGCGGTACGCGCCTGGGTCCCGGCGTCCCTCACGGGCTGACGGCCCCCGGGTCACCGCACGGCGACGGCGAGGCTGACCACGTACTCCTCCCGGACGGTCCCGTCCGGGAAGACTCCGGCCAGGATCTCCCGCTCCTCGGCGAGGAAGCGGTTCGTCCCTTCCTCGCCGAGGACGAGGAAGTCGGAGTACGTGGCGAGGTTGGCGAGGTGCGCGTCGAGCGAGACGCTCCGGCTCCACCGCACCTGCCACCGTACGAACGGCAGTTCGTCCGGCAGCCGCCGGAAGCGGGCCTCGGGGTCGTACGCGCCGTCGCCGCCTCCGAAGAGCCGGCGCAGCCGGGCGTCCTGCCCGGCGACCCAGGGGACGCCGCCGTCGGAGTCGTTCCACCAGAGCGCGAGCGCGCCTCCGGGCCGGAGCACGCGCAGCGCCTCGGGAACGGACCGGCGAGGCTCGGTCCAGTGCCAGGACTGGGCGTAGGTGACGAGGTCGAGAGAGGAGGAGCCCAGTGGCAGGGCGTTGCCGTCCCCGAGTACGAGCGGAACTTCGGGCAGCCCGATCCGGAACCGAGCGGCCATTTCCTGGCCCGGCTCCACCCCCACCACCCGGGCGCCCCGCTCGGCCAGCACGCGCGTCCCCAGCCCCGTCCCGGCCCCGACATCGGCGACGCGCGCCCCGGCAAGCGAGAACCCGGCCAATTCCTCGACGACGTCGAGGAGAGCGGAGGGATAGGAGGGGCGGTGCGCGGCGTACCCGGCGGCAACGGATTCGAACGAAAGGCCCTGCGAGGAAGCACGAGTCATCTCCCCATGCTTGACGCCCCCACCCGAATCCACCACGCCTGCCCGAAAGTTACTCCACGAGCGAAGTCACCCACCACGCCCTCCCGCGAGAAGGACAACCCGTCCGAGCCGCACGTCGAAGCCGATCTCGTCCGCGGCCTCGCATCGGAAGATCACCAGCACATCGTCCTGGAGCCAGACCCGTAGTGCCGCGCACCCGGCATCAGTGGATCTGCCCAGCCGACCTCGGCCCGGGGCACCGGAAGCACGGTCTCGCCCTCGACGTACCGGGACTTCCAGCCCCGTTCGCCCACGAGGTCGAGAACCGCCTGCCAGTCATCCACCGAGGCCCTCGGAACACGCACATCCGGCAAGGTCCCGGACCCGTCTGTCCCGAAGAAAGGCCGCACGTCATCCCACGCCAGGTCGCCCATCCCGTCAGGCCCTCGAATTCAGTGAGTTCGCGCACTGCCGTTCATCCGGCCCGCGCAGAGGGGCACCGCGTTCACACCCCACCACGAGCCCCCCCGTCTACCCCCACCGTCCCGTCCGCCCCGACAGCAGGGCCACCGCTGCCGTGCCCGCTGTGGAGGTGCGCAGGACCGAGGGGCCCAGGCGGCAGATGTGGGCGCCGGCCTCGGTGAAGGTCGCGATCTCCTCGGGGGCGACGCCGCCTTCGGGGCCGACGACGAGGACGATGTCGCCCTCGTCGGGGAGCGGCAGTGCGGCGAGGGGGGTGCTCGCGGTTCCGGCGTCCTCGTGGAGGACGACGGCGAGCGCCGCGCGGGCGAGGAGGGCCGCCGCCTCCTTCGTGGAGACGGCGTCGGCGACCTCGGGGAAGCGGGGACGGCGGGACTGCTTGCCCGCCTCGCGCGCGGTCGCCCGCCACTTGGCGAGGGACTTCGCGCCCCGGTCACCGCGCCACTGCGTCACACACCGCGCCGCCTGCCACGGCACGATCGCGTCGACACCCGTCTCGGTCATCGTCTCGACGGCGAGTTCCCCCCGGTCCCCTTTGGGCAGCGCCTGGACGACGACGAGGCGCGGACTCGGCACCGGCTCCTCGCGCAGCTCACCGACCTCCACGCTCAGCCGGTCCTTGCCCTCGACCGCCGTCACGACGCACGGCGCCCACCGCCCCGCCCCGTCACTGAGCACGATCTCCTCACCGGGACGCAAGCGCTTCACGGAGACCGCGTGCCGTCCCTCGGGCCCGTCGAGGACGAAGGCCCCGCCGGGCACGGCCTCTTCGGCGAGCCGGGGAGCGAGGAAAACGGCGGCGGTCATGCCGGTCCTTTCAGCGGTACGGGTACGGCGGTACGGGTGCGGAGGCGGCGGAGGATCTCAGGCGCCCCGGAGTCAGCGGGCCGGCGGCGTGAGTGCCGCGCGCGTCTCGGCGGCGAGCGTTTCGACGAGACGCCCGGCGGCGAGGGTACGGGCCAGGCGGTGGCCCTGCCCGGCCCAGAGTGCCATGCCGTCCGCGTCGCCCGCGCCCGCCGCGGCGCGCCGCAGTCCGGCCGTGAGGTGGTGCACGCGCGGGTACGCGGCCGGAGCCTCGGCTGAGTGGGCCCGTACGAAACGGTTGACGAGCCCGCGCGCGGGCCGGCCCGAGAAGGCCCGCGTGAGCGTCGTACGGGTGAAGTGCGGGCTCGTCAGCGCGGCCTTGTGCACGGGGTGCGCCCCGGATTCGGGGCAGGGCAGGAAGGCGGTGCCGAGCTGAGCGGCCTCGGCCCCCGCCGCGAGCACGGCGGCGATCTGCGTGCCGCGCATGAGACCGCCCGCCGCGAGGAAGGGCAACGGCACGGTGTGGCGGACCTGTTCGAGGAGGCTGAGCAGTCCGAGCCCGCAGCCGTCGGTGGCGGGGTCGTCGTGGTGGGTGCCCTGGTGGCCGCCGGCCTCGACACCCTGCACGCACAGCGCGTCCGCCCCCGCCCACTGCGCGGCGCGCGCCTCCTCGGGCGTGGTCACGGTGACGACGGTGAGGGTGCCGACGCGCTGGAAGGCGTCGAGTACGTCGCGGCTGGGGCAGCCGAAGGTGAAGGAGACGACGGCGACGGGCTCGGCGAGCAGGACGGCGACCTTCGCGTCGAAGAAGTCGTCGAGCGCGCCCTGCGGAAGGCCCCCGAGCGGTGCCCCGTACCGCTCGCTCTCCCCCGCGAGCCCGTCCGCGTACGCGTCGACGGCGTCGGCGTCCCCCTCCGGCTGGGGCAGGAAGAGGTTGACGCCGAAGGGCCGCCCGGTCAGCTCCCGGGTCCGCCGCGCCTCGTCCCGTACCGCCTCGGCGCTCTTGTACCCCCCGGCGAGAAACCCGAGCCCCCCGGCCTCCGACACGGCGGCGACCAGCTCAGGACAGGAGGCACCACCGGCCATCGGAGCCTGCACGACAGGATGGCGCAACAACTCGCCGAACACAGAGGACATCCCAAAATCGTCCCACGAGCCAGAGGACCTCGCTCCAGCCCCTCCGGCGAAAGCACTCCAGCCCCTCCGGCGTTTGAGGAGCGGGGTCTGGGGCGGAGCCCCAGAAGACCCGGGGCCCGGGGCGGAGCCCCGAAACGGGGCCCGGGGCGCAGCCCCGAGAGGCCCCGCCCCGGCCCAACTACACCTCAGCTCCGCCCATTGAACGCGTCCTTGAGCCGCGAGAAGAGCCCCTGCTGCCCCGGCTGGAACTGCCCCGTCGGCCGCTCCTCGTTCCTGAGCTTCGCCAGCTCCCGCAGCAGCCGCTCCTGCTCCGCGTCGAGCTTCCCGGGCGTCTGCACCTCCACGTGCACGATGAGGTCACCGCGCCCGCCGCCGCGCAGATGCGTGACCCCGCGCCCGTGCAACGGCACGGACTGGCCCGACTGCGTGCCGGGGCGGATGTCGACGTCCTCGGTCCCGTCGAGCGTGTCGAGCGGGACCTTCGTGCCGAGCGCGGCGGCCGTCATCGGGATCGTCACCGTGCAGTGCAGGTCGTCGCCGCGCCGCTGGAAGACGGAGTGGGCCGTCTCGTGGATCTCGACGTAGAGGTCACCGGCGGGACCGCCGCCGGGGCCGACCTCGCCCTCGCCCGCGAGCTGGATACGCGTGCCGTTGTCGACCCCGGCCGGGATCTTCACGGTGAGCGTGCGCCGCGAGCGGATGCGGCCGTCACCGGCGCACTCGGGGCACGGGTTCGGCACGATCGTGCCGAAGCCCTGGCACTGCGGGCAGGGCCGCGAGGTCATGACCTGGCCCAGGAAGGACCGCGTGACCTGCGAGACCTCACCGCGCCCGCGACACATGTCGCAGGTCTGCGCCGAGGTGCCCGGAGCAGCGCCCTCGCCGTTGCAGGTCGAGCAGATGATCGCGGTGTCGACCTGGATTTCCTTGGTGGTGCCGAAGGCCGCCTCGTTGAGGTCGATCTCCAGCCGGATCATGGCGTCCTGGCCGCGGCGGGTCCGCGAGCGCGGGCCGCGCTGCTGGGACGTGCCGAAGAAGGCGTCCATGATGTCCGAGAAGTTCCCGAAGCCCGCGCCGCCGAAGCCGCCACCGGCCGCGCCCGCGCCGCCGGCCTGCGAGAGCGGGTCGCCCCCGAGGTCGTAGACCTGCTTCTTCTGCGGGTCCGAGAGCACCTCGTAGGCGGCGTTGATCTCCTTGAACCGCTCCTGGGTCTTCGGGTCGGGGTTGACGTCAGGGTGGAGTTCCCTGGCCAGCCGACGGAAGGCCTTCTTGATCTCGTCCGGGGAGGCGTCGCGGCGCACGCCGAGTACGGCGTAATAGTCCGTGGCCACTTACGACTCCGCCAGGATCTGTCCGACGTAACGAGCCACTGCGCGTACCGCTCCCATCGTTCCGGGGTAGTCCATGCGGGTCGGTCCGACCACGCCGAGCTTGGCGACTGCCTCGCCGCCCGAACCGTAACCGACCGACACCACCGAGGTGGAGTTGAGCCCCTCGTAGGCGTTCTCATGACCGATCCGGACCGCCATCCGCGGGTCGGTGACCTCGCCGAGCAGCCGCAGGAGCACCACCTGCTCCTCCAGTGCCTCCAGCACCGGACGGATCATGAGGGGGAAGTCCTGCCCGTACCGCGCGAGATTCGCCGTACCGCCGATCATCAGCCGTTCCTCGGTCTCCTCGACGACCGTTTCGAGCAGCGTGGACAGGACGACGGCGACCGTGCCGCGGTCCTCCTGCTCGAAGGAGTCGGGCAGATCCTGGACGAGCTGGGGCACGTCGGCGAAGCGACGGCCCGAGATCCGGCTGTTGAGCCGGGCCCGCAGATCGGCCACTGAGGTCTCGCCGAACGGCGCCGGGCAGTCGATCATCCGCTGCTCGACGCGGCCCGTGTCGGTGATCAGCACGAGCATGACGCGCGCGGGGCTCATCGAGAGCAGCTCGACGTGCCGCACGGTGGAGCGCGTCAGCGAGGGGTACTGCACGACGGCGACCTGCCGCGTGAGCTGCGCGAGCAGCCGCACGGTCCGGCCGACGACGTCGTCGAGGTCGACCGCGCTGTCCAGGAAATTCTGGATGGCGCGGCGCTCGGGGGCGGTCATCGGCTTGATGTCGGCGAGCTTGTCGACGAAGAGGCGGTAGCCCTTGTCGGTCGGGATACGGCCCGCGCTGGTGTGCGGCTGGGCGATGTACCCCTCGTCCTCCAGGGCCGCCATGTCGTTGCGCACGGTGGCCGGGGAGACGCCGAGACTGTGCCGTTCGGTGAGCGCCTTGGAGCCGACCGGCTCCTCGGTGCCGACGTAGTCCTGGACGATGGCGCGCAGGACTTCGAGTCTGCGTTCGCTGAGCACGCCGCCACCTCCCTGGCCTCCGGCCGGAGCCTCCGGTCCGGGCCTGGCACTCGCCCTGTCTGAGTGCCAGAACTTCCCCGGCCAGTGTACGGCCGTACGGTGGGCCCCGGGCAAGGCCGGGCAGCGCTTTATGGCACTTCACCGGCGGCCCGCCGCCCGCGCGCCGGGCCCGTACCGGGGTGAGGGGGACGGAACGGGGCAGGGTGCCGGCAGGGACGGCCGGGACGGGGCGGGGACGGCGGGCTAACGGCGGCCGGTCGTCTCGCGCCGCCACCGACGAGCGGGGAGCACGATGGAGTTGACCGAACTGCCCGAGTGGGAGCACCCGGCGCCGGGTGTGGCGCGGCTGCGGCTGCCCGGCTGGGACTGCACGGCGGGGCTCGTACGGGGCGAGGGCGCGGCGCTCCTCGTGGACCCGGGCGGGGGCCTCGCGCAGGGCGAGGAGGTGCGGCGCGCGGCCGAACGCCTCCTCGGGGACGGCGCGCACGTGACGCATCTCGCACTCACGCACCCGCACTTCGACCACGTCCTCGGCGCGCCCGCCTTCGAGGTCCCGGTGTACGCGGCGATGGGCGCCGAGGCGCTTCTCGGTACGGAGTCCGGCCGCGCCGGACTGCGCGAGGACGCGGTACGGCACGGGCTCGACCCCGCCGAGGCGCGGCGGTCCGCGGCGCTGCTGCGGG
>NZ_JAAGLR010000882.1 GCF_010548245.1 Streptomyces sp. SID11385
TCGGGCTCCTGGAGTGGACGCAGGGGGCGCGGGGGCTGCGGGCGCGGATGGCGTTCCTGCACGGGGTGCTGGGCGAGCCGTGGGCGGACGTGTCGGACGGGGCGCTCCTGGCGCGGGCGGACGACTGGCTGGGGCCGGAGTTGTCGCGGGCGCGGCGGCGCGCGGACCTGGGGCGGGTGCGGGTCGCCGAGGCGCTGCGGAGGCTGCTGCCGTGGGCCTCGGGCGCGGCGGGTCGCTTCGCGGAACTCGCTCCCGAGTCGGTGGAGTTGCCGGACGGGCGGCGGGTGCGGCTCGCCTATCCGGAGGGCGGCGGCGGTGAGCCGCCTGTGCTCGCCGCGCGGGTGCAGCAGTTGTTCGGGCTGCGGGAGACGCCGCGGGTGGCGGGGGTGCCGGTGGTGGTGCACCTGCTGTCCCCGGCGGGGCGGCCCGCCGCGGTGACCTCGGACCTGAAGTCCTTCTGGGCGGACGGCTACCGGGCCGTGCGCGCGGACCTGCGCGGGCGGTACCCGAAGCACGCGTGGCCGGAGCGGCCCTGAGACGGTCCCGCGCGGGCGGCGGCTCGCGGCGGGCGGCGCTGAGACGGTCCCGCCGCGGCTCGCGGCGGGACCACCGTCCAGGGGTGCCTTACGCGGCCGGGCTCTCGCTGCCCGTGCCGGGCTCCGGGCTCTCGGAGCCGCCCTCGCCGGGTTCCGCCGGCTTCGCGTCCGTCACCGTCAGTGCGACGTCCGCCGTGGCCTTGCCCGCCGTGAACCGCAGCACGTAGGTGCCCGGCTGGTCCCCGGCGTGGAGGTTGGGCAGGTGGAGGACGCCGTCCTTGTCGCTCACGAGGGTGAGGTCGCGGGTCTTCTTCTCGTCGGCGTCGAGTACGTACGGGCCGGTGTCCTCGGCGAGTTCCTTGCCGTCCTTGTCGAGGACGGTGACCGTGGTGCGGACGCCCGCGACGGTCTTCCCGTCGAGGCTCGCCCGCAGGTCGGGGCTCTTCTCGAAGGCGTCGCCGGCCTTCGCCTCGTACGTGGCCTTGTCGTCCACCGGCTTCAGCACGTCGGCGGCGGGTTCGGTGACCGTGGCCGCGAAGTCGACGGGGCCGGGCTTGCCGGAGGCGAGGCTCGCGCGGACCGTGAACTTCCCGGGGGTCTTGCCCGCGGTGAGGGTCGGGGCCGTCGCGGTGCCCTGCGCGTTGGTCGTGACGACGACGCTCTTCGCGCCGGAGAAGCGCGCGTCGGTGTCGCCGACGAGACCGAAGGTGACCTTGAGCCCGGCCACCGCCTTGCCCTCGGAGTCGAGCGCGCGCACGGCGGGCCGCACGTCGAAGTCGAGCCCGGTGAGGGTCGCGAGCGTCGCGGGCCCTGTCTTGGTGAGGGCGGTGACGCGCTCGGCGGGGGGCTTCGGCGTGGCGGGCGGGGTGGTGGGAGGCGTCGTCGGGGGTGTGCTCGGCGTGCCGGGGCTCGTGGGCGGCTTCGTCGCCGGGGGCGTGGAGTGGCCGGGCGGCGTGGGCGAGGTGGTGTGCCCGGGCGGGCTCGGCCGGACGGAGGGCGGGGTCGACGGCGGCGTCGAAGGGCTCGGCGAGCTGGGCGTGTTGGGGTGGCTGGGCAGCGGCCCGGTGCCGTCGGGGATCTCGTGGGCCCCGTCGCGGTAGAAGTCGTACCAGGTCAGGACGGTCGCGAGGTACTCCGAGGAGTGGTTGTAGCTGAGGATCGCGGCGCGCATGCCGTCGCTCGTGCCGAGGTCGCGGCCGTCTCCGCACAGGTAGTAACCGGCGGCGAGGGCGGCGTCGTAGACGTTGTCCGGGTCCTCGACGCCGTCGCCGTTGCCGTCGCGCCCGGCGAAGGCCCAGGTGGAGGGGATGAACTGCATGGGGCCGACGGCGCGGTCGTACGTCTTGTCGCCGTCGTAGCGCCCGTTGTCGGTGTCCTTGATGAGCGCGAAGCCCTGGCCGTTGAGCGGCGGGCCGGGGATCGTGCCGATCGTGGTGCCGTTCGCGTCGACCTTGCCGCCCTGGGCGTGACCGGACTCGACCTTGCCGATCGCGGCGAGCAGTTGCCACGGCAGCTTGCACTCGCCGCGCGTGCGGGCGAGTTCGGCCTCGGCCTTCTTGTACGCGTCGAGCACCGTGGCGGGGATGCCGGCCTGGGCCTCGGCGGGGTCGGCGTCGGCGTCGCCGCCGGGCTTCTGGGTGCCCGGCAGGTCGTGGGAGGACTGGGGGTCGCCGGGGCGGACCGGGGGGAGGTCGGTGTAGTAGTGGTCGTCGCTCGGCGGGACCTGCTTGCCCGCGTCGGCGGAGTGGCTCGTGCCGCCGGGCAGGTCCTTGAGCGGGCCGGCGCCGGGTGCCTGCGAGCCGGCGAGTGCCGCCATCACCGCCGCCGTGACCGCCGTCGCCGCGGCCCCCTTGCGCAGCCGTATCCCGAATTGCGCCGCCATCCCGGTCCGCCCCTCCCGTCCTCCGCCTGCCACGCGCTCAGGCGTGTTGACCCAGGTGACACTACGACAACTTGCCGCACGGGGGCAGGGACGGGTGACCGGCTTTCACCACTTGGCCATATCTCGCCCCCGTTATTTCGCCCCTCGTTCAGCGTGCGCCGACGAGGAGTGAACGCACGGACACGCGCGGACGCGGGCAGGGCCGCGGCTCCCCCTCGGTGCCCCCCTCAGTGCGCCGCCGCCTCCCAGTCCCGGCCGACGCCGACCGACACCGTCAGCGGGGCGCGGAGCTGGGCCGCCGCGGCCATCTCGCGGCGCAGGATCTCCTCGACCGGTTCGCGTTCGCCCGGGGCGAGTTCGAGGACGATTTCGTCGTGGACCTGGAGCAGCATCCGCGAGTTCAGCTCCGCCTCGCGCAGCGCGCGGTCCACGCCCAGCATCGCGATCTTCACGATGTCGGCGGCCGTGCCCTGGATCGGCGCGTTGAGCGCCATGCGCTCGGCGGCCTCCCTGCGCTGCCGGTTGTCGCTGTTGAGGTCGGGCAGGTAGCGGCGGCGGCCCAGCATCGTCGCCGTGTAGCCGATGGCGCGCGCCTCCTCGACGACGCGGTGCAGGTAGTCCCGTACGCCGCCGAAGCGCTCGAAGTACGTGTCCATGAGGGCGCGTGCCTCGCCGGCCTCGATGCCGAGCTGCTGCGAGAGGCCGAAGGCGGAGAGGCCGTAGGCGAGCCCGTACGACATGGCCTTGATCTTGCGCCGCATCTCGGCGTCGACGGCGGCCGGTTCGACGCCGAAGACGTACCCGGCGACGGTGCGGTGCAGGTCCTCGCCGGAGGTGAAGGCGGCGATGAGCCCCTCGTCCTCCGACAGGTGCGCCATGACGCGCAGCTCGATCTGGCTGTAGTCGGCGGTCATGAGGGCTTCGTAGCCCTCGCCGACGACGAAGCCGCGGCGGATCGCGCGACCCTCGTCGGTGCGCACGGGGATGTTCTGGAGGTTCGGGTCCGTCGAGGAGAGCCGGCCGGTGGCGGCGACGGTCTGGTTGAACGTCGTGTGGATACGGCCGTCGGGGGCGATCGACTTGATGAGCCCTTCCACCGTGCTCCGCAGCTTCGCCTGCTCGCGGTGGCGCAGCATGATGACCGGCAGTTCGTGCTCCGTCTGGCCGGCGAGCCAGGCGAGCGAGTCGGCGTCCGTCGTGTAACCCGTCTTCGTCTTGCGGGTCTTGGGCAGGTTCAGCTCGCCGAAGAGGACTTCCTGGAGCTGCTTGGGCGAGCCGAGGTTGAACTCGTGCCCCACCGCCGCGTGCGCCTCGCGCACCGCCTGCTCGACCGCGCCCGCGAACTGCCGCTCCATCTCCTCCAGATGGTCGCGGTCGGCGGCGATCCCGGCCCGCTCCATGCGGGCGAGGAGCGCCGAGGTGGGCAGCTCGATGTCGGTGAGCAGCCCCTCCGCGCCGACCTCGGGCAGGCGCGCGCCGAGCGCCGTGCCGAGGTCGAGGATCGTGCGGGCCTCGACCATGAGGGTGCGTGCCTGGGTCTCGTCGTCGGCGCCGAAGGCGAGTTGCCCGTCCGACTCCTGCGCGGGGACCAGCTCGCGGCCCAGGTATTCGAGGGAGAGCGCGTCGAGCGCGAAGGTGCGGCGGCCGGGCTTGACGAGGTAGGCGCCGAGCGCCGTGTCCATCGAGACGCCCGCGACGGTCATGCCGTGCTCGCCGAAGACGCGCATGAGGCCCTTCGCGTCGTGCATGACCTTGGGCCGCTCGGGGTCGCCGAGCCAGTCGGCGAAGGCCCGCTCGTCGTCCTCGTCGAGCGCCGAGGGCTCGAACCAGGCGGCGGCCCCGCCCGCGGCGGCGAGCGCCACCTCGGCGACCTCGCCCGCGCCGAGCTTCCACGTGTCGACCGTGGCGACGCCGAGCACCGCGTTGCCGTGCTCCTCCAGCCACGGGGTGAGCTTCCCGTTCGCGGGCACGAGCGTGGCGTCCAGCGCCACGTCCTCCGTGACCGGCTCCTGCTCCTGCTCGGCGCCCGGGTCCACGGCGAGGAGGCGTTCGCGCAGCGAGGGGTTGCGGATCTCCAGCGTGTCGAGGAGGACGGCGAGCTGCTTGCGGTCGTACGCGGCGCGCTCCAGGTCCTCCGGGCCCTTGTCGAGCGGCACGTCCCTGACCATCTCGGTGAGCCGCCGGTTGAGCTTCACGGCCTCCAGGTGGTCCCGGAAGTTCTGCCCCGCCTTGCCCTTGACCTCCTCGGCGCGCTCGACCAGCTCCGCGAAGGAACCGAACTGCGTGATCCACTTCGCCGCGGTCTTCTCGCCGACGCCGGGGATGCCGGGCAGGTTGTCGGAGGGGTCGCCGCGCAGGGCCGCGAAGTCCGGGTACTGGGCGGGGGTGAGCCCGTACCGCTCCTCGACCTTCTCCGGGGTGTAGCGGGTCAGCTCGGAGACGCCCTTCGTCGGGTAGAGCACCGTCGTGTGCTCCGAGACGAGCTGGAAGGAGTCCCGGTCGCCCGTGACGATGAGGACGTCGAAGCCGGCGGCCTCCGCCTGCGTGGCGAGCGTCGCGATGATGTCGTCCGCCTCGAAGCCCTCGACGGCGAAGCGGTCCGCGTGCATCGTGTCGAGCAGCTCGCCGATCAGCTCGACCTGCCCGCGGAACTCGTCGGGGGTCTTCGCCCGGTTCGCCTTGTACTCGGTGAACTCCTCGGCCCGCCACGTCTTGCGCGAGACGTCGAAGGCGACCGCGAAATGCGTGGGCTGCTCATCACGGAGCGTGTTCGCGAGCATCGAGGCGAATCCGTAGATCGCGTTCGTCGGCTGCCCGGTGGACGTCGTGAAATTCTCCGCGGGCAGCGCGAAGAACGCCCGGTACGCCAGGGAGTGCCCGTCCATGAGCATGAGCCGGGGACGGCCGCCACCCCCCTTGGCGGGGCTCTGCTCGGCGGTCGCGGACTTCTTCTTCGCTGCTGTCTGTGCCACGCCCCCGATCCTGCCACGGAGCACTGACAGCCCGGACCGCGCGACGCGTGCCGGGCCGGAAGCCGCTCCCCGCCCCCGTACCGCCGCCCCGGCGCGTGCGAGGATCGAGGCGGTACGTAACGAGCAGCGGAGGGACCCATGGCGACGAAGCCGCCCGCGAGCGACCCGGCCCAGGACGCACCGCGCGTCACCGCCCCACGACACGCCGCGGCCGGGCTCCCCGCCGTCGGGCACTCGCTGCGGATCGCGCAGCAGCAGATGGGGCTCAGGCGCACCGCGCTCACGCTCCTGCGGGTCAACCAGAAGGACGGCTTCGACTGCCCGGGCTGCGCCTGGCCCGAGGGCGACAAGCGGCACACCGCCGAGTTCTGCGAGAACGGCGCGAAGGCCGTCGCCGAGGAGGCGACGCTGCGCCGCGTCGGCCCGGACTTCTTCGCCGCGCACTCCGTCGCCGACCTCGCCGGCCGCAGCGGCTACTGGCTCGGCCAGCAAGGGCGCCTCACCCAGCCCATGCACCTCGCCGAGGGCGCCTCGCACTACACGCCCGTGAGCTGGGACGAGGCCTTCCGGATCGTCGCCGAGGAGCTGACCGCGCTCGGCTCGCCCGACGAGGCCGTCTTCTACACCTCGGGCCGCACGAGCAACGAGGCCGCGTTCCTCTACCAGCTCTTCGCCCGCGAGTTCGGCACGAACAACCTGCCCGACTGCTCCAACATGTGCCACGAGTCGAGCGGTTCCGCGCTCTCGGAGACGATCGGCGTTGGCAAGGGCAGCGTCTCGCTCGACGACCTCCACCAGGCCGACCTGATCATCGTCGCGGGGCAGAACCCGGGCACCAACCACCCCCGGATGCTCTCCGCGCTGGAGAAGGCGAAGGCGGGCGGCGCGAAGATCATCAGCGTCAACCCGCTGCCCGAAGCCGGACTCGAACGGTTCAAGAACCCGCAGACCCCGCAGGGCCTCGCGAGCGGCACCACGCTCACCGACCTCTTCCTCCAGATCCGCATCGGCGGCGACCAGGCCCTCTTCCGCCTCCTCAACAAGCTGATCCTGGAGGCCGGGGACGCGCTCGACGAGTCCTTCATCGCCGCACACACCCACGGCTTCGAGGACTTCGCGAAGGCCGCGCGCGAAGCCGACTGGGACGAGACGCTCGCCGCGACCGGCCTCGCCCGCACCGACGTGGAGGAGGCGCTGCGCCTCGTCCTCGCCTCCGAACGCACCATCGTGTGCTGGGCGATGGGCCTCACCCAGCACAAGCACTCCGTGCCCACGATCCGCGAGGTCGTCAACTTCCTGCTGCTGCGCGGCAACATCGGCCGCCCCGGCGCAGGGGTCTGCCCCGTGCGCGGCCACTCCAACGTGCAGGGCGACCGCACGATGGGCATCTTCGAACGCCCCGCGCCCGCCTTCCTCGACGCCCTGGAACGCGAGTTCGGCTTCGCACCGCCCCGCGAGCACGGCTACGACGTCGTCCGCGCCATCCGCGCGCTGCGCGACGGCGAGGCGAAGGTCTTCCTCGCCATGGGCGGCAACTTCGTCGCCGCGTCCCCGGACACCGACGTCACCGAGGCCGCGATGCGCCGCGCCCGCCTCACCGTGCACGTCTCCACGAAGCTCAACCGCTCCCACGTCGTCACCGGGGCCCGCGCGCTCATCCTGCCCACGCTCGGCCGCACCGAACGCGATGTCCAGGCGGGCGGCGAGCAGTTCGTCACCGTCGAGGACTCGATGGGCATGGTCCACGCCTCGCGCGGACGCCTCGCCCCCGCGAGCCCCGCGCTGCTCTCCGAGCCCGCGATCGTCGCCCGCCTCGCCCGCGCCGTGCACCCCGGATCGCCGCTGCCCTGGGAGGAGTTCGCCGCCGACTACGGGCGCGTACGGGACCGCATCGCGCGCGTCGTCCCCGGCTTCGAGGACTTCAACGCGCGCGTCGCCCACCCCGGCGGCTTCGCCCTGCCGCACGCCCCGCGCGACGAGCGCCGCTTCCCCACCGCGACGGGGAAGGCCAACTTCACCGCCGCGCCCGTCGAGTTCCCGCGCCTGCCGGCCGGACGGCTCCTGCTCCAGACGCTGCGCTCGCACGACCAGTACAACACCACGATCTACGGGCTCGACGACCGCTACCGCGGCATCGCCAATGGCCGCCGCGTCGTCCTCGTCCACCCCGAGGACGCGAAGGCGCTCGGGTACGAGGACGGGGCGTACGTGGACCTCGTCAGCGAGTGGCGGGACGGCACCGAGCGCCGCGCGCCCCGCTTCCGCGTCGTGCACTACCCCACCGCGCGCGGCTGCGCCGCCGCCTACTACCCGGAGACGAACGTCCTCGTCCCGCTCGACGCGACCGCCGACACGAGCAACACGCCCGCATCGAAGTCCCTCGTGGTACGCCTCGAACCGGCCGGCGAGCGTGACCAAGGGCACTAAGCGTTCGCTCAGCCCACCTGATAGGACAGAACCGCACGCGGCACCCGCCGCGGGCGGCGTGGCCGCGGGCCACGCGGCGGACGCGACAGAAACGGAGCCGCACATGGGCGAGCACCGCGGCGTGAAGTTCCCCCAGGAAGTCCTCGACCGCTTCAGCAGCCTCGGCGTCGACCTCCCCTCCTATTTCTCGGCGGGCCACCTCGGCACCCGCATGGGCATCGAGGTCGTCGAGGCCGCCCCGGAGAAGGTCGTCGGCACCATGCCCGTCGAGGGCAACACGCAGCCCTACGGCCTCCTGCACGGCGGCGCCTCCGCCGTCCTCGCCGAGACCCTCGGCTCCGTCGGCGCCATGCTCCACGGCGGCCCCGGGAAGATCGCCGTCGGCGTGGACCTCAACTGCACCCACCACCGCGGCCTCTCCAGCGGCCACGTCACCGGCACGGCGACCCCCGTGCACCGGGGCCGCTCCACCGCCACGTACGAGATCGTCATCACCGACGAGAGCGGCCGACGCGTCTGCTCGGCCCGCCTGACCTGCCTCCTGCGCGACGCTCCGCAACCTCCCACAACCGCCTGATCGATCAACCCCGTTACGGCGGGGCCCGCCCCAACACCGGGAGCGGGCCCCGCCGTTCGCATTCCCGCACCCGCACTCCGCCCACCGGACACCCCCGCCCCGGCACCCGCCCCACCGAGCCCCGTCGAGCGCCCTTACCACACCCGCCATTCGTCACGTTGCGTAACACGCACGCAATACGGCCCGCACACCCCGTTCACGCACCAAAACGGCCCCCACCCACCACCACGGGCACCACGGGACAGACCGCCGCCAGCACCAAAACCCCCTGAAGTTGCTTACATGTGCAGGGAGTTCTCAGGATGCGGAACAAACACCCCGCGCTTTCGCACCCCGCCCCCTTCTCGCATAACAAGACAGTCACATCCTGTCCGCTCCCCACCCCACACCCCTTCACCTGCGCTTAGAGTCACGGCCAGTCACCATTACGCCGGGCAGCACCACCCCGAGCACCACCGCACCACCGAGCACCACCGTCCTGCCCGGCGCGATCGACACGGCACCTCCAGCGAGGAGGCCGCGCCAGGGAAAGGACCCATCCGTGCGACACCGTTCCTTGCTCATCCTCACCACCGTCCTGACCACCGGGGCACTCACCCTCAGCGCCTGCGGCTCACGCGACGACGACTCCGGCGACGACAAGGGCGGCTCGGGCGGCGGCAAGAAGACCACCGTCGTCATCGGCGTCGACGCACCCATCACCGGCGACCTCTCCGCCCTCGGCCTCGGCATCCGCAACTCCGCCGAACTCGCCACCAAGATCGCCAACAAGCAGAACCTCGTCCCCGGCGTCCAGTTCAAGACCCAGCCGCTCGACGACCAGGCGCAGCCGACCATCGGCCAGCAGAACGCCACCAAGTTCATCGGCAACAAGGACGTCCTCGGCGTCGTCGGCCCCCTGAACTCCAACGTCTCGCAGTCGATGCAGAAGCCCTTCAACGACGCGAAACTCACCCAGGTCTCCCCCGCCAACACCGGCACCGAGCTGACCCAGGGCGACAACTGGAAGACCGGCGACAAGAAGCGCCCCTTCGCCTCCTTCTTCCGCACCGCGACGACCGACCAGATCCAGGGCTCCTTCGCCGCCAAGTACCTCCACGACACGGCGAAGATCAACAAGGTCTACCTGATCGACGACCAGAAGACCTACGGCGCCGGACTCGCCGCCTCCTTCAAGGACACCTTCACCAAGCTCGGCGGCAAGATCGTCGGCGCCGACCACATCAACCCCGACGACCGCGACTTCAACTCCGTCGTCGCCAAGGTCAAGAGGACCGGTGCCGAGGGCGTCTACTACGGCGGCGAGTACCCCGCCGCCGGCCCCCTGAGCCAGCAGCTCAAGGACAGCGGCGCCAAGATCCCCCTCATGGGCGGCGACGGCATCTACGCCGCCGACTTCATCAAGCTCAACAAGAAGGCCCAGGGCGACCTCGCCACCTCCGTCGGCGCCCCCGTCGAAAAGCTCGACTCCGCCAAGAAGTTCATCTCCGACTACGCCGCCGCCGGATACAAGGACGGCTACGAGGCGTACGGCGGCGGCACCTACGACGCCGCCTGGTCCATCATCGAGGCCGTCAAGAAGGTCGTCGACGACAACGACGGCAAACTCCCCTCCGACGCCCGCGCCAAGGTCCTCGAAGCCATGAGCACCGTCAAGTTCTCCGGCGTCACCGGCGACATCTCCTTCGACGAATACGGCGACACCACCAACACGATGATGACCGCCTACCAGGTCGAGGGCGGCAAGTGGGTGCCCAAGAAGAGCGAGGTCTACAAGCCGTGACCCGCTGAGGGGCCCCCACCCACAGCCCCCCGAGCGCTCGTCACCCCGCCCCACCCGCCCACCACCGGGCACCCCACACACGCCGCGCGGGATGCACACAGCGTCCCGCGCGGCGCACCCTTATCCGACCACTCCACGGAGGCCCTGCGGTGCACGAACTGCCGCAACAGCTGGCCAATGGACTCATCCTCGGCGCGATGTACGGACTCATCGCGATCGGCTACACGATGGTCTACGGCATTGTCCAGCTCATCAACTTCGCCCACGGCGAGATATTCATGATCGGAGGATTCGGCGCCTACACCGTCTGGACCCTCCTCCCCGACGGCTCCTCGCTCGCCGCCGTCATCCCCCTCATGATCCTCGGCGGCATCCTCTGCTCCGTCCTCGTGGGCACCGCGGCGGAACGCTTCGCCTACCGCCCCCTGCGCGGCGCCCCCCGCCTCGCCCCCCTCATCACCGCCATCGGGCTCTCCCTCTTCCTCCAGCAACTCGTCTGGGCCTTCTACCCCGACGCCAAGTCCGACATCTCCTTCCCCCAGTTCCACGGCGACCCCTTCCACGTCCTCGGCGCCACCGTCCAGCGCGGCGACCTCTTCGTCATCATCGCCGCCCCCGTCTGCATGCTCGCCCTCGGCTGGTTCGTCAACCGCACCCGCTCCGGACGCGGCATGCAGGCCACCGCCCAGGACCCCGACACCGCCAAGCTCATGGGCATCAACACCGACCGCATCATCGTCATGGCCTTCGCCATCGGTGCCGCCTTCGCCGCCATCGCCGCCGTCGGCTACGGCCTGCACAACGGCCAGATCGGCTTCAAAATGGGCTTCCTCATGGGCCTCAAAGCCTTCACCGCCGCCGTACTCGGCGGCATCGGCAACCTCTACGGCGCCATGCTCGGCGGACTCGTCCTCGGCATCGCCGAATCCCTCGCCACCGGCTACATGGGCGACGTCCCCGGCATGGACCTCTTCGGCGGCGGCGCCTGGAAGGACGTCTGGGCCTTCGTCCTCCTCATCGTCGTCCTCCTCATCAGGCCCCAGGGTCTCCTGGGCGAACGCGTCGCGGACAGGGCGTGAACACCATGACCGACACCCGGCTGCTCAAGCTCCCCGCCCCCGCCGCCCGCTACGGCACCCTCGCCGGAGCCCTCATCGCCTTCGCCGGCACCTTCCTCTCCTGGACCTACACCGAGGAATTCCCCGGCAACCTCACCGTCAACGGCTACCCCGGCGGCCTCCAGCTCATCACCCTCACCGGAGCCCTCCTCACCGCACTCCTCGCCCTCGCGGCCCTCCACACCCCCGGACTGCGCTGGCTCACCCCCGGCGGCCCCCACAGCGCCGTACGCCTCATGGCCCTCGGCACCCTCGCCGCCACCCTCTACACCGTCATCGCGATCGCCGTCGAACTCGACGGCCTCATCGCCCTCGACCCCGGCGCCTGGATCTCCCTCGTCGGCTCCCTCGTCGCCACCGCCGCCGCCTTCGGCCTCCCCGACGACACCCCCTACGAACCCCAGCCCGGCGACACCGCACTCCACCGCCTCACCCACACCCTCAAGGCCCCGGCCCCCGCCGCACCCCGCCGCACCCTCCCCGCCTGGGCCGACATCCTCGTCATCGCCGTCGCCTTTGGCCTCGCCCTCTACGTCTTCACGTACGGCATCGACATCGACAGCGCCAACTCCGAACTCTTCATCGGCTACCTCATCCTCGTCGCCCTCGGCGCCCTCTCCCTCGCCCGCGCCGGACTCTTCCGCCGCCTCGCCACCCTCACCGCACGCCACCGCGCCGTCAGCCTCGCCGCGATGTTCGTCGCCGCGATCTGCTTCCCCTTCACCCAGGACAACGACACCTACGCGCTCATCGGGACCAACATCCTGATCTTCGCCACCGTCGCCCTCGGCCTCAACGTCGTCGTCGGCCTCGCCGGACTCCTCGACCTCGGATACGTCGCCTTCCTCGGCGTCGGCGCCTACACCGCCGCCCTCGTCTCCGGCTCCCCCCAGTCCAGCATCGGCGTCCACTTCCCCTTCCCCCTCGCCGTCCTCACCGGCGCCGCCGTCTCCCTCATCTTCGGCGTCGTCATCGGCGCACCCACCCTGCGGCTACGCGGCGACTACCTCGCCATCGTCACCCTCGGATTCGGAGAAATCTTCCGGATCACCATGAACAACCTCAACGGCAACAGCGGCCCCGACCTCGTCAACGGCTCCCAGGGCATCCCGAACATCCCCGACCTCGAAATGTTCGGCTTCAAATTCGGCGAGGCCCACGACGTCCTCGGCTTCCCGCTCGGCAGGTCCGGCAACTACTTCCTGCTGATGCTCCTGTTCACCGCCATCGTCCTCCTCGTCTTCCACCGCTCCGGCCAGTCCCGCATCGGCCGCGCCTGGGTCGCCATCCGCGAGGACGAGACCGCCGCCTCCGCCATGGGCATCAACGGCTTCCGCCTCAAACTCCTCGCCTTCGCCCTCGGCGCCACCCTCGCCGGACTCGCCGGCACCGTCCAGGCACACGTCAACTACAGCGTCACCCCCGAGCAGTACCAGTTCGCCGGCACCGCCCCGCCCAACTCCGCCTTCCTCATCGCCGCCGTCATCCTCGGCGGCATGGGCACCATCACCGGCCCCCTCATCGGCGCCGCACTGCTCTTCCTCATCCCGGAGAAGCTCGAATTCATGCAGAAGTACCAGCTTCTGCTCTTCGGCCTCGCCCTCATCCTGCTCATGCGCCTGCGCCCCGAGGGCATCGTCCCCGACCGCCGCAAGCAACTCGAATTCCACGAGAACGACCAACTCGCCGTGCCGGAACAGCGCCTGATCGGGGACAACGAACCCGAAGCCGCCACCGGCGTCACCAAAGCGGGGGCCTGACCACCATGACCACCACGACGACCACCCCCGCCCCCACCGGCACCGCGGTCCTCGAAGCCACCGGCGTCACCATGCGCTTCGGCGGCCTCACCGCCGTACGCGACGTCTCCCTCACCGTCAACACCGGCGAGATCGTCGGCCTCATCGGCCCCAACGGCGCGGGAAAGACCACCTTCTTCAACTGCCTCACCGGCCTCTACGTCCCCACCGAGGGCCGCGTCGCCTACAAGGGCACGACCCTCCCGCCCAAACCCCACCTCGTCACCAAGGCCGGCATCGCCCGCACCTTCCAGAACATCCGGCTCTTCGCCAACATGACCGTCCTGGAAAACGTCCTCGTCGGCCGCCACACCCGCACCCGCGAAGGGCTCTTCTCCGCCCTCCTGCGCGGCCCCGGGTTCAAGCGCGCCGAAGCCGCCTCCACGGCACGCGCCATGGAACTCCTGGAATTCATCGGCCTCGCCCACAAGGCCGACCACCTCTCCCGCAACCTCCCCTACGGCGAGCAACGCAAGCTGGAGATCGCCCGCGCCCTCGCCAGCGACCCCGGACTCCTCCTCCTCGACGAACCCACCGCCGGGATGAACCCCCAGGAGACCCGCGCCACCGAGGAACTCGTCTTCGCCATCCGCGAGCAGGGCACCGCCGTCCTCGTCATCGAGCACGACATGCGCTTCATCTTCAACCTGAGCGACCGCGTCGCCGTCCTCGTCCAGGGCCAGAAACTCCTCGAAGGCACCCCCGACATCGTCCAGGCCGACGAACGCGTCATCGCCGCCTACCTCGGCACCCCCATGGACACCGCCCCCGAGGACGAAGCCCTCGCCGAGGTCCAGGCCGCCGAAGCCGCCGCCACGAAGACCGACACCCCCCGCACCACCAAGGAGGACGGCAAGTGACCGCGCTCCTCGAAGTCGACAACCTCCGCGTCGCCTACGGCAAGATCGAAGCCGTCAAGGGCATCAGCTTCACCGTCGAGGCCGGACAGGTCGTCACCCTCATCGGCACCAACGGCGCCGGCAAGACCACGACCCTGCGCACCCTCAGCGGACTCCTCAAACCCCTCGCCGGCACCATCACCTTCGACGGGCAACCGCTCCACAAGTACCGCGCCGACCAGATCGTCGCGCTCGGCCTGGCGCACTCCCCCGAAGGCCGGCACATCTTCCCCCGCATGACCATCGAGGACAACCTCCGCCTCGGCGCCTTCCTCCGCAAGGACACCGAAGGCATCGCCCAGGACATCCAGCACGCCTACGACCTCTTCCCCATCCTCGGGGAACGCCGCAAGCAAGCCGCGGGCACCCTCTCCGGCGGCGAACAGCAGATGCTCGCCATGGGCCGCGCCCTCATGTCCAAGCCGAAACTCCTCATGCTCGACGAACCCTCCATGGGTCTCTCGCCGATCATGATGCAGAAGATCATGACGACCATCGCCGAACTGCGCGAACAGGGCACCACGATCCTGCTCGTCGAGCAGAACGCACAGGCCGCGCTCTCCCTCGCCGACCAGGCGCACGTCATGGAGATCGGCACGATCGTCCTGAGCGGCACGGGCTCCGACCTCCTCCACGACGAGTCCGTCCGCAAGGCGTACCTCGGCGAGGACTGACCCGGCCCGCGCGCCGGCCCGACCGGTACGCGAAGGGGCGCCCACCACGCGGTGGGCGCCCCTTCGCCGTACGTACCTACCTCGGCGGCGGCTACTTGTCCTTCTGCTCCTTCGCCGCCTTCTTCTCCGCCGCGTCCTCGATTACGGCCTCCGCCACCTGCCGCATCGACATGCGCCGGTCCATCGACGTCTTCTGGATCCACCGGAACGCCGCCGGCTCGGTGAGCCCGTACTCGGTCTGGAGCACCGACTTCGCCCGGTCCACGAGCTTGCGCGTCTCCAGCCGCTGCGAGAGGTCCTCGACCTCCTTCTCCAGCGCCCGCAACTCCGTGAACCGCGAGACCGCCATCTCGATCGCCGGCACGACGTCGCTCTTGCTGAACGGCTTCACGAGGTACGCCATCGCGCCCGCGTCGCGCGCCCGCTCGACGAGGTCGCGCTGCGAGAAGGCGGTGAGCATGAGGACGGGGGCGATGGACTCCTCGGCGATCTTCTCGGCCGCCGAGATCCCGTCCAGCACCGGCATCTTCACATCGAGAATCACGAGGTCCGGCTTGTGCTCGCGCGCCAGCTCCACCGCCTGCTGCCCGTCCCCGGCCTCCCCGACGACGGTGTACCCCTCCTCCTCCAGCATCTCCTTGAGATCGAGCCGGATGAGCGCTTCGTCCTCGGCGATGACGACACGGGTGGTGAGGGGCGGTACGTGTGAATCGCCGGCGGCGGCAGCGGCGGTGGATGACTCGGGCTCGGGGGCGCTCACGGGGGCTCCTCGTATAGGCAGGGGACTGCTGGAAACAGGGTACCTAGGTGCGCTGCGCGCGGCTTAGCAGGTATGCTCCTTTGCGGATGCGCCGGGTTGGTGGAATCGGCATACACAGATGTCTCAAAAGCATCCGTCCGAGAGGACTTGCGGGTTCGAGTCCCGCACCCGGCACCAGAAAGGGCGGGGATTCACTTTCGAGTGAATCCCCGCCGTTTTTCTGTCCGTCACGCGCACCTTCCGCACGATGAGGACATGATCTTCCACACCCTCGAAGTGCGGCACAAAGCCTTGGCGCTTCTGCGCGACGGGGTAGCCAACGCCGAAGTAGCGCGGCGCCTGGACATCCCCAAGGGAACCATCAGCTACTGGAAACACATGGACCGGGCCAAGAGAGGCGAATGCCCCGGGAGAAGGCCCGTCACCTTCTGTTTCGCCTGCGACGACAAAGTCCCGCTGGACAAGCCCGCCTACGCCTACCTGCTCGGCCTCTACCTCGGTGACGGGCACATCAGCTTCCCGCGCCAACACCGCGCACCGAGCCTGATGGTGTCGCTGGACGACGCTTGGCCCGGCATTCAGAGCGAGTGCGAGCAGGCAATGCGCAGAGTCTTCCCCGGCAGAGCGACCTGCCGAGTGCGAAGCAAGGGCTGTCACAACATCAAGGTCTACTCACAGCATCTGCTCCACCTCTTCCCCCAGCACGGACCCGGACGAAAACATGACCGGGATATTTTGCTGGAGCCCTGGCAAGAGACAATAGTCGGCGCCCATCCCTGGGAATTCCTGCGTGGCCTCATTCATTCCGACGGCTGCCGCATCACCAACTGGACCACCCGCCTCGTCGCCGGTGAGCGCAAGCGCTACGAATATCCGCGCTACTGGTTCACCAACGTCTCCGACGACATCCGGAAGCTCTACACCGACACGCTCGACCTCCTCGGCCTCGAATGGACCGAGTGCTACCGCCACGGAAACCCGTACAACATCTCCGTCGCCCGCAAAGCCTCCGTCGCCCTCATGGAAGCCCACATCGGTCCCAAGTACTGAGACGGGTGCGGGGACGGGCACGGGGGCGAGCGGGAATCCCGTCGCCCCCTCGGGATCGCGCTCGCCTACTTCGGGGCGTCGTCCTCGCCGATGCGGTGCACCCGCACGAGGTTCGTCTTTCCGGCGACGCCCGGAGGGGAACCGGCCGTGATCACGACCAGGTCGCCCCGCTCGCAGCGGCCGAGCTTCAGGAGCATGTCGTCGACCTGCTCGACCATCGCGTCCGTGGAGTCCACGTGCGGCCCGAGGAAGGCCTCCACGCCCCAGGACAGGTTGAGCTGCGCCCGCGTCGCCGGGTCGGGGGTGAAGGCGAGGAGCGGGATCGGCGAGCGGTAGCGGCTCAGGCGGCGGACGGTGTCGCCGGACTGCGTGAAGGCGACGAGGAAGCGCGCGCCGAGGAAGTCGCCCATCTCGGCCGCCGCGCGGGCGACCGCTCCGCCTTGGGTGCGGGGCTTGTTGCGGTCGGTGAGCGGCGGCAGTCCCTTGTCGAGGATCTCTTCCTCGGCCGCTTCCACGATGCGCCCCATGGTGCGGACGGTCTCGACGGCGTACTTGCCGACGCTGGTCTCGCCGGAGAGCATCACGGCGTCGGTGCCGTCGATCACGGCGTTGGCGACGTCGGAGGCTTCGGCGCGGGTGGGCCGGCTGTTCTCGATCATGGAGTCGAGCATCTGGGTCGCGACGATGACCGGTTTGGCGTTCCGTTTGGCGAGCTTGACGGCCCGCTTCTGCACGAGAGGTACCGCTTCGAGGGGCATTTCGACGCCGAGGTCGCCGCGGGCGACCATGATGCCGTCGAAGGCGTCGACGATCTCCTCGATGTTCTCGACAGCCTGCGGCTTCTCGACCTTGGCGATGACGGGGAGGCGGCGGCCTTCCTCGCGCATGACGCGGTGGACGTCGACGATGTCGCGGGCGCTGCGGACGAAGCTGAGGGCGATGACGTCGGCGCCGGTGCGCAGGGCCCAGCGGAGGTCTTCGATGTCTTTTTCGGAGAGGGCGGGGACGGAGACGGCGACGCCGGGGAGGTTGAGGCCCTTGTGGTCGGAGACCATGCCGCCTTCGACGACGGTGGTGCGGACGCGGGTGCCTTCGACGGCGGTGACCTGGAGGCAGACCTTGCCGTCGTCGACGAGGACGCGTTCGCCTGGGGTGACGTCGGTGGCGAGTCCGGCGTAGGTGGTGCCGCAGCTGGTGCGGTCGCCGAGGTGGCCGTCCTCGGTGGTGATGGTGAAGGTGTCGCCGCGTTCAAGGAGTACGGGGCCTTCGCTGAAGCGGCCGAGGCGGATCTTCGGTCCTTGAAGGTCGGCGAGGACGCCGACGCTGCGGCCGGTCTCCTCGGCGGCTTCGCGGACGCGGTGGTAGCGCTCCTCGTGTTCGGCGTAGCTGCCGTGGCTGAGGTTGAAGCGGGCCACGTCCATTCCGGCTTCGACCAGGGCTTTGATCTGGTCGTAGGAGTCGGTGGCTGGGCCCAGGGTGCAGACGATTTTCGCTCGGCGCATGGTTCGAGCCTAGGGCTTACCGGCGGGTAGGGGGCTGGGTGGGGGTGACGAGTCAACGGCCTTTGCGTGTATGGGATTTGACAAATCTTGAATGAGCGGTCGTGGTCTCCGATGAGCGGGGTGCGGGGGTGTTGGGGGGTGGTCACCTGATCGCAACGTGGTGGGGGTGTTGCGGGATTGGCGTTTCGGGCGATCATCTACGCGCGTTGTTCAAGCAGTCGGGTGATGTGGCGCGGATGAGAGGGAGTGCGTGATGAGCGTGGAGCGCAGGGTGTTCCTGGGGGCTTCGGCGGCGACCGGGGCGGCGGTGGCGCTGGGTGCGGCGGCGCCGGCGGAGGCCGCGAAGGGGGGTGGGCGGGGCAAGGAGCCGCGTCGGTACGGGTTTTCGGTACTCGGGACGACGGATCTGCACGGCAATGCGATGAACTGGGATTATTTCACCGATAAGGAGTACGACGACGCGCAGCACAATGACGTGGGTCTCGCGAAGATCTCGACGTTGGTGAACCGCCTCCGTGAGGAGAGGGGGCGGGGGAACACGCTGTTGATCGACGCGGGCGACACGATCCAGGGGACGCAGCTGTCGTACTACTACGCGCGGATCGATCCGATCACGGCGCGGCGGGGTCCGGTGCATCCGATGGCGAAGGCGATGAACGCGATCGGGTACGAGGCGGCGGCGCTGGGGAATCACGAGTTCAATTACGGGATCGAGGTGCTGCGGAAGTTCGAGGAGCAGTGCGATTTCCCGTTGCTGGGCGCGAACGCGGTGGACGCGCGCTCGGGGCGTCCCGCGTTTCGCCCGTATGTGATGAAGCGGTTGCGGACGCCGCACGGGCGGGATGTGCGGGTGGCGGTGCTCGGGCTGACGAATCCGGGGATCGCGATCTGGGACAAGGTGAATGTGCAGGGGAAGCTGAGGTTCCCGGGGCTGGAGGAGCAGGCGGCGTACTGGGTGCCGAAGTTGCGGTCGATGGGCGCGGATGTGGTGCTGGTGGCGGCGCATTCGGGGGCGGATGGTTCGTCGTCGTGGGGTGATCAGTTGCCGTATGTGGAGAACGCCGCGGCGCGGGTGGCGGAGCGGGTGCCGGGGATCGACGCGATTCTGGTGGGTCACGCGCATGTGGAGATCCCGGAGCGGCGGGTGGTGAACGCGGAGTCGGGGCGTGAGGTGGTGCTGTCGGAGCCGTTGAAGTGGGGGCAGCGGTTGTCGGTCTTCGATTTCTCGTTGGTGTGGGAGCGGGGGCGGTGGTCGGTGGAGCGGGTGGCTTCGCGGGTGCTGAACTCGAACGAGGTGGCGGAGGACGTGCGGATCACGCGGTTGCTGGCGAAGGAGCACCGTGAGGTGGTGGCGTACGTGAACCAGGTGATCGGTTCGTCGGTGGTGGAGATGTCGACGGCGGAGGGGACGTACAAGGACGTTCCGATGGTGGATCTGATCAATCATGTGCAGGCGGAGACGGTGCGGGGTGCGCTGGCGGGCGGGGAGTACGCGGACCTGCCGGTTCTGTCGCAGGCGTCGCCGTTCTCGCGTACGGCGCGGTTCCCGGCGGGGGAGGTGACGATCAAGGACGCGGCGGGTCTGTACACGTTCGAGAACACGTTGGAGGCGCGGCTGATCACGGGGGCGCAGTTGCGGGAGTACTTGGAGTACTCGGCGAAGTTCTTCGTGCGGACGGCGGTGGGGGCGCCGGTCGATCCGGCGGCGTTGACGAACGCGGAGGGGACGCCGGATTACAACTACGACGTGGTGTCGGGGGTTTCGTACGACATCGACATCTCGAAGGAGGTCGGTGCGCGGATCGTGGATCTGGCCTTCGAGGGTGCGCCGGTCGCGGATGACGCCCGGTTCGTGCTGGCGGTGAACAACTACCGGGCCAGTGGCGGCGGGAACTTCCCGTACGTACCGAAGTCCGAGCAGGTGTGGGCGAATTCGGAGGAGATCCGCAACACGATCATCTCGTGGGTGCGGGAGGCGGGGACGATCGATCCGGCTGAATTCGCGGCGGTGGACTGGCGGTTGGTGCGGGAGGGGGTGCCGGTGTTCTGAGGGTCCGCGGTGTGTGGCGACGGCCCCGGGGGGTGTTCCGGGGCCGTCGGTGTGTGTTCAGGGTTGTTCGTTGAGGCGGACCAGGTGCTGGGGGCGGGGGGTGGGGGCGGGGGGTGGGGTGAGGCCGAAGGTGGTGAAGGCGGTGCGGGTGGGGAGGGGGTAGGGGGTGGTGCCGGTGAGGGCGTTGAGGATGGTGGCGCTGCGGTGGGCGGCGAGGCCGAGGTCGGGGGCGCCGACGCCGTGGGTGTGGCGTTCGGCGTTCTGGACGTAGACGTGGGAGCCGGTGGCGGTGATGGCTTCGTCGAGGTGGAGGCGGTAGTGGGCGTCGACGCGGGGGCGTTCGGCGTTGTCGCGGCGCAGGTAGGGGTCGAGTCCGGCGAGGAGTTGGTCGAGGGGGCGTTCGCGGTAGCCGGTGGCGAGGACGACGGCGTCGGTGGTGAGGCGGGAGCGGGTGCCTTGTTCGCGGTGTTCGAGGTGGAGTTCGATCCGGGTGGTGGCGACGCGTCCGGCGGTGCGGACGCTGACGCCGGGGGTGAGGGTGGCGTCGGGCCAGCCGCCGTTCAGGGTGCGGTGGTAGAGCTCCTCGTGGATGGCGGTGATGGTCTCGGTGTCGATGCCTTTGTGGAGTTGCCACTGCTGGGCGGTGAGCTGGTCGCGGGTGGTTTCGGGGAGGGCGTGGAAGTAGCGGGTGTAGTCGGGGGTGAAGTGTTCGAGGCCGAGTTTGGAGTACTCCATGGGGGCGAAGGCGGGGGTGCGGGCGAGCCAGGTGAGGCGTTCGTGGCCGGGGGTGCGGTGGCGGAGGAGGTCGAGGAAGATCTCGGCGCCGGACTGGCCTGAGCCGATGACGGTGATGTGTCCGGCGGTGAGGAGTTGTTCGCGGTGGCCGAGGTAGTCGGCGGAGTGGACGACGGGGACGTGGGGGGCTTCGGCGAGGGGGCGCAGGGGTTCGGGGACGTGGGGGGCGGTGCCGATGCCGAGGACGAGGTTGCGGGTGTGGGTGCGGCCGAGGGCGTGGGCCTCGCCGTCGGCGTCGAGTTGGGTGTAGTCGATCTCGAAGCAGGAGCGGTCGGCGTTCCAGCGGACGGCGTCGGCCTGGTGGGAGAAGTGGAGTCCGGGGAGGTTTTCGCTGACCCAGCGGCAGTAGGCGTCGTATTCGGCGCGGTGGATGTGGAAGCGCTCGGCGAAGTAGAAGGGGTAGAGGCGGTCGTGCGCTTTGAGCCAGTTGAGGAAGGTCCAGGGGTTGCCGGGGTCGGCGAGGGTGACGAGGTCGGCGAGGAAGGGGACTTGGAGGGTGGTGCCGTCGATGAGCTGGCCGGGGTGCCAGTGGAAGGCGGGGCGTTGCTCGTAGAAGGCGGTGCGCAGGGGGGTGGTGCCGGTGGGGAGGTGGTGGGCGAGGGCGGCGAGGGAGAGGTTGAAGGGGCCGATGCCGATTCCGGCGAGGTCGAGGGGGGTTTCGGCGGGGGTGGGGGGTTGGGGGGCGGGGGTGGTCTCGGGGGGTTCGGGTTCCTCGGTGGCGTCCGGGGTTTCCGCGGCCCGGGGCGAGGGGACGGCGGGGGTGTCGTGGTGGCTTCGGAAGGGGCGGGGCGGGAGGTTCATCGGGGGGTGTGTCCTTCCACGAGGTCGAGGAGGGCGGTGAGGTCCTGGGGGGTGGTGTGGGGGTTGAGGAGGGTGGCCTTGAGCCAGAGGCGGCCGTCGGCGCGGGCGCGGCCGAGTACGGCGGTGCCTTCGGTGAGGAGGGTGCGGCGGAGGCGGGCGAGGTCGTGGTCGGTGGCGTGGGTGGGGCGGAAGAGGACGGTGCTGAGGGTGGGGGGCGCCCAGAGGTCGAGGTGGGGGCGTTGGGTGATGAGGGCGGCGAGGGTGCGGGCCTGCTCCTGGACGGTGTCGACGAGGTGGGCGAGTCCTTCGCGGCCGAGGGTGCGCAGGGTGACGGCGATCTTGAGGATGTCGGGGCGGCGGGTGGTGCGCAGGGAGCGGCCGAGGAGGTCGGGGAGTCCGGCGTCGGTGTCGTCGTCGGCGTTGAGGTAGTCGGCCTGGTGGGTGAGGGGGGTGAGGTCGTGGGGGTCGCGGGTGGCGAGGAGCCCGGCGGCGACGGGCTGCCAGCCGAGTTTGTGGAGGTCGAGGGTGACGGTGTGGGCGCGGTCGAGGCCGGTGAGGAGGGGGCGGTGGGTGGGGCTGAGGAGGAGGGGGCCGCCGTAGGCGGCGTCGATGTGGAGGCGGGCGCCGAATTCCTCGCAGAGGTCGGCGAGTTCGTCGAGCGGGTCGATGAGTCCGGCGTCGGTGGTTCCGGCGGTGGCGGCGACGAGGAGGGGGCGGCGCCGGTGTGTTTCGAGGGCGGTGCGGAGGTCCGCGGGGTGGAGGCGTCCGGTGGGGGTGGGGATGCGGTGGGCCGGGGGGAGGCCGAGGAGCCAGGCGGCACGGGGCAGGGAGTGGTGCGCGTTCGCGCCGTGGAGGAGGAGCGGGGGGCGCTCGGGTGCGGTTTCGCGGGCGAGGAGGACGGCGAGCTGGTTGGCCTCGGTGCCGCCGGTGGTGACGAGGGCCTGGGCCGCGACGGCCTGGGGGTAGATCTCGGCGGCGAGGGTGTGGGTGACGTGTTCTTCGAGCGCGGTCGCGGCGGGGGCCTGGTCCCAGGAGTCGAGCGAGGGGTTGAGGGCGCTGGCGGCGAGGTCGGCGGCGGTGGCGACGGCGAGCGGGGGGCAGTGCAGGTGGGCGGCGCAGTGCGGGTGGGCGGGGTCGGCTGCGCCTGCGGCGAGGGCGGTGACGAGGGTGGCGAGGGCGGTGTGCGGGTCGGTGCCGGTGTCGGGGAGTACGGGGGTCGCGGCGGCGTGCAGGGTGGCGGCGACGGGTCCGGGGCCTCCGGCGGGGAGGGGGCCCTTGCGGTGGTGGGCGCCGTCGGTGAGGGCGGCGAGGACGGTGTCGAGCAGGGGCCGCAGGGCCTCGGGTCCGTGCGGGCCGCCGGAGAGGGGCGGGAGGGGGCGGGGCATGACGGCTCGTCCTTCGGGTCTGCGGGTCGGCGGTCAGCCTGCCCGGCGCTGCGCGTGCGAGGTCCACAGAGCCCAACGAACGGAACCCGAAAGGGGTATGGGGGTGGGGTGAATCCACCTCGGGGCGGGGGTGGTCTGGTATAGGGGCGGATTTACGGGGAGGGGGGTGGGGGCTGGGGGTGAGGGCGCTGAACGTGTGCCGGGGCGGCCGGCGGGACGCGAGGGCAGGACGCGGCGGGAAGGGGCCGGGCGGCGGGAAGGGGCCGGGCGGCGGACGAGGCGCGCGGGCGGCAGGAAGGGCCGGGCGGCGGGAAGGCGCTTGGGCGGCGGTACGCGGCTGGGACGGCAGGTGACTTCGCTCGCTCCTGTGGATAAGTCGGGCTGAAGTAGAAATCCGCTCACCCTTGAGGGTGAGCGGATTTATGGGTTTCGCCGAGTTGTCCACAGATTCGGGCGGAGGGGGCGGAACGGGGTTGTGGGTGCGGAAGACTTGGTGTTGGGGTCGCCCCCCAGGGCGGGTGGGGGCTGTCCGGCGGCAGGGCGGGGCGGGGCCATCCGGCGGCAGGGCGGGGCGGGGCCATCCGGCGGCAGGGCGGGGTGGGAACCGTCCGCCGCAGGCCGGGCGAGGCCCGCCCCCGCCGATCAAACCCCCCGCACCCGCAACGCCCGCCGCAGATCGTCGAGCTGGTCGGTGAGAGCACGGCGCAGGGCGGGGGTGGCGTCGGTGGCCGTGCGGAGGGTTTCCTCGCCGAGTGCGAGGTGTTCGGCGGTGACGGCGCTCGTGGGGAAGGCGGTCTTGCCGGCCGCCTGGGCGAGGGCGGCGCCCCGGCGCTCGGCGAGGGCGAGCGCGGCGGGGTAGTAGCGGTCGACGTAGGGGGCGAGGAGTGCGGCCTGTTCGGGCTGCCAGAAGCCCTGTGCGGTGGCGGTGAAGAGGTAGTTGGAGAGGGTGTCGTCCTCGAAGAGGGAGCGGAAGGCGGCTTCCTTGGCCTCGGGGGTCGGCAGCGCGGCGCGGCAGCGGGCGGCGCCCTCGTGTCCGGTGGCGCTGGGGTCGCGGTCGAGTTCGGCGGCGATGGCGGTCTCGTCGGTGGCGCCGAGGACGGCGAGGCGGGTGAGGAGGGTCCAGCGCAGTTCGGGGTCGAGGGCGGGGCCGCCGGGGACGGTGCCGTCCTCGTACCACTCCTGGAGCGTCTCCGGGCGGGTGGCGAGGTGGAGGAGGTTGCGTACGGCGGTGAGGCGCAGCGAGGGGTTGTGGCCGTCCTCGGTGCGGCGCAGCAGGTCGCGGCACGTGTCGCCGAGGAGGCTGAGGGCCTCGGGGCGCCGGGTCGCGTCGGTGTACTGGTCGGCGACCTGGGTGTGGGCGAACTGGAGGACGCCGCGGACGACGGCGGCGTCGTCCTCGTGCGGGAGGTGGGCGCGGACGACGGCGAGGTAGTCGGCGGGGGCGAGGCGGTTGTCGCGTACGGCGTTGCGCAGCGCGGTCCAGACGACGGCGCGGCTGAGCGGGTCGGTGATGCCGGAGAGGTGCGTGGTGAGGGTGGCGTGCGAGGTGTCGTCGAAGCCGGTCTTGGCGTAGGTGTGGTCGTGGTCGTTGAGGAGGACGAGGGCGGGGCGGGGCGCGTCGACGGTGAGGGTCGTGGGGGTGCCGGGGGTGAGGTCGAGCCAGGTGTCGGGGCGGCGGCGGGGGGCGCCCTCGGGGTCGAGGTCCCACAGGCCGAGGCGGACGCGGTGGGGGCGGGTGCCCTCGTGGCGGACGGTGAGGCGCGTACCGGTCTTGTCGAACGCGGGGGTGAGGGTGTCGACGCCGGTGGTGCGCAGCCAGGAGTCGGCCCAGGCGTGGACGTCGCGGTCGGTCGCGGAGGCGAGCGAGTCGAGGAAGTCGGCGAGGGAGGCGTTGGCGAACCTGTGGCGGGCGAAGTGGGTGTTGATGCCCGCGAGGAAGTCCTTCTCGCCGAGCCAGGCGACGAGTTGGCGCAGTGCGGAGGCGCCCTTGGCGTAGGAGATGCCGTCGAAGTTGAGGAGGGCGGCGGCGGTGTCGGGGACGTCGTCGGGGGCGACGGGGTGGGTGGAGGGCCGCTGGTCGGCCTCGTAGCCCCAGGTCTTGCGGGAGACGGCGAATTCGGTCCAGGTGTCGGCGAAGCGGGTGCTGGCCTCGGCGAGGGTCTGGTAGCCCATGTACTCGGCGAAGGACTCGTTGAGCCAGATGTCGTCCCACCAGCGCAGGGTGACGAGGTCGCCGAACCACATGTGGGCCATCTCGTGGGCGATGACCATGGCGCGGGTCTGGCGTTCGGTCTCGGTGACGGCGGAGCGGTAGACGAATTCGTCGCGGAAGGTGACGAGGCCGGGGTTCTCCATGGCGCCGGCGTTGAACTCGGGGACGAAGGCCTGGTCGTAGGAGTCGAAGGGGTAGGGCTCGGTGAACTTCTCGTGGTAGCGGTCGAAGAGGGCGCGGGTGACGTCGAGGATCTCCTCGGCGTCGGCGTCGAGGTGGGGGGCGAGGGAGCGGCGGCAGTGGATGCCGAAGGGGAGGCCGCGGTGTTCGGTGCGGACGGAGTGCCAGGGTCCGGCGGCGACGGCGAGGAGGTACGTGGAGATGAGCGGGGTGGTCGCGGCGGTCCAGGTGCCGTGGCCGTCGTGGGTCGTGACGGTGTTGGCGAGGACGGTCCAGCCTTCGGGGGCGGTGACGGTGAGGTCGAAGACGGCCTTGAGGTCGGGCTGGTCGAAGGCGGTGAGGACGCGCTGGACGTCCTCCATGAAGAGCTGGGTGTAGAGGTAGGTCTCGCCGTCGCTGGGGTCGGTGAAGCGGTGCATGCCCTCGCCCGTGCGGGAGTAGCGCATGGTGGCTTCGGCGGTGAGGGTGTGTGCGCCCGCGGCGAGGGCGGGCAGCGGGTAGCGGTTGCCGTCGAGGCGGGCGGGGTCGAGCGGGGTGCCGTCGAGGGCGATGCGGTGGAGGGTGTCCGGCTTCAGCTCGACGAAGGTGTCGCCTTCGGTGCGGGCGGTGAAGTGGATGGTGGTGGCGGAGCCGAAGGTCTCGGGGCCCTGGGTGAGGTCGAGGCGGACCTCGTAGCGCTGGACGTCGAGGAGGGCGGAGCGGGTGTGCGCTTCGTCGCGCGTCAGTACGGACATGGGGCCATGCTGCCGGAGCCGGGTGGGTGGAGGGGAGGCAGGGCGCGGCATGGGGGCGTGCGGGGGTGGGGAGGTCTACTGTGCGCGTCCGGCTGTGTGGGAGGAGTGAGCGGTGTGACGGTGGTGGAGCTGTACGGAGGTCCGTTGGACGGGAAGCGGCACGAGGTGGAGGGGGTGCCGGGGGTGGAGCTGCGGTTCGCGGCGGTGCCGAAGTGGGACGGGGCGCGGGAGGACGAGTCGGTGACGATCGTGTACCGGCGGGAGGAGGGCGTGTACCGGTACGTGGAGTCGGTGCCGGGGGTGTAGCGGGTACGGGGAGGGGCGGCGTCCGCACGCGGGCACCCGCTCCGGACAGCGTCCGCGCGCGGGCACGCGCCCCCGACAGCGTCCGCGCGCGAGCACCCGTCCCGGACAGCGTCCGTGCCGGGCGCCCGCCCCGCCCGGCCCCTCCGCGCGCCTCCGCCCGCCCCGTGCGGCTCAGCTCTTGCCGCCCGCTTCCTCCGCGATGCGCTCGTGGTGGCGGATCACCTCGGCGACGATGAAGTTCAGCAGTTTCTCCGCGAACGCCGGGTCGAGCTTCGCGCTTTCGGCGAGGCGGCGCAGGCGGGCGATCTGCTGGGCCTCGCGGGCGGGGTCGGCGGGGGGAAGCTGGTGGGCGGCCTTGAGGTGGCCGACCTGCTGCGTCGCTTTGAAGCGTTCCGCGAGCATGTAGATGACAGCGGCGTCGATGTTGTCGATGCTGTCCCGGAGCCGGAGCAGTTCGGCGCGGGCGTCCTCGGCGTTGCTGGTGGTCATGGACAGGGAGCCTACGGTGGCCGGGGCACCGGGGCGGACAGGGGTAGGCGATGTTCGGTATAGGCGAGCGGGATTTCCTCGTGGACGGGCGGCCGGTGCGGCTGCTTTCCGGGGCTCTGCACTATTTCCGGGTGCACGAGGAGCAGTGGGCGCACCGGCTCGGGATGCTGCGGGCGCTGGGCCTGAACTGCGTGGAGACGTACGTGCCGTGGAACCTGCACGAGCCGGAGCGGGGCCGGTACGAGGACGTGGCGGCGCTCGGGCGGTTCCTGGACGCGGCGGCGGAGGCGGGCCTGTACGCGATCGTCCGCCCGGGCCCGTACATCTGCGCCGAGTGGGAGAACGGCGGGCTGCCCGTGTGGGTGCGGGGTCCGCTGCGGACGCGGGACGAGAGCTTCACGGAGCCGGTGGCCGCGTGGTTCCGGGAGTTGCTGCCGCAGCTCGTGGAGCGGCAGGCGGACCGGGGCGGGCCGGTGGTCATGGTGCAGGTGGAGAACGAGTACGGGAGTTTCGGCTCGGACGCGGGCTACCTGGAGTGGCTGGCGGGGCTGCTGCGGGAGGTGGGCGTGACGGTGCCGCTGTGCACGTCGGACGGTCCCGAGGACTGGATGCTGTCGGGCGGCACGCTGCCGGGCGTGCTGGCGACGGTGAACTTCGGCTCGGGGAGCGCGGAGGCGCTCGCGACGCTGCGGCGGGCGCGGCCCGAGGGGCCGTTGATGGTCATGGAGTTCTGGTGCGGGTGGTTCACGCATTGGGGGGACAAGGAGGTGGAGCGCAGGGACGCGGCGGACGCGGCGGCGGAGCTGCGGGCGATCCTGGAGGCGGGCGCCTCGGTGAACCTCTACATGGCGCACGGCGGTTCGAACGGGGGCTGGGAGGGCGCGAACCGGCTCGGTGAGTGGCACGACGGGGCGTACACGGCGACGACGACGTCGTACGACTACGACGCGCCGATCGACGAGGCGGGCCGTCCGACGCGGAAGTTCCACCTCATGCGGGAGGTCTTCGCCGAGTACGCGCCGGGTCCGCTCCCGGAGCTGCCCGCCGCTCCCCCGGCGCTCGGCGCGGAGGTGTTCGTGCGGCCGGCCGCGTGGGCGCCGCTCGGCGCGGTCGTGGACGCGGTGGGCGGCGGGGAGCGCGAGTCGGCGTGGGCCCCGTCGTTCGAGGACCTGGGTGTGGACCGGGGGCTGGTCCGTTACCGGCTGCGCGTCCCCGGGCCGCGCGCGCCGCGCCCGTTGCGGCTGCCGGAGGTGCGGGACCTGTGCGAGGTGTACGTGGACGGGGTCCGTGTCGCGCCGGGCACGCCGGTCGGGGGCGGGGCCGAGGTCGAGCTGTGGGTGGAGTCCCTGGGGCGCGTGAACTACGGGCCGCGGCTGGGCGAGGCGAAGGGCCTGCCCGGGGGTGTGCTGCACGCGACCCAGTACCTCCACGGTATCCGGGCGACGCCGCTGCGCCTGCGGGACCTGGAGGCCGCGCTGCCCCCGTTGCCGTTCACGGCGCCGCCCGTGCCGGGGGCGCGCGGTCTGCACCGTGCCACGTTCGCGACCGCTGCTCCCGGTGACGCCTGGCTCTCACTGCCGGGCTGGGGCCGGGGCTTCGTGTGGCTCAACGGCACGTGCCTGGGCCGCTACTGGTCGGCGGGCCCGCAGAGCGAACTCTTCGTGCCGGGGCCGGTGTTGCGGGCGGACGGCGAGAACGAGCTGCGGGTGCTGGAGCTGGCGGGCCCGGAGGGCGAGGAGGCCGGGGAGGTGCGGTTGCGGCCGGTGGAGGGCTGAGCCGGTCCTTCACGGCCGCTCGGCGACCCGTGTCCGTACCGCCGTGGAAAGGCCCGGCCGGGGCGGCCCGCTCCCCCGTCGTCACAGCGTTCGCGCCGCTTTCGCGATGTCGTCGCGGAAGTGGCTGAGTTCGGTGTAGACGCCGGGGGTGTGGGCGCGCCCGCAGCCCTGGCCCCAGCTGACGATGCCGATCTGGACGGGCTCGCGCGCGGGGCCCGGGCGGAAGAGGGGGCCGCCGAAGTCGCCCTGGCAGGCGTCGGCGCCGCCCTTGGGCCTGCCCGCGCAGAGTTCCTCGGCCGGGACGAGGTCCTTGCCGTAGGTGCGGGCGCAGGTGCGGTCGTCGACGAAGGGGACGTCGACGGTGCGCAGTCGGCGCACCTCGGTGCCGTTCTCGCTCGTGGCGCCCCAGCCGGCGACGGTGAAGGTGCCTTTGTCGTAGTGCGTGGAGGGGGTGAGCGGGAGGGTGGGGAGGTCGACGGGCTCGGCGAGTCGCAGGAGGGCCCAGTCCTTGCCCGTTCCGTCGTAGCCGGGTGCGAGGACGGCCTTGGTGCCGTGGACCTTGAGGGCGTCGGGGCTGTCGAGGTCGGTGCTGCCGAGGGTCGCGGTGACCTGGTCGGGGCTGACGGTGCCGTCGAGGCAGTGCGCGGCGGTGAGGACGAGGTCGTCGGCGTAGAGGGAGCCGCCGCAGCCCATGGAGAGGTGGACCGTCCAGGGGTACTCGCCGGGGGCCGCTTCGGAGCCGCCGATGACGGGGCGGGGCGCGGCGTGGGCGGCGGTGCCGGCGAAGGTGAGCGCGAGGGCGGCGAGGACGGCGCCG
This sequence comes from Streptomyces sp. SID11385, assembly GCF_010548245.1. Classification (GTDB taxonomy): domain Bacteria; phylum Actinomycetota; class Actinomycetes; order Streptomycetales; family Streptomycetaceae; genus Streptomyces. Next base: position 29,524 of record NZ_JAAGLR010000882.1, read on the forward strand.
AGGGTGCGGTACGGCAGGCGGTGCGGCAACGGGGGCCCTTTCGCTGGGGGTGCTCCGGTGACCGGGGCGCCGTGGGGAGGGTGCCGGGTGGGGAGCCTGCCCAACGAGAGGGGTGGGGATGCGTGACGGCCGGACGCCGAAAGGGGCGCCCCGGGGTGGTCCCGGGGCGCCCCTTTCGTCCGGGCCCGGTCAGCTCGCCTGCGAGCGGGGGCCGCGCCCCCGG
>NZ_JAAGLR010000917.1 GCF_010548245.1 Streptomyces sp. SID11385
CGCGAGGTGCGGGAAGCGGCGCGGCGGACGCTGGAGTCGTACGCGACCGTGCGGGCGCTCGCCGCCGAGTCGGCAGCCGAGGTCGCGCGCGCCGCCGAGGAGGTACGGGGACTGCTGCGCCGCGTCGCGGGCGAGCCCGCCTCCGGCGTCTTCACGTGGGTCGAGCGGCTCACGGAGCTGCGCCGCGCGCAGGGCGCCGTGCTCGCGCTCGCCGGGCTGCGCCACGTGGACACGGCGGCCGTCGACGCGCTCGCCGCCGAGACCGGGCAGGGTCTCGACACGACCGCCCGCCGCGCCCTCGCCGCCCTGGAGGACACGGCCGCCTTCACGGCCCAGGAGGAACAACTCGCCGCCTACGAGGCCGAGGCCCGCGCCCTTGAACATGCCTCAGCTGCGGTCGAGTTGACGGAACAAATCGACGACCTCGCCGCCGGGCTCCGCTCCCTCACCGAGACCCTCACCTCGCTCGAAGGTACCGAGGCCACCGCCCGCACCCGCGTCCTGCACCGCGTGACCGGTCTCCTCGGCGGCCTCAACCGCGCCCGGGCGCTCGCCGCCGGACGCGCGGCGGAGCTGGGCGAGGCGGAGCAACAGGACGCCTTCGCCGCCGAGTTCGCCCTCTTCGGGCAGGCCGTGACGGGCGCGCTCGCCGCGGCGGACACCCCCGAGGACTGCGACAGCGGGCTCACCGCGCTGCTCGCGCGCCTCGAAGGTCTTGAGGCCCGTTTCGCCGGGCACGACGCCTTCCTGGCGGCGCTCACCGAGAAGCGCGCCGAGGTGAGCGACGCCTTCGCCGGTCGCGGCCAGAGCCTGCGCGACGCCCGCGCCCGCCGCGCCGAACGCCTCGCCGACTCGGCCCGCGCCCTCCTCGCCACGGTCGCCCGCCGTGCCGCCACCGCACGCGAACCGGCCGCGCTCGCCGCGTACTTCGCCTCGGACCCGATGCCCCTCAAGGTGCGGGACGTCGTGCGGAACCTGCGCGAACTCGGCGACTCCGTACGGGCCGACGAGCTGGAGGCCCGGCTCGCCGCCGTCCACGAGGAGGCGCGCCGCGCCCTGCGCGACCGCGGCGACCTGTACGAGGACGACGGCGCGACGGTCCGCCTCGGCCGCCACCGCTTCGCGGTCACCCGCGAGACCCCCGTCCTGACCCTCGTCCCGGCGCCCGGGGGCGACGTCCCCGAGGGCGACGGACTCGTCCTCGCCCTCACCGGAACCGACCACCGCACCCCCGTCACCGACCCTGTCCTCACCTCACAACCCGACTTCTGGTCACAGGAGTTGCCGAGCGAGAACACCGACGTCTACCGCGCCGAACACCTCGCCGCACGCCTCTTCGCCGCACACGGCCCGGCAGCGCTCGCCGCGCGGACGGCCGAGGAGCGCGCCGCCCTCGTACGCGAGGAGGCCGCCGCCGCGTACGACGAGGGCCACGAGCCCGGCGTGCACGACCACGACGCCGCCCTCGTCCTCGAAGCCCTCCTCGAACTCGCCCTCTCCGCAGGGCGCTTGCGCCACCCCGCCGCCGACCGTGCCGCCGCCCGCCTGTACTGGACGTACGGCCCCGAGGACCGCGCCGCGCTCGCCCGCACCTGCGTGTCCCTGACCCGAGCCCGCGACACCTTCGGCGTCGAACCCGGCGCCCTCACGGCCCTCCGCGCCCGCCTCGCCGAGCGGACGGGCAGCGGCGTCTGGGGTGACGGCCTGAGCGAGGAGGCCGCCACGTACCTGATCGAACAACTCGCGGCCGAAGAGGCGGAGTTCGTGACGGGCCCGGGAGCGCGCGCCCTGCTCGCGGGCTTCCGCGCGCACGTCGGCACGGCCCCGTACGCCGAGGAGGTGCGCGCACGGCTGGCGGCGGACGACCCGGAGGGCGCGGCGGCTCTCGTGCGCGGGTGGCTGGAGGCGTACGTACGGGGCGGGACGGACCGCGAGCCGGGTCCCGCGACGGACGGCGACCTGGCCGAGGCGGTCGCCCTCGAACTGTGCGCCCCCGAAACGTACGGCCCGGCCCCCTCCGGCCAGGCCCGCGCGCCGCGACCGCCCGACCCCGGCACCACGCCCCAGTCCACCACCGTCACCGGCCTCCTCGGCACCCACCCCCGCCTCACCCCCAGCCCCACCGGAGGCCGCGAACTCCCGCTCCGCATCGACGAGTTCCTGTCCCGCACCCACACCTTCCGCACCACCACGGCCCCCGCCTTCCGCGCCTACCAGCGCCACCGCACCCGCTACCTCGCGCGGGCCCGCGCGGAACTCGGCCTCGACGCTTACGTACCGCGCGTGGCGGGCTCGTTCGTACGGGGACGGCTCGTCGACGAGGTGTACCTGCCGCTCGTCGGCGACAATCTCGCCAAGCAGCTCGGCACCGCCGGCGCGGACCGCCGCACCGACCGCGGCGGCCTCCTCCTGCTCCTCTCGCCGCCCGGCTACGGCAAGACGACCCTCACCGGCTGGATCGCCGCGCGCCTCGGCCTGCTCCACGTCCGCGTCGACGGCCCCGCGCTCGGCGCCGCGACCACGTCGCTCGACCCCGGCCGCGCCCCCGACGAGGGCGCCCGGCGCGAACTGGAGAAACTGCGCTTCGCGCTCACGGCGGGCAACAACGTGCTGCTCCACGTCGACGACATCCAGCACCTCTCGCCGCGCCTGCTCCAGCAGTTCATCCCGCTGTGCGACACGAGCCGCACCCTCGACGGGCACGACCTGCGCGGCAAGCGCTTCGCCGTCGTCATGACCGGCAACCCGTACACGGAGTCCGGGGAGTCCTTCCACGTCCCCGACATGCTCGCGAGCCGCGCGGACGTGTGGAACCTCGGCGACGTCCTGCGCGGCAAGGAGGACGCCTTCGCGCTCAGCTTCCTGGAGAACGCCCTCACCGCCCACCCCTCCCTCGCCCCGCTCGCCTCGCGCGCGCCCGCCGACATCCCCGCGCTGCTCGCCGACACGGCGACGGAACACGCCTACGGTCCCGTCGAACGCGCCGAAATTGGGGCGGTGTTGGGCCACCTCGCCCGCGCCCGTACGACGCTCCTGCGGGTCAACGCCGCGTACATCGCCTCGGCGGCCCGCACGGGAGCGGCGCGCACCGAGCCCCGCTTCCAACTCCAGGGCTCCTACCGCGACATGAACAAGATCGCCGCCCGCGTCACCGCCGGCATGACCCCCGCGGAAGTCGACGCCCTCGTCACCGACCACTACCGCGCGGAGGCCCAGACCCTGGGCCCCGAGGCAGAGGCCAACCTCCTCAAACTCGCCCACCTGCAAGGCAATCCGACCCCGCAGGACCAGTCCCGGTGGGAGGCGCTGTGCGAGGCGGAACGCAGGAGGAGCGCGCTCGTCGGGACGGGAGACGACCCGGTGGGCCGAGCGGTGGCGCTCCTCGCCGACCGGCTCGCGGACCGGCTCGCGGGGCTGGAACGGGTGATCGCGGCGGCGCGGGAGAACCGGGCGGTCCCGGCGGCGGGGGAGGACCGTACGTGAGAACCACGGGGCCCCGCCCCGCCGCCGTGTCGCCGTTCTCCCCCGTATGTCGCCGCCCCCTCGCAGCTTTGTCCGCGTCCGGTAACCGGGGTATCTCCGCAGGCCAGACGTGTGACTAGATGGGGGCACGGCAACGGCGGCGACGTGAGGGGCGGGTGGCGGGGATGGCACGGCACAGGGAAAAGGGCTGGCGCGGGAAGTGGGTCGCGGCGGTGCTCGGCGTCTCGGCGCTCGCCGCGGTCACCTCGCTGTGGACCGCGCAGGCCGACACCCTCTCGGGCCCGGCACCGCACCCGAGCGCGTCCGCGACACACGCCGCGAAGAAGCCCGAGAAGGTCGCGATCGACATCGCGCACGCCTCCGACAAGGGCCCCCGCGGCGTCAACATCACGATCGACGACGGCCCCGACCCCACCTGGACGCCGCAGGTCCTGGCCGTCCTCAAGGAGTACGGCGTCAAGGCGACGTTCTGCATGGTCGGCACCCAGGCCCAGGCGTACCCGGACCTCGTCAAGCAGGTCGTCGCGGACGGCCACCGGCTCTGCGACCACACGATCTCGCACGACACCGCCATGGACCACAAGTCCGAGGCCTACCAGGCCAAGGAGATCCTCGACGCCGAACGCATGATCACCAAGGCGTCCGGCGGCGTCCACCCCCAGTACTACCGCGCCCCCGGCGGCGCCTTCACCCCGTACAGCCGCAACCTCGCCGCCTCCCACGGCATGCGCCCCCTCGGCTGGAACGTCGACACGAAGGACTTCGAACACCCCGGCGTGGCGGCCATCGTCGCGACGGTCAAGAGCGAACTCCCCAACGGCCCCACGATCCTCTTCCACGACGCGGGCGGCGACCGCGCCGAAACCCTGGCAGCCCTCCGCGAGGTCCTGCCCTGGCTGAAGCAGCAGGGCTACGCGTTCGGTTTCCCGGTCCGGTGAGGCAGGTGACACACCCGTGAGCACGGAGCTCTGGGCCTCGGCCCTGTCCCTGACGGGCGTGGCGCTCGGCGCCGGCCTGACCGCGCTCTCCCAGCGCGCCACTCAGCGCTCCGCCGACCGGTCCGAGGAACGCCGGCTGATCACGGCCACGAGCGAGTCCCGCCGCGCCGAACGGCTCGGGGCCGTCAAGGACTTCCTCGCCCGCGCCCAGGAAGCCGAACGCGCCGCGTACACCCGCCCGGACGTCTGGGGCGAGGACATGGAGTGGCGACAGCGGGCCGGTGACGCCATGACCGCCCTGTGGATCGCCGAACGCCACATGACCCTCCTGTGCCCCCCGGCCCTCGACGCCCCCGCCCGCACCTACGCCCGGGCGCTCAACCAGGCGGTGTGGCGCGAGATCGGCGACACGGAGGTCAACGAGCACCTGGAGGCGAGCAAGACGGCCTTCATGGCGAAGGCCCGCGCCGTCCTCACGGACCCGACGGAGCCCGGAGGGGAGCCGCCGGGGGCCGGGCGGTGAGGGCGGCGCGGGGGCCGGTCACCGCCGTACGTACGAACTGCTCACCGCAGCCGCACGCCCGGTCCGCTCACCGCAGCCCCGCGAAGAGGTCGTCCTCCGGCACGTCGGCGTCCGTCGTGTCCCTGACCCGCAGGAACGTCTCCGTCCCCATCAGCTCCCCGAACCGCTCCTTGCCCATCCGGAGGAAGAAGATGTTGTCGCCCTGGCTCGCGTGCGCGGCCAGGGCGTCGAACTTCTGGTCACTGAACCCGGTGACGTCCACCCACGTGGTGATCTCCTCGTCCGGCAGCCCGATCTCCGCCATCGCGGCAAGCTCCTCGGGGTCGGGCTCCGGCATGTCCGGTGCGAACTCGCGCATCGTCTCGCCGAAGTGCCGCATCGCGGAGCGGGGCGTCGTCGTCCAGTACACCTTCGGCGTCAGGCCGCTCAGCTCCACCGCAGCCATCGTGACGCGGTGGGCCTGGATGTGGTCGGGGTGCCCGTAGAAGCCGTTCTCGTCGTAGGTGACGACGACGTCCGGCCGGTAGTGCCGCATCAGCTCGGCGAGCCGCGCGGCGGCCTCGTCCACGGGCGTCTGCCAGAACGCGCCGGGCGCCTCGTTGCTCGCCCACCCCATCATCCCGGAGTCGCCGTAGCCGAGCAGCTCCAGATCGCTGATCTTCAGCACCTCGCGACTCGCGTCGAGTTCCTCGCGGCGCATCGCAGCCACGGCCGCCGGGTCATGCCCCTCGTCCCCCGGCTTGACGCCCCCGGGCCCGTCCCCGCACCGCCCGTCGGTACAGGTCACGAGCACGGTACGAATCCCCTCCGCCGCATACTTCGCGAGCACCCCGCCGGTCCCGGTGGCCTCGTCGTCGGGATGCGCGTGCACCGCCATGAGCGTCAAGGCCCGGTCGTTCCCAGTCATGAAAAACAGTCCTTCCGCACCACTACTCGGTCCTGTCCCGCACATACGGCACGCTTCCTCATCCTGGCAGATGGGAGGGCGCGGGCGGGACGGGGACGGGGCGCGGGCGGGGCGGGGCCTGCGGGGC
>NZ_JAAGLR010000948.1 GCF_010548245.1 Streptomyces sp. SID11385
GGGCTCGGGGTCGCGGAGTGCACGGGGAAGAGCGAGTAGACGGTGTCGCCGACGGTGACGCGCTGCGCGCCGAGCCGTCCGGTCCGCACCGCGTCGAGGCGGGCCGAGGCGAGGGTCTCGCGCACCTCGGGGGCGAGCGCGGGCGCGCCGGTACGTGCCGAGCCGGCGATCTCGCGGCCCGTCGCCGAGAGCACCCAGGCGTGCAGGTCGAGGTCGCTGCCCAGCAGGTCGAGCACCGCGCCCGGACCGCCCGCGGGGCCGCCCGTCATGAGCTTGCGGTGCCGGTCCACGACCGCCGCGAGGTCCCCGGCGCGCTCGCCGGAAACCTGCCGCACGATGTGCTCGGTGATCGTCGCGAAGGCGACGGACTCGCTCACCGAGAAGAGCGGGACCCGGTACCGGGCGCAGGCCGCGATCAGGTCCTCGGGGACCGGGCCCAGTTCGGCCTCGCCCGCCGCGAGCGCCGCGACGCCCGCTTCCGAGACGATCCGCACGAAGGACTCGGAGTCCTCGGGCGCGTGCCGCCAGGCGAGCCCCGTGAGGACCAGCTCACCCCCCGAGAGGTAGCGGCTCGGGTCGCGCAGGTCGGTCGTCATGACCCCGCGCACCGTACGGTCCAGCTGCTCGGCGCCGCCGAGGAGCCGGAGCCCCAGCGTGCCGCTCTCCAGCAGTGCGCGCAGCCGCATGTCCTCGCCGCCGATCCCTAGGTGTTTCCTGGGCGAAACAGCGAAGTGAAACGCCCGCATTCTTCATACGAATCTACAAGACAGGGGCCCTGGACAGCCAATTCGTTCATGGGTTCGGTGACTGTGCGGAACGGCCCTGTCACCGCTTCACTGGGCGCACCCGTGGTACGGCCGTACGGAAGCCGCCCCCTTGCCCCGCCGGCCCCGCTTGTCCCGCCCGCCCCCGACGCCCTTCCTTCCGACCGCACGACCGACCGGGAGAGACCCGCATGGAGTCCGCATGGAGTTCCTGAGACCAGCAAGCTGGGAGGACGCGCTCGCCGCGAAGGCGGCGCACCCCGCCGCCGTCCCGCTCGCGGGCGGCACCGACGTCATGGTCGAGCTGAACTTCGACCACCGCAGGCCCGCGCACCTCATCGACCTCGGCCGCGTCGCGGCGCTGAGCGCGTGGGAACGCGACGGGGACACGGTACGCCTGGGCGCCTCCGTCCCGTACACGCGGATCATCACCGAGCTGGCCGCCGAGCTGCCCGGGCTCGCGCGCGCCGCGCACACCGTCGCCTCGCCGCAGATCCGCAACCGCGGCGGCGTCGGCGGCAACCTCGGCACCGCCTCGCCCGCCGGGGACGCGCACCCCGCGCTCCTCGCCTCGGGCGCCGACATCGAGGTGGCCTCGGTACGCGGCACGCGCCGCGTCCCCGTCGACGACTTCTACACGGGCGTCAAGCGCAACGCCCTCGCCCCCGACGAGCTGATCCGCGCGATCCACCTGCCCGCCGCGCGCGGACCGCAGCAGTTCTCCAAGGTGGGCACGCGCAACGCCATGGTCATCGCCGTGTGCGCCTTCGGCCTCGCGCTCCACCCCGAGCGCCGCACGCTGCGCACCGGGATCGGCTCGGCCGCGCCCACCCCCGTGCGCGCGAAGGCGGCCGAGGAGTTCCTCACCTCCGTGCTCGACGAGGAGCGCTGCTGGGAGACCGGCAGACCACCCGGCGAGGCGGCGCTGCGGCAGTTCGGGCAGCTCGCGTCGGGCGCCTGCGACCCCATCGACGACGTGCGCGGCTCGGCCGCCTACCGCAGGCACGCGGTCGGCGTCATGGCCCGCCGCACCTTCACCTGGGCCTGGCAGGCCCTCGCCACCGAGCAGCGCGGGAACGGAGCGTCATGCGCGTGAACCTCGTCGTCAACGGACGGCGCCAGGAGGCCGACGACGTGTGGGAGGGCGAGTCGCTCCTGTACGTACTGCGCGAACGCCTCGGCCTGCCCGGCTCCAAGAACGCCTGCGAGCAGGGCGAGTGCGGCTCCTGCACGGTCCGGCTCGACGGCGTCCTGGTCTGCGCCTGCCTCGTCGCCGCCGGACAGGCGGAGGGACGGCGCGTCGACACGGTCGAAGGACTCGCGGAGTACGCGGCCGGGCGCGCCGGTACGGAGCCCGCGACCGCCGCTCCCGAGGACCCGCGCCGCTGGGAGGCGAGCCCGCGAGAGCCGGGCGGCCCCGCGCTCTCGCCCGTCCAGCGGGCGTTCGTCGACGCGGGCGCCGTCCAGTGCGGCTTCTGCACCCCGGGCCTCCTCGTCGCCGCCGACGACCTCCTCGAACGCGTGCCCTCGCCCAGCGACGCCGACATCCGCGAGGCCCTGTCCGGCAACCTGTGCCGCTGCACCGGCTACGAGAAGATCCTCGACGCCGTCCGTCTCGCCGCCGCCCGCCAGGACACGGCCCGCACCGAGGAGGCCCGGTGACCACCCCGCGCACCACCCCCACCGGCGTCCCCACCCACCTCACCCAGGGGCGCCCCGGCACCACGACCCCGGGCGGGATCGGCGAGTCGACGCTCCGCCCCGACGGCATCCTCAAGGTCACCGGCGAGTTCGCGTACGCCTCGGACATGTGGCACGAGGACATGCTGTGGGGCCACACCCTGCGCTCCCCGCACGCCCACGCCGAGATCCGCTCCATCGACACCGCCGAGGCCCTCGCCACGCCGGGCGTGCACGCCGTCCTCACCTACGACGACCTGCCCACCGCCGTGCGCCACTACGGGCTGGAGATCCAGGACACGCCCGTCCTCGCCCACGGCCGCGTCCGCCACCACGGCGAGCCCGTCGCGCTCGTCGCCGCCGACCACCCCGAGACCGCGCGCCGTGCCGCCGCGAAGATCCGCGTCGACTACCGCGAACTCCCCGTCGTCACCGACGAGGCGTCCGCGACCGCGCCGGGCGCGCCGCTCCTGCACGAGGGCCGCGCCGACCACCACGCCGCGCACGTCCCGCACCCCAACATCGTCCACCGCCAGCCGGTCGTGCGCGGCGACGTCGCGGCGGCGGCCCGGCGCGCGGACGTCGTCGTGAGCGGCGAGTACTTCTTCGGGATGCAGGACCAGGCGTTCCTCGGCCCCGAGTCCGGACTCGCGGTGCCCGCCGACGACGGCGGCGTCGACCTCTACATCGCCACCCAGTGGCTCCACTCCGACCTCCGCCAGATCGCCCCCGTGCTCGGCCTGCCCGAGGAGAAGATCCGCATGACGCTCTCCGGCGTCGGCGGCGCCTTCGGCGGGCGCGAGGACCTGTCCATGCAGATCCACGGCTGCCTCCTCGCGCTCCGCACCGGCAAGCCCGTCAAGATCGTCTACAACCGCTTCGAGTCCTTCTTCGGCCACGTCCACCGCCACCCCGCCAGGCTCCACTACGAGCACGGAGCGACCCGCGACGGCAAGCTCACCCACCTCAGGGCGCGCATCGTCCTCGACGGCGGCGCCTACGCCTCCTCGTCCCCCGCCGTCGTCGGCAACGCGGCCTCGCTCGGCGCGGGCCCGTACGTCGTCGACGACGTCGAGATCGAGACGCTCGCCCTCTACACCAACAACCCGCCCTGCGGCGCGATGCGCGGCTTCGGCGCCGTGCAGGCGTGCTTCGCGTACGAGGCGCAGATGGACAAGCTCGCCGCCGCGCTCAGCATGGACCCCGTCGAGTTCCGGCGCCTCAACGCCATGGAGCAGGGCTCCGTCATGCCGACCGGGCAGGTCGTGGACTCGCCCGCGCCCGTCGCCGAACTCCTGCGCCGCGTCAAGGCCCGCCCGCTGCCGCCCGAACGGCAGTGGGAGTCCAGCGAGGGCGCCGACGTGCGGCACCTGCCCGGCGGCCTGTCGAACACCAGCCACGGCGAAGGCGTCGTCCGGGGCATCGGCTACGCGGTCGGCATCAAGAACGTCGGCTTCTCGGAGGGCTTCGACGACTACTCGACCGCGCGCGTGCGCCTGGAGAGCATCGCGGGCGAGGCCGTCGCGACCGTGCACACCGCGATGGCCGAGGTCGGCCAGGGCGGCGTCACCGTCCACGCCCAGATCGCCCGCACCGAACTCGGCGTCACCCAGGTCACCATCAACCCCGCCGACACCCGCGTCGGTTCGGCCGGCTCGACCTCCGCCTCCCGGCAGACCTACATGACGGGCGGCGCGGTCAAGCACGTGTGCGGACTCGTCCGCGCGCGGGTGCTCGACCTCGGACGCGTCAAGTTCGGCACGTACCACCCGGCCTGGGCGCACGCCGAACTCCTCCTGGAGGACGGCAAGGTCGTCACCGAGGGCGGCGAAGTCCTCGCGAGCCTCGCCGACGTGCTCGGCGACGAGAGCGTCGAGATCGAGGACGAGTGGCGCCACCGCCCCACCGAGCCCTTCCACCGCCGCACCGGGCAGGGCAAGGGCCACGTGCAGTACTCCTTCGCCGCGCACCGCGCCGTCGTCGAGGTCGACACCGAACTCGGCCTCGTCAAAGTCGTCGAACTCGCCTGCGCCCAGGACGTCGGCAAGGCCCTCAACCCGCTCTCCGTGCAGGGCCAGATCCAGGGCGGCAGCACCCAGGGCCTCGGCATCGCCGTCATGGAGGAGATCCTGGTCGACCCGGTCACCGCGAAGGTCCGCAACCCCTCCTTCACCGACTACCTCATCCCCACCATCCTCGACACGCCCACGATCCCCCTCGACATCCTCGAACTCGCCGACGACCACGCCCCCTACGGCCTGCGCGGCATCGGCGAGGCGCCCACGCTCTCCTCGACGCCCGCCATCCTGGCGGCGATCCGCGCCGCGACGGGCCGCGCGCTCGACCGCACCCCCGTACGCCCCGAACACCTCGTGGACTGACCCCTCCGGAGACCGCCATGCTCGACCTCGCCCCCACCCTGCGCCGGTGGGCCGCCGAAGGCCGCGCCTTCGCCGTCGCCACCGTCGTCTCCGTCACCGGCAGCGCGCCCCGCGCGCCCGGCGCGGCCCTCGCCGTCGACGCGGCGGGGGAGGCGGTCGGCTCGGTCTCCGGCGGCTGCGTCGAGGGCGCGG
>NZ_JAAGLR010000978.1 GCF_010548245.1 Streptomyces sp. SID11385
GCCGGCGCGCGCGACGGGGCTGGGTGACGCGCGCGGACTGGGCGGCGTGGCGCGCGCGGTCGGGGCGGGCCGCTTTTCGGGCGGAATGGGGACCGTAATAGGGTCTGCCGCATGTTCGATGCCCTGACGATCGCGACCGCCGTCGCCGCGCTCGCGCTCGCCGCCTGGTGCGGGTACGCCTTCGCCAAGGACCAGCCGACGAAGGACTGGCACTTCATCGGGATGGCGATCGTCTCGCTGCTCGCCCTGGCGCAGCTCGTCATCGGCGTCGTCCAGCTCGCGCGCGGCGAGAACCCGGACCAGGGCACGGTGATCTTCGTGGCCTACCTCGTGGGCGCCGCGCTGTGCGTCCCGCTGGCCGGGTTCATGTCGCTCACCGAGCGCAGCAAATGGGGCTCGATGACGGTGCTGGCCGGCGGCGTCGTCCTCGCGGTTCTCGAAGTCCGGCTCTACGACATCTGGGGTGGCTGAGCGATGGCGCGCGTAACGACACGGGAGCCGGGGACGGCGGGGCGGACCAGGCTCATCAGTGGTCCGGGCATCCTGCTCCTGTGGGTCTACGGGGTCATGGTGGTCGGCGCGCTCTCGCGTTCCGTCTACCAGTTGAGCACCGAGTTCGACCGGGCGCCGCTCGCCTACGTGCTCTCCGCCGTCGCGGGGGTCGTGTACTGCTTCATCACGTGGAGCCTCGTACGCGGGGGCGAGGGCGCGCGCACGGCGGCGCGGATCTGCTGCGCGATCGAGTTGTTCGGCGTACTCGTCGTGGGCACCTGGACGCTCGTCGACAGCGACTCGTTCCCGGACTCGACGGTGTGGTCCGACTACGGCATGGGCTACCTCTTCATCCCGGTGATCCTGCCCGTCAGCGCCCTCCTGTGGCTGCGGCGCTCCCGGGTGGAGGCGCTGGACGCGAAGGCGCGGACGGCCTGAGCGCCCGCGGCGGTTTATTCGCTGGCCCCGCCCGGGCGACCGTGCCTACGCTCGCCGTGTTCCAGGACGGCGATCAGGCACAAAGGGTGAGTTGATGACGGCGCAGGAGAGCGCGGCCACCGGGCCGCGCACGGACGACCGGTCGCACGAGGCGACCCGTATCCCCGTCACCTCTCCTTCGAGGAGCTTCACCCGTGGATTCCCTGGATCTCCCACGTAGTTTCACCATCCGCGAGAGCGGACACCGCGTCCACAACCCGTTCACCGAGGACCAGCTCGCGCTGCTCGGCCGCGCGATCGGGCTGCGGCCCGGCATGCGGGTGCTCGATCTCGCCTGCGGCTCGGGCGAGATGCTCTGCACCTGGTCGCGCGCGCACGGCATCGGCGGCACGGGCGTGGACATCTCCACCGTCTTCCTCGCCGCCGCGCACGCCCGCGCGGCCGAACTCGGCGTCGCCGAGGCCGTGCGCTTCGTGCACGCCGACGCCGCCGGCTTCGTGGCCGGGGAACCGGTCGATGTCGCGGCCTGTCTCGGGGCCACCTGGATCGGTGACGGCGTGCCCGGCACGCTCGACCTGCTCCGCCGCTCGCTCCGGCCCGGCGGCCTCCTCCTCGTCGGGGAGCCCTACTGGGCGGAGCTGCCGCCCGACGAGGAGACCGCGCGGGCCTGCGGCGCGCCAACGCGGGACACGTACCAGCCGCTCGACGGGCTCCTGGAGTCCCTCGGGGCGCTCGGGTACGACGTCGTCGAGATGGTCCTCGCCGAGCGGGCGGGCTGGGACCGGTACGTCGGCGCGCAGTGGCTCACGACGCGGCGCTGGCTCGACGCGAACCCGCAGGACCCCATGGCGCCCGGGATGCGTGCCGAGCTGGACACGGCGCCGGTGCGGCACGCGCGCTACCAGCGCCGGTACCTGGGCTGGGGTGTGTTCGCGCTGATGGCGCGCTGACCGGCGCGCGGCGGTGATCACGCGGGGCGGGTCGCGACGTGCGGCCCGCCCCGTTCCTCACACTCCGGCCGGGTGCCTGCCCGCGACCGTCTCCTTGGTGAGCGTCACCATGCTGAGCCGCTCGCTGACCTGCTCGGTGCCGATGGGCGCGTACCCGTACTTGCGGTACAGGCGCACGTTGCTGCGGTGCCCCGTGAAGAGCTGGAAGCGGCGGGCGCGGCCCTCGGCGCGGAGCGCGTTCTCGACGGCGACCAGGAGCCGGCCGCCGAGCCCGTGCCGCTGCATCCGGGGGTGCACGACGAGCTTGCCGATGTGGGCGATCCCGCCCTCGTCGACCGCGCCCCGTACCGAGCCCACGACCTCGTCGCCGAGGCGCGCGACGAGCACGTGCCCGGAGCGCAGTTCGTCCCGCAGGCTCTCCAGGCTCTGGGTCAGGGGTTCGATGCCCCAGTCCCCGTACCGCTCCGCCTCGCTCTGGAAGCAGAGGTACTGAAGCTTCAGGATGTTCTCGGCGTCCTCTTCGGTCGCCGCAGAGATGGTCACGCTCGCGCCCATGTGTGCACGCCTCCCGCTCACCTGTTCACCGGTGTGTCTCCCGCAGGATTCCCCATCCCGCCCCCCGTGCGAAACCTTGGGGACGGCTTCGGGGACCGGAACGGTCCCGGTCGCCGGCCGGTCCGAGCAGTCTTCCCAGGCAGTTCAGGCAGTGTGAGCGCCTCGGGCCGAGGCTTCCCTGTGAGATTCCCAACTCCGCCGCGATCTCCCGGTAGGTGAGATCGCGGGGCGAGAGCAGCGCCCGGACGAGGCCGCGGCAGCGGCCGGGGAGGCGGCCCGCCGCTTCGCGCACGGAGTGGAGGAGTTCGGCCTCGATGTGCTGCTGCTCGGGCCCCGGGCGCGGGTCGGCGGGCTCGGGGACGCGCGGGCGCTCCCGTACGGGGCCGGTCTCCTCCCGTCCGCGCGCCTCGGCGCGTACCGCTCGCGCCTCCTCCCGTACCGCCGTGCGCAGCCAGGCGGCGGGGTCGGTGGGCGGCGGCGCGCCGCGCAGCCGCTCCAGGAGCCGGACCCACAGGGACTGTTCGAGGTCGGCCGCGTCGAGCTGGTGGGCGAGCGCCTCGGCGCGGGCGGCGGTGCGTACGAGGGGGTGCCAGTGGTCGTAGGAGGGCGGGGTGGTGGTCATGCCTGGCGGGACCGCGCGGGGACGCGAAAGGTTCCGCGAACGGCGGCGGCTCACCCGGAGGTATGCCGCCGCGCTCGCGTGCTGACGTCCTCTCGGTCAGTGGCGGTTCCTCTTCGCCAGGTAGCTCTCGCGCGCGAGGAGCGCGGTGTCGCCGTTGTCCGAGAAGAGCCCGTCGATCCCAGTCGCGTAGTACGTCTCGAAGAGCCGGAAGGCGTCCCCGTACGCGTTCGGGTCGCTCCCGACGCGGTAGTCCACCGGCAGGAAGGTGTTCTCGTTGCGGACGGTGTACGGGTGCAGCCGCAGCCCCTTGGCGTGGGCGTCGCGCACGAGGCTCGTGGGCGAGCCGAGCGTGCCGTCGGCCTTGCGCGGGATGATCAGGCTCAGGTCGGGGCCGATGCCGTCGGCGAAGGACGCGATCCACTTCAGGCCCTCGGGGGTGGCGAGGTCGTCGGTGGTGCGGGGGTCGCCCGTGGCCTGGAAGTCGTACGGCTTGGTGCCGGCCGTCGAGAGCAGGACGATGCCCGGGGTCCGCACGAGCTTGCGCAGGCGCTGGATGCTCGTCGGCTCGAAGGACTGGAGGATGAGCGCGCTGGAGTCGCGGGTGTCGCGCCCGTACTTCCGCAGGAGACGGGCGAGGCGCTCTTCGAGGCCGAGGCCGATGCCCCGGAAGTACGTGGGGTGCTTCGTCTCGACGTAGAGCCAGATCTTCCGGCCCCGTGCCCGGCCCTCCCGCTCGGCCCACTCCAGGACCTCCTCGAAGGTCGGCACCTCCCAGCGGCCGTTGTAGAGGGTGTTGTGCTGGCGGTTGGCGGGGATGCGCTCGATCGCGCGCAGGGTCTTCAGCTCGGCGAGCGTGAAGTCCTCGGTGAACCAGCCGGTGAGCTTCGCGCCGTCGACGGTCTTCGTCGTCCTGCGCGCGGCGAACTCGGGGTGCTGGGCGACGTCGGTGGTCTGCGTGATGTCGTTCTCGTGCCGGCACACGAGGTGGCCGTCCTTCGTGGGGACGAGATCCTGCTCGATGATGTGGACGCCCATGTCGAGCGCGAGCTGGTAGGAGCCGAAGGTGTGCTCGGGGCGGTAGCCGGAGGTGCCGCGGTGGCCGATGACCGTCACCTCGGGCAGATCACGCAGCGCGCCGCCGCCGCGCCGCCCGCCCTCGCTCGCGGCCGCGACGCCCGGCAGTCCCACG
>NZ_JAAGLR010001007.1 GCF_010548245.1 Streptomyces sp. SID11385
CACCGGGAGCCGAGCCGCCCCGGCGGCGGCGCGGGCGCCGGCGCCCGCGCCCGGTGGAGCCCTCCGTGTTCTCCGCGCGCGACCTGCTCGGCGAGTCCGTCGCGGGGATGCTCCAGCGTCCGGCCCGCTCCGCGCTCACCGCGCTCGGCACCGTGCTCGGTGTCGGCACCTTCGTCGCGATCCTCGGGCTCACCGCGACGACCTCCTCGCAGATCGACGCGCGTTTCTCGGTGCTGACCGCGACCGAGGTGACGGTCGAGGACATCGGCACGCAGCAGAACGAGTTCGCGGGGCTCGCCTTCCCCGAGGACGCGGACCGGCGCGTCGAGCGGCTCGCCGGGGTCGAGCACGCGGGCGTGTACTGGACGGTCGACACCCGGGCCGGCGACGCGACCGTGCGCACCTCGCGGGTCGCGGGACAGCAGGGCGAGCGGGCCGACATCGTCGCCGCCTCGCCGGGCATGTTGCGCGCCGCCGTCCCGCACCTCAAAGAGGGCAGGCTCTACGACGCGTACGCGGAACGCACGGCCCAGCCCGTCGTGGTGATCGGCGACGGCATGGCCGAACGGCTCGGCATCACGACGCTCGCGACGCGGCCCGCGCTCTTCATCGGGGACCGGCCCTTCACCGTGATCGGCATCGTCGACGACGTGCGGCGCAACGCGGACCTGCTCCTGTCGGTCGTCGTGCCCCGGGCGAGCGCCGAGCGGATCTGGGGCGAGCCGGCCTCGGGCGCGAAGATGCTGGTGTCGACGGAGCTCGGCGCCGCGCGCCAGGTCGCCCGCCTCGCGCCGACCGCGCTGCGCCCCGACCACCCCGAGTACCTCAAGGCGCAGCCGCCGCCCGACCCGAAGACGCTGCGCGGCCACGTCACCTCCGACCTGCGCCAGCTCTTCCTGCTCCTCGCCGCGATCTGCCTCGTCATCGGCGCGGTGGGCATCGCCAACACGACGCTCGTCGCGGTCCTGGAACGCACCGGTGAGATCGGGCTGCGGCGGGCGCTCGGGGCGCGCGGACGGCACATCACGGCGCAGTTCCTCAGCGAGTCGGCGGCGCTCGGCGCGCTCGGCGGGCTGATCGGTACGAGCCTCGGCACGCTCACCGTGGTCGGCGTCGCGGTGGCGCGCGACTGGACCCCGGTGGTGAACCCGGCGACGGTCGCCGCCGCCCCGGTGATCGGCCTGCTCACGGGGCTCGTGGCCGGGGTGTACCCGGCGTGGCGGGCCTCCCGCATCTCGCCGGCGGAGGCGCTGCGGCGCTGAGGGCGGGGGTGTACAGGTGTGCCGGGGGTGCCCCGGGCCGGAAACGGTCCGGGGCACTCGTCCGTACGGGGGCGGGGGCGCCCGTACGGGGGCGGGGCGCCCGTACCGGGTGGGGGCGGCGCTCCGCGTGCGCCGGTCGGCGCGTGGCGTGCGTACCGGAAAATCGGGGGCGCGGGTCCGTAACGCGGGGCGGGGGTCGCGGCGTCCGGAAGGTGTGCGGGAAGAGAGACGGGCAGCCAGGAGGAGTGGTCGATGAGTGTGCGCGCACGCCGTGAGGCGGAGACCGAGGAGTTCTTGCGGGCGGTGAGCCCGCGCCTCTTCCGTACGGCCTTGCTGCTGTGCGGGGACCACCACCTCGCGGAGGACCTGGTGCAGACCGCGCTCGGGAAGATCTACGTCTCCTGGGGCAAGGTCAGCCGCGCCGAGCACCCCCAGGCTTACGCGCGGGCGATCCTCACCCGCGCGTACCTCTCCCATGTCCGGCTGCATCGGACGCGGGAGAGGCCCGTCGCTCACCTGCCCGAGCGGGCCGCGCGCAGCGAGGAACCGACGCTGCGCCTCGCCCTCGCGCAGGCCCTCGCCCAGCTCACGCCGAAGGAGCGCGCGGTGGTGGTGCTGCGGTACTGGGAGGACCGCAGCGTCGAGGAGACGGCGAAGGAACTGCGCATCAGCCAGGGCAATGTGCGCGTCCGCGCACTGCGGGCGCTGGCGAAGCTGCGCACGGCACTGGAGAGCGAGCGCGAAGCGCTCGGCGAACGCTGAAGAGACCGGGAGGCGGAGTCATGGACAAGCGGGAACAGGAGTACGGGGCACACCTGAGCGAGCTGCTGGAGCGGTACGCGAGCGAGTCGCCCGTACCGGCCACGGAGCAGTTGGTCGAGGGGGGCCTCGCGCGGGGGCGGCGCAGCAGGGCGCGGCGGCGGACGCTGTGGACGACGGGCGGCTTCGCCGCGGTCGCGGCGGTGACGGTCGGCGCGACGCTCACGGCAGGTGCCGGGGACGGTACGGGCGGCGGAGGTCCGCGCGGTGGGGCCGCG
>NZ_JAAGLR010001026.1 GCF_010548245.1 Streptomyces sp. SID11385
TCGCGCTCGGCTGCGCCCTCGCCTTCCGCGCCCTCCTGCCCGCGCCCCGCCACTTCGCACCCGCCCCGCTCGCCCCGCGCGCCCTCGCGGCGACCGTGCGCGGCCACCTCGCGAACCCGCTGCTGCTGCGGCTGTACGCGATCGGCGGGCTCTTCATGACCGTCTTCGGCGCGGTCTACACGGTCATCGGCTACCGCCTCGCCGCCCCACCGCTCGCCCTCCCGCAGGGCCTCGTGGGCTCGGTCTTCCTCGTCTACCTCGTCGGTACGGGTTCCTCCGCCGCCGCCGGACGGCTCGTGCGGCGCACCGGGCGGCGCGGCGCGCTCTACCTCGCCGCGGGCACGACGGCCGCGGGGCTCCTCGTCTCGCTCGGCGGCCCGCTGTGGTGCGTGCTGCCGGGGCTCGTGCTCGTGACGGCCGGTTTCTTCGCCGGGCACGCGGTCGCCTCCTCGTCCGTGAGCGACACGGCCCGTACGGGTCGCGCCCAGGCGTCCGCGCTCTACCAGTCCGCCTACTACCTCGGCTCCAGCCTCGGCGGCACCCTCGGCGCGAGCGCGTACCACGCGGCGGGGTGGGGCGGCACGGTCCTCCTCGGGCTGCTCGCGGTGGCGGGCGTCGTGGGCGTGACGCTGCTGGGGACGGTGGCGGCGCGGCGGGGGTGAGCGAGCAGCAGGGCGGGGGAGCGGCGGGGCGGATCTGCGCGGGCCCCGTACCCGTACCGCAGGCCGTCCCGCACCCCGTGTCCCCGTACCTCATCCCCCGTCCCCCCAGGCGGAATTCGGGCGAACAAGGGCCGTTGTCAGTGGGCTCCTGTAGCGTCCGCAGGACCGTCGTCGCGGCCGCGCGGGGGCGGGTCTTCCACATGCTTTTTTCCGAGCCGGGGGTATGTCGTGGGCGAGGCGGGGGCGACCGTGACGGACGCGCGTCTTGAGGAGTACCGCAGGGAGTTGACGGGCTACTGCTACCGGATGCTCGGTTCGCCCTTCGAGGCCGAGGACGCGGTGCAGGAGACGATGGTGCGGGCGTGGAAGGCGCTCGACTCCTTCGAGGGCCGTTCCTCGCTGCGCTCGTGGCTCTACCGCATCGCCACCAACGTCTGCGTCGACGCGCTCAACGCCGGCAAGAGGCGCGCGCTCCCCATGGACCTCACCTCGCCGCAGCCCGCGGCGGGCGCCGTCCTCAAGGCGCGCCCCGAGCCGACGTGGCTGGAGCCCGTGCCCGACGCGAAGGTGCTCCCGGCCAATCCGGCCGACCCGGCGGAGACCGCCGCGCTCCGCGACTCCGTGCGCCTCGCCTTCGTCGCCGCCCTCCAGCACCTCCCGGCGAAGCAGCGCGCGGTGCTGATCCTGCGCGAGGTCCTCGCCTGGCGGGCGCAGGAGGTCGCCCAGTTGCTCGACACGACGGTGGCGGGCGTCAACAGCGCGCTCCAGCGCGCCCGCGCGACCCTCGCCGAGCACCCGGTGCGGCCGAGCGACCCCGTCGCCCCGCTCGACGCCGCGCAACGCGCGCTCCTGGACCGGTACGTGGCCGCCTTCGAGGGCTACGACATGGAGGCGCTGACGGCGCTGCTCCACGAGGACGTCGTGATGTCCATGCCGCCGTACGACCTGTGGCTCGTCGGCCCGGAGAACTTCACGGGCTGGATGCTCGGCACCGGCTCGGTCTGCCGGGGCTCGCGCCTCGTGCCGACCGTCGCGAACGGCGCCCCGGCCTTCGCGCACTACCACCCGGAGCCGGACGGCTCGGGCTTCTCGCCCTGGGCGGTGCAGGTCATGGACCTGGACGGGGGCCGCATCAGGGGCGTGCACTGCTTCCTGGACACGGCCCGCTGGTTCCCGCTCTTCGGGCTGCCGGCGCGGCTCGACGCGGAGGGGCGGGGGGTGGCGGGCTGAGGGGGTGGCGGGCTGAGGGGGCGCGGGCCCCACACGGTACGGGCAGCACGTACCGGCCCGCGTCCGGGTCAGGGCACCGAGGGCCCGCCCAGGTACGTCCCCTTCCCGTCGTACGGCCACGCGTTCGGCGCGCAGCCCTTGAGCCCGTAGATCTGCTGCATCATCGCGGGCGCGGGGCGTCCGGGGCCGGGGCAGGTCTCGTGGCCGTGGCCGATGCGGTGGCCGACCTCGTGGTTGATGATCAGCGCGCGGTACTCCTTCACCGGGCCCGAGAACTCGGGCGAACCGGTCAGCCAGCGCTTGAGGTTGACGATGACCTGGCTGCCGACGTCGCAGTTGACCTCGCCGTGCGTGTCGAGTCCGGCCTGCCCGCACAGCTTGTCCACCGTGTCGGGCGTCGCGATCTTCACGTCGAAGTCGTGCGGCCCGGAGCCGACGAGCTGGAAGGAGTCGCGGCCGTCGGCCGTCCAGCCGCGCGGGTCGGCGAGGACGCGCTCGATCTCGCGCGCCGCCTCCGTCGCCGATATGCCGCTGCCGCCCTCGACCTGCACGGTGTACCGGCGCACGGTCGCGCCGTGCCCGACGAGGCCGCCGCTCGCCGAGGCGGTGGTGAAGATCCCGGTGCCGCTCTTCGGGCCGGGGTCCGGGGCCTTGGGCGAGGCGGGGGCCTTGGGGGAAGCCGAGGGCTTCGCCTCCGTGGACCCCTCCGCCCCGGACGAGGTGCCCGGTCGTCCGCGCGCCTCGGTGCGGCGCGCCTCCGGCGAGGAACTCGTACCGGACGAGTGCGCCGTCTCCGCCTCCGTACCGCCGTCGCCGCCGCGCGTGACGAGACCGGCGGCGAGCAGGGTCACGACGGCGAGCGCGGCGAACCCGAGCAGGAGTTGCCTGCGGCCCTTGGCCTTGCGGGTCTCGGCGCGGCGGGCGGTGCGGGAGCCGCCGGGGGCGGATTTCATGGGGCGCATGGGCGGGCCGGGTTCCTCGGTGTCGGCGACGGAGCCGTTCCAGGCTGCACAGCGGGCGTCACCGTGCTGGGCCGCCCGTAAGACCGTTCCGTAACAACCGCCGCACGCGCCCCCGTGCCCGAACGGATGATCGACCTCCGCACACGCATACTGGGCGCATGTCCCGCGTACTGCTCATCGAGGATGACGAGTCCGTCCGCCGGGCCGTCACCCTCGGGCTCCGGCGTCAGGGGCACGAGGTGCGGGCGGCGGCGAGCGGCGAGGAGGGGCTCGCGGCCTTCGCCAGTGCCGTGCCCGAGGTCGTGGTGCTCGACCTGATGCTGCCCGGCATGGACGGCCTGGAGGTGTGCCGGAGGCTGCGCACGCCCGAGCGGGCGCACGTGCCGCTGCTCATCGTGAGCGCGCGGGGCGACGACATCGATGTCGTGGTGGGCCTGGAGGCGGGGGCGGACGACTACGTCGTCAAGCCGGTGCGGGCCCGGGTGCTCGACGCGCGCATCCGCGCGGTCCTGCGCCGCCTGGACACGCCCGGCACCCCGCCGCCCGAGGCGCACGGCCCCCTCACCATCGACCGCGCGGGCCTGCGTGTCGCCCACGAGGGCACCCCGGTCCCGCTCGCCCCCTCCGAACTCCGCCTCCTGCTGACCCTCTCGGCCTCCCCCGGGCAGGTGCTCAGCCGTCAGCAACTCCTGGAGGCGGTCTGGGAGCACAGCTACCACGGCGACATCCGCCTGGTCGACGCCTGCGTGAAGCGCCTGCGCAACAAGCTCGCGGCGGCGGCGGACCGCGTCGAGACGGTCCGGGGCTTCGGCTACCGCTTCCGCGGGGGGAGCGGGGGATGAGGGGGGTGCGGGACGCGGGGGCGCGGGGGCCGGGCGAAGGTACGGAGACGGGGGCCGCCCCCGGCGACGGAGCCGCCCCCGGCGAGGGGACCACCC
Source organism: Streptomyces sp. SID11385 (assembly GCF_010548245.1). Lineage (GTDB taxonomy): Bacteria > Actinomycetota > Actinomycetes > Streptomycetales > Streptomycetaceae > Streptomyces. The sequence goes on from NZ_JAAGLR010001026.1 coordinate 3,793, forward strand.
CCGGCGACGGAATTGGGCCTCCCCCCGTGGAGCCCGCTCCCCGCCGCCGTCGCCGCCCCCTCCCCCACCTCCCCTCCTTCGGCGGGCTCCGGGGCCGCATGGTGCTCGCCTTCGCGCTCGTCGCCGTCGTCAGCGCGCTCGGGACCGGCGCGCTGACCTTCCGCGAGGCGCGGAACGGGGTGTTGCAGCGGAGCCAGGACAGCGTGGTGGACCAGTTCAGGGACGAGGTCGGGCAGGTGGTGCCCGGTATCCCGACGCCCGCCGGTCAGGCCACGCTGCAAGAGCTGGCGAGCCATCTCGTCTCGGGGCACCGCGCGCAGGGCTGGCGCGTCGTCGCCACGTACGGGGGGCTGCGGGCCGACGCGGGCAGCGGCCCGGCGCCCGGGCTGATCGGACGGGAGCTGCGCGGCCGGGTGGAGACCCACTCGGTCGCGGTCTTCCAGCGGGTGCGCGCGAGCGGCGGGACCGTCCTCGTCGTCGGCCTGCCCGTGACGTACGCGGGCGATTCCCGGGCCCGGAGCGGCCTCTCCGTCTACCTCCTCGTTTCGCAGTCGAGCGAGGAGGCGTACGTGGCGGCGCTCGTGAGCGCCGTCGAGCGGGCCGCGCTGCCCGCGCTCGGGCTCGCCGTGCTGCTCGCGCTGCTCCTCGCGCGCGGGGTGCTGCGGCCCGTGCGGGAGTTGCGGGGAGCGCAGCGGCGGATGGCCGAAGGAGACCTCGGGACCCGGCTGAAAGTGCAGGGCTCGGACGAACTCGCGGGGCTCGCGGGGGCGTTCAACGAGACGGCGGCGGCGCTGGAGAAGTCGGTCGCGGAGTTGCGCCTGATGGAGGCGCGGGCGCGACGCTTCGCCGCCGACGTCTCGCACGAACTGCGCACGCCGCTCGCCGCGATGACGGCGGTGACGGACGTCCTCGCCGAGGAGGCCCCGCGGTTCGACAAGGACACGGCCGACGCGGTGCGGCTCGTGACGGAGGAGACGATGCGCCTCGCGCGCCTCGTGGAGGACCTGATGGAGATCTCCCGTTTCGACGCGGGGGCCGTCGCCCTGCACGCCGACGATCTCGACCTCGCGGAGTCCCTGCGCCACACGCTTTCCACCCGTGGGTGGACGGGCCGGGTGGAGACGGAACTCCCGGCGGGGGTACGGGCCCGCGTCGACCCGCGCCGTCTCGACGTCGTCGTCGCGAACCTCGTCGGCAACGCCCTCAAGCACGGCGGCGCGCCGGTCCGCCTCGCGCTGCGCCCGCTGCCGGGGCCGGGCGGCGCGGAGATCGAGGTGAGCGACCGGGGCCCCGGCATCCCCGGGGCCGCGCTCCCGCACCTCTTCGACCGCTTCTTCAAGGCAGGGGCGGCCCGTACCCGCAGCGAGAGCAGCGGCCTGGGCCTCGCGATCACGCACGAGAACGTCCGTCTGCACGGCGGCACCGTGACGGCGGCCAACCGCCCGGACGGCGGCGCGGTCTTCACCGTCCGCCTGCCGCGCACACCACCGGAGAGCCCGGCGCAGGCCACGGAGGTACGGGCATGAGGCGACCCCGTGGAGGTACGAAGACGAGGCGGCCCCGCTCCCCGCGCGCGCTCGCGCGCGCCGCCCTCGTCCTCTCCGCCGCCGGCCTCCTCGCCGCCTGCGGGGTCCCGCCCACGGGCGTCATCGAGGTCGGCGCCCCGGCGACGGGCCTGCGCCTGACCGACGGCGTCTACTTCTTCGTACGGGACGAGCCGGACACCCTCCGTGCCGCGCCCCGCCCGGACGCCTCCGCGCGCGGCGCGCTCCGGGCGCTCCTCCGAGGCCCTTCGTCCACGGAACGCACGACGCTGAAGACGGAGCTGCCGAAGAGCCTCCCCCTCCCGGGCCTCGCCGCGAGTGCCACGACCCTGGACCTCCGGTTCCCGAAGGGGACGCCCCGGCTCTCCGCCCGCGCGAGCCGCCAACTGGCCTGCACGGCCCTCCTCAACACCCCCGCGCCCGGCGCCGCCCCGACCGCGCCGCCG
>NZ_JAAGLR010001061.1 GCF_010548245.1 Streptomyces sp. SID11385
GACCCGGCGCGGCGCGGGGCGCAGGAGCCGCGTGCCGGTGCCCGGCAGGGCCCGCTGCACGATGCCGTGCGCCGTGAGGACCCGGCGGTGCCGGGTGAGCGAGGTGGGCAGGACGAGGTAGGTGAGCCGTACCAGGCGTGCGTACCGCTCGACGAGGGCGGCTTCGGCGAGGTCGAGGTCGATCCGCTCCCCGGCGGTGGGGGAGGGCCGCGAACGCGTCGGCATGGGGGGCGCCTTTCGGGTGACGGGGCGTGGGGCGTGGTGCACTCCGTCAAACGAGTGATGTGTGTGACAGTCACATCTCACGTGCCGGTGCGGGGTGGGAGCGCCCTCTCGCGCACGAGCCGGGCCGCCGTCTCCTCGACGCGCGGAAGGAGCACGGCGGCCGTCCGCGCCCCGCGTGCCCGCAGGTCCGGGTACCCGTGCAGGCCCAGGTCGGCGAGGACGGCGCGGAAGCCGGGCAGGAAGCGGCGGTGGGCCGCCGGGGCGTCGGCGGCGAGCACGGTGTGGCAGCGGGCGAGCGTCGCGACGATCCAGAAGACCGCCTCGCGGTGCAGCCCCCGCGCCACGAGATCCGCGCTGCCCGCCACCGCGACCGGCCGCGCCTCGGGCCGCAGGTCGGCCGCGTACGGGAAGGGCGTGCGCACCGGGACCTCCGCCGTCGCGTCGAACGTCTCCGCGAGCACGGCCAGGTGCTCCGTGACACGGGCCCGGTCCAGGTGCGCGCAGCCGAGCGCGCCGAGCAGTTCCTCGTACAGCGCCTCGTCCGGGCCGGGGACGAGGACGTCGCGGACGGCCGGGTACCGCAGCCGGATCGTCGGGTTGCGCAGCGCGGCGACGAGCAGGACGTGCGCGGTGACCCCGCTCGGGAAGAGCCACGCCGTGACCTGTTCGTGCCAGGGCGCGTCCGCGGGAATCGCCGCGAGCCCGCCCCGCACCCGCCCCGCCGCGTGCGCGCAGCGGCGCAGGACGTGCTCCGGGCGGGCGAAGCCGCCGGCGACCTCGGTGACGAGCGCGGCGAGCCGCCCGTCCGGGTCGGCGATCAGGGTGTCCGTACGGGCCAGGGGCGGCGCCAGGTGGTAGTCGCCGAGCACCGTGTGCGCCGAAGCGAGCGCCGCCCACGGCTCGTACGTGACCTCCAGGAGTGCCCCCAGGTGCCGGAACTTGCCCGGCTTCGGCGGCGGGCGCGGCGTGTCGAGGACGACGACGAGGTCGACGTCCGCGTACGGCGAGAGCGTCGCCGCCGCGTCGAGCCCCACCGTCGAGCCGCTGAAGTACGCCCCCGCGAAGCCGGGCAGCGCGCGCCCGTGCCGGGCCACCCAGTCCCGGGCCGCTTCCCTCGCCCCGCCGACGCGCACGGTTCCCCCTCCGGTGAAAATCCACAGGGTAGCGGGCGCGGCGCGGACCCGCCGGGAGTCTCCCCCTCGGCGGTGGGCAGGGACTGCTGGGGGAGAATCGCCCCTGTCGCGGACCCCCCGCATTTCCACGCGGGCACCGAGCGGGCCGGACAGGTCAGAACGAGAGAGGCGGCATTCATGCCACAGCAGGTGCAGGGCGTCATCGCACGGGCGAAGGGGGCCGCGGTCGAGATCGCCACGATCACCGTCCCGGACCCCGGCCCCGGCGAGGCGGTCGTACGCGTCCAGGCGTGCGGGGTCTGTCATACGGACCTCCACTACCGGGAGGGCGGGGTCAACGACGAGTTCCCCTTCCTGCTCGGCCACGAGGCGTCCGGGATCGTCGAATCGGTCGGCGAGGGCGTCACCGAGGTCGCTCCCGGCGACTTCGTGATCCTCAACTGGCGCGCGGTGTGCGGCGAGTGCCGCGCCTGCAAGCGCGGCGAGCCGCAGTACTGCTTCGCCACGCACAACGCGAAGCAGCGCATGACGCTGGAGGACGGCACCGAGCTGACCCCGGCGCTCGGCATCGGCGCCTTCGCGGAGAAGACCCTCGTCGCCGCCGGGCAGTGCACCAAGGTCGACCCGGAGGCGTCCCCGGCAGCCGCCGGGCTCCTCGGCTGCGGTGTCATGGCGGGCATCGGCGCGGCCATCAACACCGGCGGCGTCACGCGGGGCGACTCGGTCGCCGTGATCGGCTGCGGCGGCGTCGGCGACGCGGCCGTCATGGGCGCCCGCCTCGCCGGAGCGTCGAAGATCATCGCCGTCGATGTCGAGGACCGCAAGCTGGAGACCGCCCGGAAGCTCGGCGCGACCCACACCGTCAACTCGCGCACGACCGACCCGGTCGAGGCGATCCGCGAGCTGACCGGCGGCTTCGGCGCCGACGTCGTCATCGAGGCGGTCGGCCGCCCCGAGACGTACGAGCAGGCGTTCTACGCCCGCGACCTCGCGGGCACCGTCGTCCTCGTCGGCGTCCCGACCCCCGAGATGCGCATCGACCTGCCGCTCATCGACGTCTTCGGGCGCGGCGGCGCGCTCAAGTCCTCCTGGTACGGGGACTGCCTGCCCTCACGCGACTTCCCGATGCTCATCGACCTCTACCGCCAGGGCCGCCTCGATCTGGACGCCTTCGTCACCGAGACGATCGCGCTGGACCAGGTCGAGCAGGCGTTCACGAAGATGCACGACGGCGACGTGCTCCGCTCGGTGGTGATCTTCTGATGACGGTACGTGTGGAGAACCTCGTCACCTCGGGCACCTTCTCGCTCGACGGCGACACCTGGGACGTCGACAACAACGTCTGGCTCGTCGGCGACGACGAGGAAGTCCTCGTCATCGACGCGGCACACGACGCCGAGGCGATCGCCCGCGCGGTCGGGAACCGGCGCGTCGTCGCGATCGTGTGCACCCACGCGCACGATGACCACATCGACGCGGCGCCCGCGCTCGCCGAGGTCACCGACGCCTCCGTGCTGCTCCACCCGGAGGACGTGCCGCTCTGGAAGCTCACGCACCCGGGGATACTGCCGGACGGCGAACTGGCGGACGGTCAGGTCCTCGGTGTCGCCGGTACGGAGCTGACGGTGCTGCACACGCCGGGCCACTCGCCCGGCGCGGTGTGCCTGTACGCCCCCGCGCTCGGCACGGTCTTCACCGGGGACACGCTCTTCGCGGGCGGCCCCGGGGCCACCGGACGGTCCTTCAGCGACTTCCCGACCATCATCGAGTCGATCCGCTGGAAGCTCCTCGGCCTGCCGTCCGGGACCGAGGTGCGCCCCGGGCACGGTGACAGCACGACGATCGGCGCCGAGGCCCCGCACCTGGACGAGTGGATCACACGCGGCTACTGAGACCGGGAGCCTCAGCCGGCCTCGCGCGCGGGGCGCGGGTCCCCTCCCGCCTCGGGGGACTCGTGCTCCGCGCGCAGCGCCCTCGTCTCGCTCTTCAGGATGCGCAGCGACTTGCCCAGCGCTCTCGCGGTGTCGGGCAGTTTGCGGGAACCGAAGAGCACGACGACCACGACAAGAAGAATGAGGAGGTGCCAGGGTTCGAGTCCGTTGCGGATCATGATCGCCTCGTTCCGGGTCGGGGAGAGCCGGGGGCCGGACAGCGCGCGCACCCCGGGAAGCTTGCTACATTGCGCAACTGTACAGCCGTGGGCGGAGTCGGTCAGGGGGCCGGCCGACCGTGGGGAACGAGCCACCGAGGGGTACGAGCATGACGCGCAAGGAACCGGCGAAGGGCGGAGCGTCCTCCCGGCCGGGAGAACGGCGGTCCGGGGCCCGGCGGTCCCGCGCGAAGGGCCGCTCGCGGCTCCTCAGGGGACTCGGCGTGCTCGCGGCCTTCGCCGTCCTCGCCTGCGGCGGCTTCGGCTGGGTGTGGCTCAAACTCAGCGGTGACATCGGTACGTTCAGTCAGGACGGGGTTTCCAAGGAACGGCCCGACGACACCGGGCCCGGCGAGAACATCCTCGTCATCGGCTCCGACACGCGCTCCGGCAAGAACAAGGAACTCGGCGGCGGCGAGGGCGACATCGGCCGCTCCGACACCGCCTTCCTGCTCCACGTCTACGCCGACCACCGGCACGCCGTCGCCGTCTCGGTGCCCCGTGACACGCTCGTCGAGATCCCCCGCTGCCGGCTGCCCGACGGGAGCTGGAGCGAGCCCCAGCCGAACACCATGTTCAACGCGGCGTTCACCGTGGGCCAGACCGAGAAGGGCAACCCGGCCTGCACGCAGAACACCGTGGAGAAGCTCACCGGGCTCCGCGTCGACCACACCGTCGTCGTGGACTTCAACGGGTTCTCGGAGCTGACCTCGGTCGTCGGCGGCGTCCCCGTCTGCCTGCCCAACGACATCTACCAGCGCGACCTGAGCCCCAAGCGGCCCACGCGCGGCGACCTCGTCTTCCACGAAGGGCTCCAGAAAGTCTCCGGCCAGCGCGCACTCGACTACGTGCGGCTGCGGCACGGCGTCGGCGACGGCTCCGACATCGGCCGCATCAAGCGCCAGCAGGCCTTCGTCTCCGCGCTCCTGAAGAAGGTGAAGGAGAAGGGCCTCACGCCCACCAAGCTCCTGCCCCTCGCCGAGGCGGCGACCGGCTCGATGACCGTCGATCCCGGGCTCGGCTCCGCCGACAAGATGCTCTCCTTCGGCCTCTCGCTCAAGAACGTCGACCTGCACAACACCAAGTTCGTCACCGTCCCCTGGCGGTACGAGGGCGAGCGCGTCGCGGTCGTCCAGCCCGACGCCGACCGGCTCTGGGCCGCGCTCAAGGCCGACAAGCCGCTCGCCGGCACGGAGAAGGACAAGCCGAAGTCCGGCGAGACGAAGAACGGCGAGAAGAGCCCGGACAAGAGCGCCGCGCCCCTCACGGGCGCCGGGATCACCGTCGCGGTCCGCAACGGCACCACGGTGCCCGGACTCGCCGCGAAGGCCGCGGGCATCCTCGGCGCGGGCGGCTTCACCGTCGCCTCGACGGGCAACGCCACCGACCTCACCGCCGCCACCACGACCATCGGCTACGGACCGGGCGAGAAGAAGTCCGCGACGACCACCGCCCACTGGTTCCCCGGCGCGCACCTCACCGAGAGCGACACGCCCGGCATCACCGTCACCCTCGGCCGTACCTACGCCGACGACCCCGCCTCGGCCCCCACGGCACCCCAGTCCTCCGCACCCGCCAAACCGGTCGGCTCCGACGCCCGCTCGGCCGACGAGAACCCCTGCGAGGACCTCTCCTACGGCTGATCGCCCGCCCGCCGCCGGGCGCGCAGCCACCGCAGCGCGCCCCCGTACGCGAGCATCAGCACCGCCACCCCCGCCCACACCCGCCACGGCAGCGCCACCATCCCCAGCGCGGCGCCCGCCGGGCTCGGCGGCAGCGCCACCGCCACCACGACGAGGCCCGCCACCGCCGCCCCCAACGCCTTCGGCACCCGCCCCGCCCCCGGCCGCAGCAACACCAGGACGAGCGCCTGCGTCAGCAGGTTCTCGGTGAACCACCCCGCGTGGAACAGCGCCTCCCACCGCGCCCCCGCCGCACCCCCGGCGCCCCACGCGAGCACCGCGAAGGTCAGCACGTCGACCCCCGCGTTGAGCACCCCGTACCCGAGGATCTGCCGCACCAGCGCCCGCGTGCGCAGCGGCAACGGCCCCGGCGACGGGCGGGCGGCGGCCCCCCGCCGCACGTACGCGGTCTGTGCCACGTCGAAGCACAGGTTCTGCACCAGGACCTGCGCGGGCAGCATCGGCAGGAACGGCAGGAGCAGCCCCGCGACGAGCATCGCCACGACGTTGCCGAGGTTCGAGGAGAGCGCGGCGCGCAGGTACGCGAGGACCGTCGCCGTCCCGCTCCGCCCGGCCCGCACCGCGTGCGCCGCCGCCCCCAGGTCCTTGCCGCCGAGGACGAGGTCGGCGTGCTCGCGCGCGAGGGCCACCGCGCCCGGCGGGCACAGCCCCACGTCC
>NZ_JAAGLR010001092.1 GCF_010548245.1 Streptomyces sp. SID11385
TGCGCGCCGCGACCGCCCCCGACGGCGGCGAACGCTGGCTCGCCGTGCGGCTGCTCGGCGAGACGCTCGCCGTACGGGCCAGGGTGAGCCGCCGCGTCGTGCCGCAGGACCGCGGCTACGCGACCCAGGGCGTCGCCAAGCTCAGCCTCCAGTGGACCGCGACCGACCCGCGCCGCTACGGCATCGCGCTCCACGAGGCCCGCACCGGACTGCCCAGCGCAGAGGCCGGGCTGTCCTGGGACGACACGAACGGCCCGCACCTGAGCTGGCCGCTCGACTGGGGCGCCCTCGGCACGGCCGGCTCGCTCACCGCGCTCAACGACGGCAGCGCGGCCGTGCGCCCGGTGATCGAGTTCCACGGCCCGGTGCAGCGCCCCTCGCTCACGCGGCTCTCGGACGGCCGGCAGCTCCAGTACGCGCTCGCGCTCGGCGCGGGAGACGTGCTCACCGTCGACGCCGAGGCCGGGACCGTCCTGCTCAACGGCACCGCCTCCCGCCTCTACACCGCGACCCCCGACTCCTCGCCCGAGCAGCTCTTCCAGCTCGAACCGGGCACCACCGACCTCGCCTTCCGCGCCGACGACACCACCCCCGACCCGGCGGCCCACGTCACGGTCCGCTGGCGCGACGGGCACTGGTAGACCCCGCCCGGCCCCGTACCCGTACACCCACCAGCTCCCAGGAGACCCCATGCCCGTCCGCAGCGCCTGGCTCGTCACCCGCACCGACGCCGAGTCCGGTCAGTCCCGCACCGACACCCGCCTCGCTCCCCTCGGCACCATGACCCCGACCAGCGGCCTCGCGAGCCGCAGCGGCATCGTCCCCGGCTCGCCGGACGGCAAGTCGCTCATGTCCGGGCTCTACGTCTTCGGCGCGAGCGCCGGGATGACCGCCACCATCGCCCCGGGCCGCGCCGTCGTCCAGGGCTCCGAGGCCGCCGGGGCCTACCCCGTCGTCCTCACCGACTACACCGCCCTCACCTTCGCGGACGGCGACCCCAACAACCCGCGCACCGACCTCGTCGTCCTGCGGGTCTACGACGCCCAGTTCGACGACACGGGCCGCACCGAGGCCGTACTCGAAATCGTCCAGGGCACGGCGGGGGCCACCCCGCAGGCCCCGCAGACCCCGCCCGCCTCGCTGCCGCTCGCCACCGTCCTCGTCCCGGCGGGCGCCTCGGTGGGCACGGGGGGCATCAACTGGACGAGCGCCGTCGCCGAACTGCGCACCACGACCGTCGCCGTCGGCGGCATCCTGCCGCTGTACGGGGGCGCCGCCGAGCAGGGCGCCTACCCGGGCCAGTACCGCGACAGCGGCAGCCAGCTCCAGCGCTGGGACGGCACCCGCTGGCTCGGCTACCCGGCGCAGCTCGGCGGCATCGCCCCGAACGGCCAGCTCGCCACCGGCGCCTACACCGGGCAGTACCGCGACAACGCGGGCCGCCTGGAGCGCTGGAACGGCACGGCGTGGACCGTCGCGGTGCCGAGCCCGTCGTTCGCGTACAACAACGACGGCGGCTACTGCAAGGCGACCGCCTGGACCGAGGCCCTCACCGACACCAACGGCCCGACGGTGACCACGACCTTCACGGCGCCCGCCTCCGGGAAGGTCCTCGTCACCGTCGGGTACCAGGGCCGTTCCTCGGTGGACGGCGGCTGGGGACGGATGACCATCAACCTGCGCAAGGACGGCGCGCTGATCCTCGGGGGCGCGAGCGACGAGACCCGCTGCGCGACCACCACGGGACGCGACATGCAGTCGGTCGCCACGACCTTCCAGATCACCGGACTCGTCACGGGCGCCACCTACGCGGCCGTCTCCGCCTACAGCGCGAGCGCCGCCACGAACAACCACTGGTTCGACAACCGCTTCATCCGCGTCGACCCCGTCTTCTAGGTCGGCCCCGTCCTCCGGAAGGAGCCGCCGCGTGCCGGCTTCCCCGCGTACCGCGTACGCGCCCCTCACCCCCGTCTACCGGGCCGTCTTCTGCGATCTGCGCACCGACCAGGTCATCGACGTACTGCCCCTGACGGACACCAAGTTCGACGACTACATAGGAAAGGCCGGCTCGCTCTCGGCGACCGTCCCGCTCCCGGACGCCGCGCTCGCCGCGCGCGCCCGCACGGCACTCGTGCCCGGGCGCACGGCGGTGTGGCTGGAGCGGGACGGGGACGTCTGGTGGGGCGGGGTGCTGTGGACCCGTACCCCCTCCAGCGACGAACGCGGCCGGATACAGGTCGAGTTCCAGGCCGGGACCTTCGACTCCTACCTCGATCACCGCATCCTCGCGCACGACTTCACCGCGACGGCCGTCGACCAGTTCGACCTCGCCCGGATGCTGGTCGCGCACGCCCAGGAGCAGCCGGGCGGCGACATCGGCATCCAGCTCGGCAGCGAGGTCTCCGGCATCGCGCGGAGCGTCTCCTTCGCCGCCTCCGGGCTCGCCCGCATCCGCGAACTCCTCGACCAGATAGCCCAGTTCGACGACGGCTTCGAGTGGCGGCTGCGCTGCTACCGGGACGCCGACGGACGCCGCGCCAAGCGACTCCAGCTCGGTCACCCGCTGATCAGCGGCAGCGCCGAGGACCTCGTGCTCGACCACCCCGGCCAGGTGCTCACCTACAGCCTCCCCGCCGACTCGACCGTGCAGGCCGACGTGTGGGTGGCGCGCGGGGACTCGCCCAACGCCGACCAGGCCGAGGAGTCCCAGCCGCTCACCGTCCTGGTCGAGTCCCCCGAGGACCTCGCGGCCGGCTGGCCGCGCCTGGAGGCCACCTCGGACCACAGCGGGGTCAGCGACGAGACGGTCCTGCGCTCCCTGGCCCAGGCCCAGCTCGCCCGGCAGCGGATGCCCGAGGTGATCCCGGAGATCACCGTGCGCCTCGACGGGCGGATCTCGCCCGCGCTGCTCGGCGCGAACGTACGGCTGCGCCTGCGCGACCTGTGGCACCAGGAGCCGCGGGAGGAGCGCTACCGGGTCGTCGGCCTCGCCGTCGAACCACCCCAGCGCGCCAAGGCCGAGACGGCGACGCTCTACCTCGAAGGGATGTGAACCATGGCCACAGTGCCCACCGATCTCCTCGACCGCATCAGGGACATCGAACGCCGGGTGCGCGGCCTCATGGCGAGCGCCAACAGCGGCCCGCCGATGAACCAGGTCGGCAACGGGGACATCGTCGTCGGCGACCAGGGCCGCATCCGGGCCCGCACCTCGCACGGCGACGACCTGCTCCTCGTGGGCCGCGTCGAACCGGACCGCGACACCGGGCAGTACCAGCAGGGGTTCGCGCTGCGCCGCGACGACGGCTCGCTCGCCCTCTCGCTGCTCACCACCGACCCCGAGAAGGCCCCGGTCCAGGCGCTGCGCGTGCTGGACCACCGGGGCAACACGGTCCTGGCCACGGACACCGGACGAGGAGGGCTGAGCCGCCCGTACCTGCCCTTCCCCACGCCCGTACCGGTCGCCACGAGCGGCTGGCAGTCCACGACGGCCACCGCGTGGACAACGCTCTACGCGGGCCCCGGTTTTGCCCAGCACCCGAAGGTGTACGGCCTCATCGGCGTCTCGGGCTCGCCCGGCGCCGCCGTCCGGCTGCTCGTCAACGGCAGCCCCGTCGGCGAGGAACAGGCGGTGACGGGCGCGGCGGACCAGACCGTGACGTTCCTGGCCGACCTGCCCGGCTCCTTCGGGGACGTCGTCGCCTTCGAGATCCAGGCCAGGGTCGCCGCCGCGGGCGACACGGTCGCCTGCCAGCCGCGGGGGCTGTACGGGGTGCAGTCCTGAGCGGGACCCCCACTCCTCCCCTCGTCCTTCCCCCGCTTCCCTCACCACCCACGGAGGTCCCGTGCTGCCCGAATCCATCCCCACCGTCCGGCTCACCGCCCGCTACCTCGGCCTCGACGGCCACCCGCTCGGCGGGAACGTCGTCTTCCAGCCGCCGGCGCTGCTCACCCACTCCGCCGCCGACCTCTTCGTCGGCGGCCCCACCACGGCCGTGCTCGACGCCGAGGGCCGGCTCGACGTGACGCTCCCCGCGACCGACGCGGAGGGCTGGAACCCGTCCGGCTGGACGTACACCGTCACCGAGCGCCTGACCGGCGCGGGCCGCCCGCGCACGTACCACATCGCGCTCGCCGCCTCCGTTCCCGAGGTGGACCTCGCCGACCTCGCCCCCGCGGACCCGGCGGGCACCCAGTACGTCACCGTGCCGGGTCCCGCGGGGCCGCCCGGCGAGCCGGGGCCGCAGGGCCCGGCAGGGCCGGTGCGCTCCGTCAACGGGCGCACCGAGACCGACGTCGTGCTCGACGCGGCCGACCTCGGCGCCGTTCCCG
>NZ_JAAGLR010001128.1 GCF_010548245.1 Streptomyces sp. SID11385
GTGATGATCACCGCGATGAACACGCTGCACAGCCGTGTCCCGCCGCAGCGCCTCACGGAGGCGATGACGTGGGCGGTGACGGCGATCCTCGCGGGCTCGTCGGCGGGCGCGACGGTCGCGGGCCACCTGGCGGACGGGGCCTGCCCGTGGCTGGGCTACACGCTCCCGCCGGTGGCGGCGGCGGGAGCGTGGGCGGCGATACGGGGCGGGACGCGCGGACAGCGGCCCCCGGCGCTCCCGGCGCTCCCGGCGCCGACCGGGCGCGGAGCCACCGTGGGGCCTGTGGAGAACCCCTCCGGGAGGTGAGTGAGCACTCACCCACCTGAGGATTCGTGGAGATATCACCCGAAATGCCCGATCATGCCTCTCGCTCGAAAGAGTGAGAGGTTTTTCGGGTTCGCGGAAGTTATCCACAGATTGGGCGGGATGGGCGGGGGTGGGGGTGAACTTGCGGAAGGATGGTAATTGGGGTCGCCCCCCAGGGCGGGAGGGGGCTGCCCTCGCCCCCGGATGCCCCCTGTCGCCCCCCAGGGCGGGAGGCGGCTGCCCTCGCCCCCGCACACCCCCTCGCCCCAGCCCCCTGGGCGAAGACGGCCTCCCCACCCCACCCCACCGCCCCCTCACCCCACCGCCATCAACCTCTTCGGCCCCCGCGACGTCGTCCCCAGCCGCCACTCCACTCCCCCGTCGGCCACTCCCCCGTCGGCCACTCCCCCGTCGGCCACTCCCCCGTCGGCCACGCCACCGCTCCCCCCGTCGCCGGAAACGAGGCGCAGGTCGGGGAGGCGGGTCGCGAGGCGGTTCAGGGCGGTGCGGAGTTCTAGGCGGGCAAGCCAGGCGCCCATGCAGTAGTGCGGACCGCCGCCGAAGGCGAGGGTGGGGGCGGGGAGTTCGCTGAAGAGGTCCTCCCTCTCGGCGGGCGGGAAGACCTCGGGGTCGCGGTTCGCCGCGACGATGTCGGCCACGACGATCGCTCCCGTTGGGATACGGACGCCGCCGAGTTCGGTGTCGGCGACGCAGCGGCGCAGGCTGCCGGGGTCCTCGCCGAGGGGGACGAAGTGGAGAAGGCGGTCGGCGGCGAGCCCCGCAGCACCGACGGCCGTCAGGCGCGGCCAGGCGTCGCGCCGTTCGCCGAGCAGGTAGAGGAGCACGTTGCCGAGCATCGTCATGGTGCTGTCGTGCCCGCCCACCACCATCCCGCAGACCAAGCGCACGAGTTGGGACTCCGGGATGCCGCCCTCGGCGTCGGCGGCCTGCACGATGCCGCTCACCAGGTCGTCCCCGGGCTCCTTGCGCCGCAGCGCGAGGAGTTCACCGCCGAAGCTCGTGAAGTCGGCCAGTCCGGAGGCGACTTCGGCCGCCGAGTGCGAGCCGTCCGTGAAGGCGAGGTCGCTCCAGTACCCGATCTTCTCCCACGCGTCCCCGTCGAGGCCGAGGAGCCGGGTGATGACGGTGACGGGGAGCGGCCGGGCGAGCCCGGAGACGAGGTCGAAGGGGCCCTCGTGCCGGACGAGCCCGTCGAGCAGTTCCTCGACCGTCGCGGTGATCCACGGCTCCCAGTGGGCCACCGCGCGCGGTGTGAAGGCCCGTCCCACCGTGCGGCGCAGCCGCAGGTGCTCGGGGCCGTCCTGGTTGAAGAGGAGTTCGGGGTCGTCGACGATGCCGCCCTCGCTCGGGCGGTCCCCGTGCTCCTCGTCGTAGAGCGCGGCCCGCGTGAAGCTTCCTCCGCCGAGGACTTCGCGCACGTCGGCGTATCTGCTCACGCGCCACGCGGCGGTGCCGTCGGGCAGGACGAAGGGGTGCGGGGCCGTGCAGGGCGCGCTGGGGACGCGGTGCATCGGGGGCAGGGGGGTGGGGAGGGTACTGGTCACGGCGGACCTTCCGGGGAGGGGGAGCGGGCGGGGTGCGGGAGCGGGCGGGCCCCCGGGCGGCCCCCGCTCCCCGCCGGTCCCGCCGCTCACACCTTCACCAGCACCTTCCCCCGGTTCGCCTCGCGCGCCCCGTACAGGCTCCCGTACGCCTCGGGGATCGCGTCGAAGCCCTCGTACACCGTCTGGTCGCTCACGACCTCGGCGCGCCGGATGCTCCCGCCCAACTGCTCATGCAGGGACTGCCAGTTGGCGTCGGTGAACCACTCGATGGAGAAGATGCCGCGGATCGTGGTGCGGGGGAACATGATGTACGGGAAGAGGCGGGGGCCGATCGCCTCGCCGCCCACCTGCGTCGCCCACTGCCAGCACACCGCGACGCGGCTGTCGACGTTGAGCATCGAGAAGACGGCGTCCGTGACGGCCCCGCCGAGGTTGTCGAAGTAGCGGTCGACGCCGTCGGGCGCGGCGGTCTCCAGGGCCGCGCGGACCGATTCGGTGCTGTCGCCGTGGCGGTAGAGGATGACCTCGTCGAAGCCGAGGCCGCGCAGGTAGTCGCGTTTCGCGGGGCTCGACGTGGTGCCGACGACGCGGGCGCCCGCGCACCGCGCGAGCTGCCCGGCGAGGGCGCCGACCGCGCCGGAGGCGCCGCTGATGACGAGGGTCTGGCCGGGGCGCACGTCGAGGAACTTGCTCAGCGTGCCCCACGCGGTCATCCCGGGGCCGCCCATCGCGCCGAGCGCCGTCGAGAGCGGCAGCCCGTCGTCGTACCACTCGGGCCGCAGCCGCCGGTACGCGGGGAAGACCATCGGGAAGGTTCCCGTGGCCCACAGCTCGGGCTTCCCGTCGCTCACCAGGTGGGTGCGCCAGCCCCCGTACCCCTGGAGCAACTCCCCTTCGCGGAAAGGCGCTTCGGGTCCGGCCTCCAGCACCTCCATGATGGTGTCGGCGCCCATGTGCGCGCCGATCGGGGTGTCGAGCGTGATGCCCTGGAGGTAGGGGTCCACGGAGACGTACCGCGTGCGCAGGAGCATCTGGTGCGGGGCGAGGTCGGTGTCCAGGTCCTCCTCCACGCGCTCGTAGACGCGCGAGACGTCCGGGGTGCCCTTGATGTGCTCGCGGACGATCCACTTGCTGGTCTTCACCGGGATTCCTCCTTCTGCGGTACGCGTACGGATACGGCGCCGTCGTCCGCGGGCCCCGCGGCCGGCCCGGGCACCCTCGGCCCCACCGGGATGACCCGGTGGGTCGGCAGCGGTCCGTGCGTGTCCACGGACGCCGTGAATTCCTTGTCGTCGTCGCGGCAGACGAACTGCATGACGTGCCGCCCGGCCGCCGCCGCGCGGATGAGCCCGCCGGTCGTGGCCCAGACCCCCGACTGGTAGAAGTTCGTCAGCCCGGGGACCCCGGGCCCGTACTTCTTGATCAGCTCCTCCAGCGTCTCGCCGCTCTCCACGAAGGGCTGCCAGCCGAGCACGGTCCCGTCGAAGTTGCCCGTGTAGCGGACCTGCGTGAGCGGCGTCGACACGTCCCGCACGGCGATGGCGTCGCTCAGCCCGGGGAAGCGCTCCTCCAGGAACTCCACGAGGGTGTCGCGCACTTGGTGCTTCGCGGCGTAGTAGCCGCGGCCGTGCTTGACCGGCAGCGTGTGCAGCTCCTCGCCGGCCTTGCGCCGGGTGCGCTGCTCGGGGCCCTCGTCGAGCGCGCGCCACGGCGCGATGTCGCAGAAGTACGTGGCGTAGACGACGCTCGTGCCCGGCGGGGACAGCTCGGGGTAATGCCGGTTGCGGAACTGGACGTTGATGCTGGAGTGGCGGATGCCGGTGAGCTTCGCGGCCGTGTCGTCGTCGAGCAGGTACGTCGTGCAGGGGTCGGCCTCGGGGAACTCGCGCTTCAGGCCGAGGAAGAGCGTCACGTACCCGGGGAAGACCATGCCGGGTTTCTCGATCGTGTCGGTGTACAGGCGCTCGTACTCCTTGCCGAGATCGCGGCCCTTGAGCAGCGAGCGCATCGTGGTCGGGCCGTCGCACGCGGCGACGACGATGTCCGCGCGCACTTCGCTGCCGTCGCTCAGCCGCACCCCGACGGCCGAGTCCCCCTCGATCAGGACCTCTTCGACCTTCGTGTTGTACGAGACCTCCCCGCCGAGCCGCAGGTAGCGCTGCTCGATGGAGCGCGCGAGGCCGAGCGAGCCGCCCTCGGGGACGCCCGCGGAGAGGTTGGCGTGCGAGGCCATCTGGAAGTGGGTGGGCAGGACTGGGAAGTTGGGGTGGCGCTCGTACAGCACGTAGTTGAACGCCCGGCGCAGCAAGGGGTTCTGGAACTTCTGCGAGTAGTCGCGCATGAGGACCGAGATCGTCTTGCGGACCGCGTTGAAGTACGGCAGGAACCCGGCGAGCATCCGCATCCGCTCGACCCTGCCCATGAGCCCGACCGGTTTGAGGAAGGGGTAGACGGCGAGGGCCTTGCGGAAGGAGCGGAGGTTGTCGCAGAAGCCCTTGATGTGGCGGGCGTCGGCGGGCGAGATCTCGGTGAGGTGGGCCTGGAGGCGGTCGGGGTCCGAGTAGAAGTAGACCGCGCGCCCGTCCGTGTCGCGGACGACGTTGAACACGTCGAAGTGGCGGACCTCCTTGCCCTGGAGCGCGCCGAGTTCGAGCCAGATCTGGTGCATCTCGTTGCCGGGGCCGCTGCCGAGCAGCCAGCTGATGCAGGCGTCCAGGGTGTAGTCGCCGCGCTCCCAGGCGGTGCAGCAGCCGCCCGGGATCTCGTGCATCTCCAGGACGCGGGAGCGGTAGCCGTTGAGCTGCGCGTAGACGCCGGTGGAGAGGCCGCCGAGCCCCGCCCCGATGATCAGCATCGTCTCGCGGCGGTTCCTGGCCCGGGCGCGTTTGTGCTCCTCCTCGGCGAGCTGGGCCAGGTGGGCGGTGGGGCGGCTCGTCATGGGGCCTGCCCTTCCTCGTAGACGCTCGTCATCGGGCCCGTTCCTCGCGTTCGTTCCAGCGGTCCAGTTGGGGAAGGCTGCCGAGCTTCCCGGGGTGCCAGGGCTCGGCGTTGTCGCTCTCGAACGCCCGGAAGGGCAGTCCGAGTTCGTCGCACAGGTACTGGATGGCGAAGCGCCCGGTCGACGCGGCGCGGATGAGCCCGCCCATGCCGACCCACTGGCCCGCCATGGAGAAGCCGGCGAGCCCCGGCAGGCGCATCCGGTCCTTGCCGACGAGCTTCGCGGAGATGTCGTCGGCCTCCGAGAACGCCTTCCAGGCGAGGATCGAGCCCTTGTGGTTGCCGGTGTAGCGGCGCGTCGTGGCGGGCGAGGCGACGTCGACCAGCTCAATGCGCCCGGCCACCTCGGGCCACTTCCGCTCCAGGAACTCGCGGACGAAGGAGGCGACTTCGGCCTTGCGGGCGCGGTAGGCGCGGCGGTCCTTCGCACGGAGGTCCGCCCAGTAGCCGTAGTCGCTGAAGTACGTGCAGTGCACGACGGACTTGCCCTCGGGGGCGAAGCCGTCGGCGTAGCGGGAGCGGAGCTGTACGACGATGCTGGACTGGAGGCCGCCCGGGAGCCGTGCCGCGTCCTCCTCGTCGAGGAGGTACGTCGTGCTGTGCGCCTCGCCCTCGGGGAGGCCGCCCTCGACGCCGACGAAGGCCGACACGACGGCGGGGAACAACGTCCCTTCCTGGTCGAGCAGTTCCTCGTACAGCTTGTCGATCCGCTGGCCCGTGTACCGGCCGCCGAGCAGGCCCTTGATCGTGGTGTCCCCGTCGGCGGCGGAGATGACGTGCTCGGCGTAGAGCCGTTTCCCGCCGCGCAGTTCGACGCCGATCGCGCGATCGTCCTCGACGAGGACGCGTGCGACGCGGGCCCGGTAGCGGATCTCCCCGCCGAGCCGCGTGTACCGCTCCTCGACGGAGCGCGCGAGGCCGAGCGAACCGCCCTGCGGGAAGCCCGCGTTGCCGTGGTAGGCGCTCGCCATGTTGAAGAGGTACGGCAGGACGGGGAAGCCCTCGGGGTCCTGGAAGAAGATGTTGCGGAACGCGGTGCGCAGCAGGGGGTCCTGGAACTTGTCCGCGAAGGTGTGCATCGGCATCGCGGCGTTGCGCCAGAAGAGCCGGAAGACGGGCAGGACGGTGCGCAGGGTGCGCAGCCGCTCGCCCCAGCTCTTCAGCGCGGGCGCGGTGAGGAAGGGGTACAGCTCGACCTTGAGCAGGCGTCGCAGGTCGCGGCAGTACGCGCGGATGTGCGGGGCGTCCGCCGGGGACAGCTCCAGGAGGTGCGCTTCGAGGCGGTCGGGGTCGTTCCAGAAGACGACCTCGCGGCCGTCGCCGCCGACGACCTTGTTGAACAGCTCGAAGTTCGTCACCGACTTGCCGTCGAGCGCGCCGAGTTCGCGCCACACCTGGTGCGCCTCGTTGCCCTCGGCGGTGCCGATGAGCCATTCGATGCAGTAGTCGAAGACGTATCCCTCGCGCGACCACGCGGTGCAGCAGCCGCCGGGCAGGACGTGCTTCTCCAGGACGAGCGTCCGCAGCCCGCTCATCCGCCCGTACGAGCCCGCCGCGAGCCCCGCGAGCCCGGCCCCGATCACGAGGACGCGGGGCGGGGTCCCGGGCGTGCGCTCCCGGGACTCCCAGTCGGTGACGGGCGCCGCCCCGGTGACGGGCGCCGCGTCGGTCACGGGCGCCGCCCCGGTCACGGCCGCCGCGTCGGT
>NZ_JAAGLR010001150.1 GCF_010548245.1 Streptomyces sp. SID11385
TCCGCGCGGCGGGCGGGCGCTTCGGCGCGGGACCGGGGGAGGAAGGCGGCCACCTCGTGGAGGTGTGGCTGCCCGCGCAGGGACCGGCCCCTTCGCCTCCCGGGGCAACGGGCCGGCTCCGCTCCCGCCGCCCGACCGGGCCAGCTTCCGCAGCGAGCGGTCTCCCGGACATCGGCGTGCTGCCCGGGCCGGGGCCGGTGCTCGGGCCGGGCCGGTTGCGGGGGCTGGTCGTGGCGGGGGTCGTGGCCGGGGCGGTCCTGCTCGGCGGCGGGTTCGGCTGGTACGCGTACAGCCGCAGTCACTCCGTGCTCGGCGCACGCGCCTACGCGAGTGCCCGCCTGGGCACGCCGTACGCGGACCTCTCCCGGAGGCTCCCCGCGCGCACGGTCGATGACGTCCCGGTCGAGCGGGAATCCCCGCGACCGGCCGGGGCCGCGTGCCGCTACTACCGGGCGGTGCCGGGGCTCTTCGTGAGCGTGGACCACTACCGGCTCTGCTTCAGGGACGGGCGCCTCGTGGAGAAGACCGTCGTGCCGGGAGCGGGCGCGGTGGGGGACGCGCGCAGGGAACTGGGGGAGTTGGGGGGATGAGAGAGGAGGACGGGGTGGGAGTGGAGCAAGCCGGGGGCGGTGCCCCGGTGCGGGTGCTGCTCGCGGACGACGAACGGCTCGTGCGCGAGGGGGTGGCGGCGATCCTGGCGAGCGCGCCGGGCATCGAGGTCGTCGGGCAGGCGGGCGACGGGCGCGAGGCGCTCGCCGAGGGCCTGCGGCTGCGCCCCGACGTGGCACTGCTCGACGTGCGGATGCCGGTGCTCGACGGGCTCGGCGCGGCGGAGGAGTTCGCCCAGGAACTGCCGGGCACGGCGGTCGGGATGCTCACGACGTTCTCGGAGGCGGAGTACGTGGAGCGGGCGCTCGCCGGCGGAGCGGCGGGCTTTCTGCTGAAGTCCGGCGACCCCTACGAACTCATCGCCGGGGTGCGGGCGCTGGCGGCGGGCGGCGCGTTCCTCGCGCCCCGCGTGACCCGGCACGTACTGGACGGGCTCGGCGGGCGGCGCCTGGAGCGGGCCGCCGGGGCGCGGCGGGCGGTGGCCCGGCTCACGCCCCGGGAGCGCGAGGTCCTCGTCCTGCTCGCGGGAGGGCTGTCCAACGCGGGCATCGCGGAGCGGCTCGGGCTGAGCGAGGCGACGGTGAAGGCGTACGTGAGCGTCGTGCTCGACCGGCTCGGCGTCCCCAACCGGGTCCGCGCCGCCGTGCTCGCGCACGAGGCGGGGCTGCCGGTGGGGGAGGAGGGATGAGGAGCGGGCCTGCTCAGCGGACGTAGGGCGCGGCGTGCGCCGCGCGGCGCTGCCCCGGGCCGGCGAACCAGGTGAGGAGCCCGATCGAGGAATTCCGCATGGTGGCCGCGAGCGCGGCGAGCGGGCGGGTCCCGAGCTTGACGACGACGAGCGAGGCGAGCGTGCCGAGGACGAGCCCGGTGGCCACGTCGTGCGGGTAGTGGACGCCGACGAAGACCCGCGAGAACGCCATGAGGAGCGCCATGGGCAGGGTGAGCCAGGCGATCACGCGCCAGGCGAGCATGAGGCCCACGGCCGCGCCCGCCGCGATCGTCGCGTGGTTGCTGGGGAAGGACCAGTCGCCCTGTGCCGGGCAGTCGATGAGCGGATGGGCGCCCTTGACGGCCCGACAGGGCCGCTCCTCCGTGATCGAGGACTTGGCGACCTCGCTGATCACGTAGGCGACGGCGGTCCCGAGCGGGGCGAGGACCGCGACGGCCAGGGCGCTCGGGTCACCGCGCCGGGCGCGCCACCAGGCGACGACGAAGAGCGCCGCGAAGAGCAGCAGCCCCAGTTCCGTCCAGATCTCGGCGAGCTTCTGGAACCACTCCGGCGTGCTGTGCCCGAAGTCGAGGATGTCGAGATAGAGGTCAGAGTCGACGCTGGTCATGCCTTCCATGGTCGGGGACGCTACGGGCTGCTCCTGACCACCGCATCGTCCGGCGGGACCGTTCCCGCCCCTGCCGATCGGCAGGGGCGGTGGATGAACCGGGGGAGGACGCGGCACGAAGAGGGGGTGAACCCGGCCGCCCGCGACTCCGGTCCGGCGGCGGGGCGGGGGCGGAAGGGGTACGCCCGGACAAGCCGGGCGGAAGGCGGCCCGGTAGGGGAAGCGGGGCGCGGATGGAGGTGCGGATGCGTGGCAATCGCACACGCGCCGGAAGCGGAAAGAAACGAAAGCGACACGAATGGGGAACGGAGTGATCACGGCCCGGGCGGTGGGTGGTGAGGCGGTACGGGGGTGGGCTCAGGGGGCACTCGGGGTGGGCCGGAACAGCCCGTACCGGCGCGAAACCGGCAGCCGCGAACGGGGCTGCCGCTCGTGTGAAGACCAGCCGGAATGATGATCCGGGAAAGTTGACGGTGGGGCGGCGGGTGGCGCCGGGAGTGGCGTGGATCTCTCGTAGAGTTGCGCCGTGGGATCTATGCGCAATCCGGTCGGTCCGCTTCCCTCCAGCATCTACTGGCGACGGAGGGCGATTTTCGGCGCCGTACTGGTGCTCGTCGCCCTGCTCGTCGTGTGGCTGGTGAACGTCACGGGCGGGGGCGGGGGCGGCAAGAAGGACGGTGCGCAGGGTTCCGGCGGCTCCTCGGGGCCC
The DNA here is from genome assembly GCF_010548245.1 of Streptomyces sp. SID11385. GTDB lineage: Bacteria > Actinomycetota > Actinomycetes > Streptomycetales > Streptomycetaceae > Streptomyces. The sequence goes on from NZ_JAAGLR010001150.1 coordinate 2,656, forward strand.
GCGCCCTCGATCACCCCGGGTCCCAGCGGTTCGGGCCCGGCGATCAGTCAGCAGCCGGGCGGCCGGGACGAGTCGGGCGGCTCCGACAAGGACGACGATACGGCGACGCCCGGTGACGGGGCCTCGGACGGCGACGCGGACGGCGGTTCCGGCAAGGACGGTTCCGGCAAGGACGGCTCGTCGGACGGGGCGGACGGTACGGACGGCTCGAACGAGGCGGGCGGCGACGGCGGTTCGGGCGCCTCGGGCAACGGCGCGGGCTCCGGCAGCAGCGCCGCGCAGCAGGTTCCCGCAGGGTCGAGCCTGCCCGACTGCACGACGGACGTCGCCGAACTCTCGCTGCGCAGCGTCCACAACACGTACGAGCCCGGCAAGAAGCCGCGACTCGAACTCTCCGTCAAGAACAGCTCGGCCGCCGCGTGCAAGGTGGATCTCGGCGCGGCGCGCACCGTCGTGACGATCACGCTGACCGGCGAGGACGCCCCGTACTGGTCCTCCAAGGACTGCCCGGCGACCGAGAGCCTGTGGCTGCGGGTGCCGGCGAAGGAGACGATCCGGTACGAGATCGAGTGGAACCGCAAGGCGAGCCGCGACGCGTGCGCGAAGCCGCCGAGCGGCTCGGCGAAGCCGGGCACGTACCTCGTGGAGGCGAAGGCGCCGGGGCTGAAGAAGGCCCGCGCGTCGTTCCGCCTCGACGAGGACTGAGACGCCGAAGGGGCGGTTGGGCGGGCGGGCCCTGGCCCGCACCGGAGTCGGGGCACCGCCCAGGCCCGTACGCCGCCCGGGCTGGCAACACCGCCCGCGCCGGCAGCACCGCCCGGGCCGAAACGCCGTCCGGCCAAAAACGCCGCCGGGCTCAGGCCATGGCTCGGGCGCGGGACACCGCTCGCCCGCGCCCCGCCGTCGTCGTACTGCTCAGACGTACCGTTCCAGGATCGACGACTCCGCCAGCCGCGACAGCCCCTCGCGCACGCTGCGCGCGCGGGCCTCGCCCACCCCGTCGACCGTTTGGAGATCGTCGACGCTCGCGGCGAGCAGCTTCTGCAAACCGCCGAAGTGCTCGACGAGACGGTCGATGATGGCGCCCGGCAGCCGGGGGACCTTCGCGAGCAGCCGGTAACCGCGCGGCGAGACCGCCGAGTCGAGCGTCTCGGGGGAGCCCGTGTAGCCGAGCGCGCGGGCCACGACGGGGAGTTCGAGCAGCTCGGTGTGCGTGAGCGCGTTCAGCTCGGTGAGCGCTTCCTCGACCGTACGGGCGCGGCGCGCGGTGGGCTCGGGGACGTAGTCGCGGGCCACGAGTTCACGCTCCGGCTCGACCCCGGCGATCAGCTCGTCGAGCTGGAGCGCGAGGAGCCGCCCGTCGGTACCGAGCTCAAGGACGTACTCCGCGATCTCCGTCGCGATCCGCCGCACCATCTCCAGGCGCTGCGCGACCGCGCACACGTCCCGCACCGTGACGAGATCCTCGATCTCCAGCGCGGAGAGCGTCCCCGCCACCTCGTCGAGGCGCAGCTTGTACCGCTCAAGCGTCGCGAGCGCCTGGTTCGCGCGCGAGAGGATCGCGGCGGAGTCCTCCATGACGCGGCGCTGCCCGTCCACGTAGAGCGCGATGAGCCGCATCGACTGGCTCACCGAGACGACGGGGAAGCCCACCTGCTTGGAGACGCGGTCGGCGGTGCGGTGCCGCGTACCGGTCTCCTCGGTCGGGATCGTCGGATCGGGCACGAACTGCACGCCCGCCCGCAGGATCTTGGTGAGGTCCTTGTCGAGCACGATGCCGCCGTCGAGCTTGCACAGCTCCCGCAGCCGGGTCGCGCTGAACTCGACATCGAGGATGAACCCGCCCGTGCACATGGACTCGACGGTCTTGTCCCAGCCGAGGATGATGAGCCCGCCCGTGTTCCCGCGCAGGACTCTTTCGAGCCCGTCCCGCAGGGCCGTGCCCGGCGCGACCGCGCTCAGTGAGGCGCGCATCAGCGCGTCGGCGCGGGCAACACCGCCCGACTTTCCGGGAGTCGCTCCCCGGTCGCCTGCTGCCACTGCATTCCTCCGGTCGCAGATCTACGGTGCCCGGCCGCCGCCACCTCGCCGCCCGGTCCTCCCAGGGCCGAGGCGGCCCGTGGCCCACCGTACGGACGGGCGAGACCGGGGCAAAGTCTACCGGCGCCGCCCCGGCGTGCCGGGACGAAGGGGCCCCGCGCCCGGTCCCGGGCCCCTGCGAGCGGTTCAGAAGGGGGCCGCCGAGTCCTCCTCCCAGAGATCGGGCGCCTCTTCCTCGCGGGGCGCGGGAGCGGCGGAGGAGCCCTTGGCGGACGAGGCGCGCGCGGTGCGGCGGGCCGTGGCCGTACGGGCTTCGCCGCGCCCCGCACCCGTACGGGCCTCGCCGCCCGCACCCGTACGGCCACCCGCGCCGCGCCCCGTGCTCGTACGCGCCTCGCCTTCCGCCTCCTGGCCCGCGGCCCTCGCGCCGCGCCCCGCCGCGCGGCCGCGGGGGAGGACGAGGAGGGCGTCGGCGATGTCGGCGACCTCGGTGACGCGCATGCCGTCGGGGACGCGCCCCGGGTCGGCGGGGACGAGGGCGTGGGTGAAGCCGAGGCGGTGGGCCTCGGCGAGGCGGCGCTGCACGCCCGTGACGCGCCTCACCTCGCCCGCGAGCCCGACCTCGCCGATCGCGACGAGGTTCTTCGGCAGCGGGGTGTCGCTCGCCGCGCTCGCGAGGGCGAGGGCGATGGCGAGGTCGGCGGCCGGTTCGGAGAGCTTCACGCCGCCGACCGTCGCGCTGTAGATGTCCCGCTTGCCGAGCGCGCTGATGCGCCCGCGCTGTTCGAGGACCGCGAGCATCATCGAGACGCGGGACGTCTCCAGGCCCGAGGTGGTGCGGCGCGGCGAGGGGATCTGCGAGTCGACGGTGAGGGCCTGCACCTCGGCGACGAGGGGCCGGCGGCCCTCCAGCGTGACGGTGAGGCAGGTGCCGGGGACGGGTTCGTCACGGCGGGTGAGGAAGAGGCCCGAGGGGTCGGTGACCCCGGTGATGCCCTCGTCGTGCAGTTCGAAGCAGCCGACCTCGTCGGTCGCGCCGAAGCGGTTCTTGACCCCGCGCACGAGGCGCAGGCGCGCGTGCCGGTCGCCCTCGAAGCTGAGGACGACGTCGACGAGGTGTTCGAGGAGACGGGGGCCGGCGATGGCGCCGTCCTTCGTGACGTGGCCGACGAGCAGGGTCGCCATGCCGCGCTCCTTCGACGCGCGGATGAGCGCGCCCGCGACCTCGCGCACCTGCGCCATGCCGCCGGGCGCGCCGTCGATCTCGGGGGAGGCGACCGTCTGCACGGAGTCGACGACGAGCAGCGAGGGCTTCACCGCGTCGAGATGACCGAGGACGGCGGAGAGGTCGGTCTCGGCGGCCAGGTACAGCTCGTCGTCGAGCGCGTCGATACGGTCCGCGCGGAGCCTGACCTGCGAGGCGGACTCCTCGCCCGTCACGTACAGCGTGCGGTGCCCGGGACCCGCGGCCTTCGCGGCGACGTCGAGGAGCAGCGTGGACTTGCCGACCCCCGGCTCCCCCGCGAGGAGGACGACGGCGCCCGGCACGAGCCCGCCGCCGAGCACCCGGTCCAGCTCGGGCACGCCGGTCGAACGGGCGGTGGCCTGCCGCCCGTCGACCTGGGCGATGGGGAGGGCCGAGGTGGTGACGCGGCCCGGCGCCGTGGTGCGCACCGCGGGAGCCCCGTACTCCTCGATCGTCCCCCACGCCTGGCACTCCGGGCAGCGCCCCAGCCACTTGGCCGTCTGCCAGCCGCACTCGGTGCAGCGGTAGGAGGGGCGTTCTTTGGCGGACTTGGTGCGGGTGGGCATGCGGCCACCGTAGCGGGAGGGACTGACAGGGGAGGGGCGACGAGGGGCCGGAGCGGGGAACTCAGGGTTCTTTGGGGGATGTCCCCGAGGGGCGGGGGTGGGAGGCTCGGGGATGTCCCCTAGGGGATGCTCGGGCCCCCGACGGGCCACAACGGGTGGGGGCGGGTGGGGAGTTCCCGGGAGGCGAGTGAAGGGAGGGGGAGCGCGGGGCATTCGGTGGGGCGTGAGATGCGACCGGGAGTGCTGCGTACGCCCCCGCTTCGGCTTGTGCGCCTTGCGCCCCAAACGCGATCCCGCGCCCTGAACACGCGCCCAGCCCCGAACGCGCGCCCCCGCCTCGGCTCGTACGCCCCGCGCCCTGCACACGATCCCGCGCCCTGCACGCGAGCCCGCGTCCCCGAACGCGATCCCACGCCCCGCACACGATCCCGCGTCCCGAACGCGCGCCCCCGCTTCGGCTCGTACGCCGTCGTGCCCCGTGCGCCCTCACCCGGACCCCTGCGCCCCCCTCCCGCACCCGTACGCGCCTCTTTCCTGTCCCCTTTCGAGCGATCTGTTCACCCGTAAGGAGTAAAACGGCTCAAGGAGGGGCGAGTGAGGGCGCACGGGCGCCTACGGTCGCCGAGTGATGAGCAGCAGGACCGAGCACTCCACCTCCCGGGACGGTACGGGCTCCTCAGGCATGCCCGGCGCGGGTGCGGCGCCGCCCGGCGGGGGCATTGACGGGCGGTTCGACGGGCATCTCGACGGCCTCTTCACGTACTGCCTCTCCGTCCTGTGCGCGCACGAGGCGGCGGTCGGCGTGGTGCGCGAGGTGCTCGAACTCGCCGCGCGCAAGCAGAGCCGCGCGCCGCAGGACGAGGCGGACCGGCAGGCGTGGCTCTACGCGCTCGCCCGCTGGGTGTGCCTGCGGCGCCTCACCGAGACGCGCGGCCGCCCCGAGGAGGGAGCGCGCGAGGAGTCCGCGGAGGGGCGCGAGCGGCGCAGGGAACTGGCCCGGCTCGCCTGGCCGGAGGCGGCGGGGACGAGCCCCGAGCAGCGCGAGGCACTGGAGCTCGCGGTACGGCACGGACTGACCCCGCTCCAGGTCGCCTCGGTGATCGGCCTGGAGGCGAGCGCGGCGCGGGAACTGCTCGCGGCGGCGGCGTGCGAGGTGGAGCGGACGCGCGTCGCCCTCGGCGTCGCGGCGAGCGGGGGCTGCCCGGTCGCCGCGCGCTACGCGGGGGACCGTCGTATCCCGCTCGGCTCCGCGCTCCGGGGCGAA
>NZ_JAAGLR010001186.1 GCF_010548245.1 Streptomyces sp. SID11385
CTCGGCCCCCGTCACGACGTGCACGCGCCCGCAACCACCCGCCCGCGCGAGGGCGACCGCACGCGCGACCAGCGGCGAACCCCCGTGTACGAGAAGCGCCTTGGGCCTGCCCCCGAGCCGCCGCCCGCCCCCGGCCGCGAGCACGATCCCGGCTGTCCCGCCCTCCGCGTGCCTCGTCACCACTGCCTCCCTCCGGCCGGTCCGCACCGGCCCGCGTGTGCGGCGACCCTACGGGCGGGGCGCGCGCGGCGTGGGCGGGGCGTGTACCGGCTGGCGTGTCGGCGCGCGGTGGCGAATACTGGGCACCGTTCGCGCCGCCGTGCGCCTGACCAGCCGTGGCCCGCGAACGAATTCGGGTAGACGCACGAGGACGTGCGAAGGGGGAGGAGTGCCGCTTGTGACCGGTACGGACCGGACGGGTGTGCCCGTCGCCGACGCGGGGGAACCGGCGGGTGGCGGGCGACCCGTCGAGGAGCAGGAGGACCCGCGCATCGCGGAGTTGCGCGAGGCCGTGACGGCCCTGCGCCGCGCCCTCGCCACGCTGCCCGCCGACCTCACCGACAGGGACCTCGCCGAGGAGGAACTCGCCGCGCTCACCGCCCTCCTGTCCGGCCCGGCCCCGAGCCCGGCCGCCCTCGGCGGCCCCCTCCTGCGCCTCGCCGCGACCACGGGCTCGGTGAGCGCCCTCGCCCCCGCCCTCGCCCGACTGCGCGCGGCGGTCGAGCTGTTCGGCGGCGCGGGCGGGCGCTGACGGGGTCGCTGAGGGCGGTGCCCTGTCCCGTACGGCTGTGCCGGGCGCCGCCCGGAGTGGTCCGCTAGCCCTGTTCCGCGCGGCGCGCGAGCGCCTCGGACAGTTCGGCCGCGACCTGGCGCAGGACGGGTACGTGACGTGCCATCGCCTCGTCGGTGAGGCGGCCCGCCGGGCCCGAGACCGAGAGCGCCGCCGTCGTGGGGGAGTGGGGGACGGCCACCGCGAGGCAGCGCACGCCGATCTCCTGCTCGTTGTCGTCGACCGCGAAGCCCCGCGCCCGCACGTCGTCGAGCGCCGCGAGGAAGGACTCGGGCGTCGTCAGAGTGCGGTCGGTCGCCGCGGGCATCCCGGTGCGGGCGAGCAGCGCGCGCACCTCGCCCGGGGCGCTGTCGGCGAGGAGGGCCTTGCCCACGCCCGTCGAGTGCGGCAGGACCCGGCGGCCGACCTCGGTGAACATGCGCATCGAGTGCTTCGAGGGCACCTGCGCCACGTACACCACCTCGTCGCCGTCGAGCAGCGCCATGTTCGCCGTCTCGCCCGTCTCGTCGACGAGCCGCGCGAGATACGGGCGCGCCCACGTGCCGAGCAGCCGCGAGGCGGACTCGCCGAGCCGGATCAGGCGCGGGCCCAGCGCGTACCTGCGGTTCTCCTGCTGGCGCACGTAGCCGGTCGCGACGAGCGTGCGCATGAGGCGGTGGATCGTCGGGAGTGGAAGGCCGCTGCTCGTGGCGAGTTCGCTCAGGCCGACCTCGCCGCCCGCGTCCGCCATCCGCTCAAGGAGGTCGAAGGCGCGCTCCAGGGACTGCACGCCCCCGGCGACCGCGGACTTCGGGGGAGCGGCGGCATCGCTGGTGCTCGGGGTCGGCACGGCACGGTCCTTTCAGGGGACGGACGGGCGAAACAGCAGCCTACCGGGCGGGACCTTTCGGGCCGTACCGAGGACCGTGTTACGCGAAAGTTCATTTCCGGTTACCGAAAAGAGGCAGGGTGTATCCCTTCGCCCGGCGCTCTTGACGCTCCTCCCGGGGCGGCAGAGACTCACGGCAAGCGTTCAACAGAACGTTGAACGCCTCCGCAGGCGTTGACCAGGGGGCCCCGCCATGACCGCCGCCGCACCGCCCGATCTCCTCCTCCGCTCCACCCGCGCCGTACTCCCCGAGGGCCCGCCGCGCCCCGCCGCCGTCGCGGTCACGGGGCCCGTGATCAGCGCGGTCCTCGCGTACGGGAGCGAGCCGCCCGAGGGCTGCCGCGTGCTCGACCTCGGCGACGACGCCCTGCTGCCCGGGCTCGTCGACACCCACGTCCACGTCAACGACCCCGGCCGCGCCCACTGGGAGGGCTTCACGACCGCGACCCGCGCGGCCGCCGCCGGGGGCATCACGACGCTCGTCGACATGCCGCTCAACTCCCTCCCGCCCACCACCACCGTCGACCACCTGCGCCGCAAGCGAGAGGTCGCGGGCCCCCGCGCGCACATCGACGTCGGCTTCTGGGGCGGCGCGATCCCCGGCAACGCGGCCCACCTGCGGCCACTCCACGACGCCGGGGTCTTCGGCTTCAAGTGCTTCCTCTCCCCGTCCGGCGTCGACGAGTTCCCGCCGCTGGACGCGGACGGGCTCGACACGGCCCTCACCGCCCTCGCCGCGTTCGGCGGCCTCCTCCTCGTGCACGCCGAGGACCCCCACCACCTCGCCGCCGCTCCCCAGCGCCCCGGCCCCCACTACCGCGACTTCCTCGCCTCGCGCCCCCACGCCGCCGAACGCGAGGCCGTCCGCCTCCTGTTGGAGGCAGCGGCCCGCCACCCCGGCGCCCGCGTCCACGTCCTGCACGTCTCCAGCGCCGACGTGCTGCCGCTCATCGCCGAGGCGAAAGCGGCCGGAGCGCGCGTCACCGCCGAGACCTGCCCCCACTTCCTGACCCTCACCGCCGAGGAAGTCCCGGACGGCGCGACGGAGTTCAAGTGCTGTCCGCCCATCAGGGAGGCCGCTAACCAGGAGGCCCTGTGGCAGGCGCTCGCGGACGGCACGCTCGACTGCGTCGTCTCCGACCACTCCCCGTCGACCGCTGACCTCAAGGCCCCCGATTTCGCGCGCGCTTGGGGCGGGATCTCCTCGCTCCAGCTCGGCCTGCCCGCCGTCTGGACCGCCGCCGCCGAACGCGGGACGGGGCTCGCCGACGTCGTCCGCCGCATGTCCGCCGCGCCCGCGGCCCTCGCGGGGCTCACCACGAAAGGCGCTCTCGCCCCGGGCGGGGACGCCGACTTCACCGTCTTCGCCCCCGAGACGGAGTTCACCGTCGAGCCCGCCCGCCTCCACCACCGCAACGCCGTCACCGCCTACGCGGGACGCACCCTGCGCGGCGTCGTCCGCGCCACCTGGCTGCGCGGTCAACAGGTCTACTCCGAAGGCAGGTTCACCGCGCCGAGCGGGAAGCTGCTGCACCGCGAGCCGTGACCGCGCGCACCGAAGCGAGGGCGCGTGCCCCGAAGCGAGGACGCGCGTCCCGAAGGGAGAACGCGCGCCCCGAAGCGACGAAAGGAAAGACGCCACCGTGACCGCGACGCCCCCCGCCTTCACCGGCCCCGCCCAGCCCTACGCCGGCGGCGACCCCTACGCCGACTACCGCGCCACCGCACACCCCTTCACCCACCTCCCCGACCTCGCGGACCGCGGCCTCGGCGGCTGCGTCGTCGCCGCCAACGACGAGTTCTTCGCCGAGCGCGAGAACCTGCTCGTCCCCGACCGCCCCCGCTTCGACCCGGCCGCGTACGGCCACAAGGGCAAGATCATGGACGGCTGGGAGACCCGCCGCCGTCGCGGCACGGACCCCGCGCACCCCTGGCCGGACGCCGAGGACCACGACTGGGCGCTCATCCGCCTCGCGACCCCCGGCGTCGTGCGCGGACTCCTCGTCGACACCGCCCACTTCCGCGGCAACCACCCCCGCGCGGTGAGCGTCGAGGCCACCGCGCTGCCGGGCCACCCGAGCCCCGGGGACCTGCTCGCCCCCGGCGTGCGCTGGACGACTCTCCTGCCGCGCACGGAGGTCGGCGGGCACGCGGCGAACGGCTTCCCCGTCGCGGCCGGACGCCGGTTCACGCACGTACGGCTGCGGCAGTACCCGGACGGCGGGATCGCCCGGCTGCGCGTGTACGGCGACGTCGTGCCCGATCCGCGCTGGCTCGCCGCGCTCGGCACCTTCGACCTCGCCGCGCAGGAGCACGGGGGCCGCGCAGAGGACGCCTCCGACCGCTTCTTCTCGCCGCCCGCCAACACCCTGCGCCCGGGACGTTCGCGCGCCATGCACGAGGGCTGGGAGACGCGGCGGCGCCGCGACGACGGGCACGACTGGGTGCGGTACGCGCTCGCCGGGCACGGCGAGATCCGCGCCGTCGAGATCGACACCGCCTGCTACCTCGGCAACGCGGCGGGCTGGGCGGCGCTCTCGGTGCGCGAGGACGACGGGCCGTGGACCGCACTCCTGCCGCCCACCCGCCTCCAGCCCGACACCCCGCACCGCTTCCTCCTCGACCACCCCGTCCCCGCGACCCACGCGCGCCTCGACATCCACCCCGACGGCGGCGTCTCGCGCCTGCGGCTGCACGGGAGTCTGAGCGAGCGGGGGATGCGTGAACTGGAGCGCAGGATCAGTGCGTTGAGCGAAGGCTGAGGTGCCGCCGGGCGGGGCGCGTCGGGGGAGTGCGGGCCATCGGCCGCGTACGCCCGGGGGCGCGCGTCCCGCGCCGACGCACACCGCGTGCACCAGCCGTTCACCAACACACGGAACTTTCACCCGGGTTGACATGGACACCGGCATCTACGCGCGTCATCGTGGATGCCATGCGACGACACCCCCACACCTTGTCCCGCACCCCCCGACTCGCCGCCCTCACCGCGCTCGGCGCCGCCCTCCTGATCGGTGGCCCGGCCGCCACCGCGCAGGCGCAGGCCCCGGCCCCGTCCCCCGTCTCCGCCGCCGTCCTCGCCCCTGCCCGCGCGGCGGCGGTCGGCGACATCTGCTCCTCGGCCCTGCCGAGCCAGGCCCACGACACGCTCGAACTCATCGATGCGGGCGGCCCGTTCCCGTACCCGCAGGACGGCATCGTCTTCCAGAACCGCGAGGGCATCCTCCCCGACCAGTCCACCGGCTACTACCACGAGTACACGGTCAAGACGCCCGGCTCCTCGGACCGCGGCGCGCGCCGCATCGTGACCGGTGAGGAGACCGACGAGGACTACTACACCTCCGACCACTACGCGAGCTTCGACCTGATCGACTTCACCTGCTGAACCGGCGGAATCAGCTGAACCGGCGGAGCCTGCTGAACCGGCGGAGCCTGCCGAACCGGCGGAGCCTGCCGAACCGGCGGAACCGGCGCACCCGCGCCCGATCCCGGCCGAGCTCCCCGAGCACACCGACCATTTCCCCCGGCGCCGCGCCGGTAGCCGGCACCCACCGGTCCAGGCGCCCCCCGCCCCACCGCGCGTCCCCCCACGGCTCGACGGCGCGCGGCGGGGCG
>NZ_JAAGLR010000279.1 GCF_010548245.1 Streptomyces sp. SID11385
CCCCACCGCCTGGAGACACCACAGATGGCAGCCGGCCTTCCCCCCGCCCTCGACCGACCGCACTTCATCGGGATCGGTGGGGCCGGGATGTCGGGCATCGCCCGGATTCTCGCCCAGCGCGGGGCGAGCGTCGCGGGCAGTGACGCGAAGGACTCGGCGACCGCCGCCTCGCTGCGCGCCCTCGGCGCCACCGTCCACCTCGGCCACGACGCGGCCCACCTCGCCGAGGACACCTCCGCCGTCGTCGTCTCGTCCGCGATCCGCGCCGACAACCCCGAGCTGGTCCGCGCCCGGGAACTCGGCATCCCCGTCGTGCACCGCTCCGACGCCCTCGCCGCCCTCATGGCGGGCACGCGGCCCCTCGCGGTCGCCGGCACGCACGGCAAGACGACGACGACCTCGATGCTCGCCGTCTCCCTCACGACGCTCGGGCTCGACCCCTCGTACGCGATCGGCGGCGACCTCGACGCGCCCGGCTCCAACGCGCGCCACGGCAGCGGCGAGATCTTCGTCGCCGAGGCCGACGAGAGCGACCGCAGCTTCCACACGTACGCCCCCGAGGTCGCCGTCGTCCTCAACGTCGAACTCGACCACCACGCCAACTACGCCTCGATCGAGGAGATCTACGAGTCCTTCGAGACCTTCGTCGGCAAGATCGTCCCCGGCGGCACCCTGGTGATCTCCGCGGATCACGAGGGCGCCCGCGAGCTGACCCGCCGCGTGCGGGACCGGGCGGAGCTCACCGTCCTCACCTACGGCTCGGCCGAGGACGCGGACGTACGGGTGCACAAGGTCACCCCGCGCGGCCTGACCAGCGAGGTCACCGTCTCGCTCCACGGCAAGCTGCTCACGTTCACGGTCTCCGTGCCCGGCAGCCACTACGCCCACAACGCGGTCGCCGCGCTCGTCGCGGGCGTCTCCCTCGGCGTCCCGCTGCACAACCTCGCCTCCGCGCTCCGCAGCTACACGGGCGTGAAGCGGCGCCTCCAGCTCAAGGGCGAGGCCGCGGGCGTGCAGGTCGTCGACTCCTACGCGCACCACCCCACCGAGATGGCCGCCGACCTGGAGGCGATGCGCGGCGCCGTCGAGGGGCGCATCCTCGTCGTCTTCCAGCCGCACCTCTTCTCCCGCACGCAGGAGCTGGGCAAGGAGATGGGCCAGGCCCTCGCGCTCGCCGACTCCTCCCTCGTCCTGGACATCTACCCGGCCCGCGAGGACCCCATCGAGGGCGTCACGAGCGAGCTGATCATCGCCGCCGGTCGCGCCGCCGGGGCCGACGTGAGCCCGCTGCACGCGAAGGACGAGGTCGCGGAGGCCGTCGCGGGAATGGCGAAGCCCGGTGATCTCGTTCTCACCATGGGAGCGGGCGATGTCACCGACCTCGGCCCCGCCATCCTGGACCGGCTCACCGCCGGACCCCGCAGCCCCGAGAGCTGAGCAAGCCCGGCCAGCGTCATCGACGCCCCGGAACCACCGCCAGAACCGCCCCACACCTCGTCCACCCGCTACCATCAGCGGCAACGCAACTTCACCACGACGACTGATCTGGTTTCGGGCCGAGTCTCCTTGAATTCTCAGGAGACTCGGCATGGCCGACTTCGAACTGCCCGAGGACATCACCCAGCTCAGCGCCGACGAACTCGACGGCGTCCTCGACGGCGCAGTCCAGGCATTCGACACCCTCAGCAAGGGCGACACCCTCGCCCCCGAAGACCTCGCGCAGCTCCGCGCCCTCGCGACCGCCGTCGACAGCATCCGCCAGGAGAAGGCCGCCCGAGTCGAGGCCGCTCAGCAGGCCGCCGACGAGATCGACGCCCTCGCCGCCCAGGTCCGAGGCGACAAGCCCAACGCCGAGCCGGAGCCCGAGCCGGAGGCGACTCCCGAGCCGGAGCCCGAGCCCGAGCCGGTCACCGCCTCGGCCAGCCCGCGCCGCACCATCGACCTCTCCGGCATCCGCCGCCGCCAGCCCTCCGTCCTCCCCGCCGACCCCAACCCCCGGCCGGAGATCACCGCCTCCGTCGACGTCCCCGGCTACTCCCCCGGCCAGGCCCTCGACATGGAAGGCGTCACCGAAGGACTCATCCGCCGCGCCAACGCCCTGAAGACCGCAGGTGGCGGCGTCGGCCTGACAGCCTCGTACCGGCTCCCGTTCCAGAAGGAGCTGATCATCAACGACAGCTCCAGCGGCACCGAAGGCACCCGCGCCGTCCTCCTCGCCGCCGACCAGGCCCGCCTCCAGGGCGGCAACATCGTCGCCAGCGGGGGCTGGTGCGCCCCGTCCGAAACCGTCTACGAGCTGACCAGCATGGCGTGCCCCGAGATGCTCTGGGACGTCCCCGAAATCCAGCTCGCCCGAGGCGGCCTCCGCTTCTTCCCCATGCCGAGCCTCGACGTCGGCAGCATGACCTGGGTCCACACCGAGGCCGACGACATCAGCGGCGCGCAGAAGCCCTGCTTCCGCATCCCCTGCCCCGAGCCGATCGAGGTCCGATGCGACGCCATCGGGATCTGCCTGGAGTCCGGCATCCTGACGCAGCGCCACTTCCCCGAACTCGTCGAGCACTACCAGAAGCTCGGCATGATCGCCCACGAGATCCGCATCAAGCAGGAACTCTTCACCCAGGCCCTCGCCCAGTCCACGGCCGTCACCATCGCCCCGACCTTCGGCGCCTTCTCCGCCCTCTTCGCCGCCGTCGCCCTCCAGGCCGCCGACATGACCGAGAAGCTCAGCCTCTGCGAGAGCATCAACATCGAGGTCGTCTTCCCCTGGTGGTCGAAGAACCTCTTCCTCGCCGACATCGCGCGGAGGAACGGCGTCAGCGTCGAAGACATCGACATCAACCGCATCATCAGCGCCTTCGCCCAGATCGGCGTCAGCGTCCAGTGGGCCCGCGGCCTCAACCCGAACGTCCCCGACACCATTGGCGGCGCCGACCCGGCCGCCGTCTGGCCCGACAACGTGCCCTTCCTCATCTACCCGGCCGGCACCTTCGAGGCGGGACGCGGCGGGGAGATCAGCCTGGGTGTAATTCACGATTCAAGCAAGTTCTCTGTGAACGACTACACCGCACTGTTCACCGAAGAGTGCAGCACCCTCATCGCGAGGAACCAGGAAGCCCGCATCGTGACGGTCCCGGTCTGCGCGGACGGCCGTACGGCCGAGCAGATCGGCGTCACCTGCCCCGTCGCCTGACCCCCCACGCAGCGGTTCCGCCCCGCCAGGGCGGAACCGCCTGTCACAGAAATGAGGGCAAGGCGTGCTCCGTCTCCCCTTCGGTAACCCCCTTGTCGACGCTCGACCAGTCCACGACGGGACGGTGGGCTGAGTGCCTTCGGCTGGTATGCGGCGGCGGGTGGAGTCCATCCCGGGAAGGCCGCTCCCGTACGGAATCCTCAGCGACTGCGCTTCGGTGATCGAGGTGTCCGAGACGGACATCCACGAGTTGATGGGCGTGGAGTGGCTCGCCCTCGGGTGCTGTCCCGTGCAGGTGTGGCCGGACTCGTGCCCTGATGAGGACGAGTCCCCGGGCGCTGGGCCGGTGGAGAAGGAGTTCTGTCGCCCCACGGTGGAGCACGCGTCTCCGATCACGATCTACTCGGGTGCGGAGTGCAGCACGATCGGGTGGTCGTATGCGGAGGCGCGGGAGCAGGTCCTCGCGACGCTGGAGCTGGGGCAGCAGCGTGCGATCGAGGAGGGCTTCTGGCGGGAGACGCTCGCGCCGCGCGCGGTGGACCTGACGTCGCCCGCGGGCCCGGTCAGCGTGGCGCAGGGTGTGGCCGCGCTGGAGGGGGCTCTCGCGGAGACGTACGGCGGGCAGGGCCTTCTTCACGTGCCGACCGGCGTGGCGGCGCTACTGGGGTGCTGCCAGGTGTTGCGGCAGGACGCGGCGACGGACTGCCCTCGGACGCTGGCGGGGAACCGTGCGGTGATCGGCGCGGGGTATTCGGCGGCGAACTCCGGCCCGGACGGTGCTCCGGCTGCGCCAGGGACGGCGTGGCTGTACATCTCGGGGCCCGTCGAGGTGCGTCTCGGCCCGGTCGATGTGGTGCCGGACCGGGCGGGGCCAGCGGTGAACTACCGCGTCAACGACCTGAAAGTCCTCGCGGAGCGGACGGCGGTCGTGGGGACGACCTGCCAGGTCTTCGCTATCAATGTGGAGGCGTGCCCGGCATGAGCGGTGTTGTGATCGTCCGTCCTGCGGTGGAGCTGCGGCGGGACTTCGCGCGGTGGGCGGTCGCTCAGCGGCCGAAGGTGCGTACGGCGTCGCCGACTTCGTTCGCGGTGCCGGCCGTCCGGTTCACCGAGGCGCCCGAGGAGATCCTGATCGGCTCCTTCGTCGACGGTCAGCGCTACGTTTCGCCCGACGAGGACACCCCTGAGTGCACCGTGGGCAGGCCCGAGCTGGTCGGCGTCGCCAGCCCGGACGGCTACCGCGAGGCCGTACCCGGTGAGCCGCTGCCCGAGGTGCCCGCCGAGGTGTACGGGCCGGACTCGACGCCGCTGCCGGAAGGGTCCGACGACAGCGACTCATCCGCCGAGGCGCCGGAAGGCGTTTTCCCCTGCGGTGCGTGCGACCGCGAGTTCACCAGCGAGCGTGGCCGGGACGCCCACGGTCGCCAGAAGCACGCGGAGGCGTAGGTGCCCGTCGAGCCGATCCCCTGCACCCCTGGCGGCGGGAGCGGGCCCGAGCCCGGCCCGTCCTGCTGCGCCCCCTCCCTCACGACCGCACCACCCCTGTGCCGCGAGGACGGCAGCGCGGTCCTTCTCGTCCTGCGCTCGGCGTGCGCCTGCGACGGCGAACCCCCGGCCCCGCCCGAGATCGCAGGGTGGATCGACTCCGCGACCGGTGTGTTCACCGAGGGGCCCGCGCCGGCCGACGCACGCCCCTGCGGTGCCACCGAGGACGGGTGCGCGTCCGTCGCCCTCCTCCGCCTCTGCGACCAGACCGACGACGGGGCGTGTACGCCGTTCCTGCGGCGCCTCGTCCTCGACTGCGACGGCGAGACCACCGCGAGCACGGACACCGCCCTCGACGGCGTCACACCGTACGAGACGGCCGGGACGGTCATCGACTGCGACAACTGCCCGTGCGGCCCGAAGACCAAGACCCTCGTCCTCTGCGACTACCTCACCGACGGCCCCACCCCCGTCACCCAGTTCCTCCGCACCGTCGTCTACGACTGCGAGACCGGCGAGGCCCTGGACCAGACTGACACGGCCCTCGACGGCACGACGCCGTACGCACCCGTGGGGGAGATCGGCGAGTGCCACCAGTGCCGCCCCACGCCGATGTGCCCCCAGCTCCTTGGCCTCTCCGGCCCGGAGACCTGGACGATGCCCGAGGGCACCGAGTCACTGTCCCTCACCGTCGCGTGTGGGCCGGTGGTGGTCACGGACTGCCGGGGCAACACCACGCAGATCAACGAGCCCGGCGCGTCCTTCAACTGGGCCGCGCCGCCGGTCGACTGCCGCCCCGGGCGCCTGTGCACACCCCTCACGGTCGATGTCCCCGCCGACTCGGCCGTCTACCTGAACTTCCTCACTCCGTGCGACATGGGGGACGTCTCGTGAGCTGCAACGACTGCTGTCCGCCGATCATCTTCGGCACCGCGTCCGGCGGAACGCCCGGCCCCCAGGGGCCGCCTGGCCCCGCGGGCCCGCAGGGGCCCGGCGCGTGCGTCTCGGCCGACCCCGGCAACGCGTTGCAGGAGGGCACGGACGGCTGCCTCTACGTCGCCGAGCCCACCGCACCCGAGGTGTGCGTCGCGGCGGACTCCGCGGACGTCCTCGCCGTGGACGCGGACGGCTGCCTCAGCCTCACCACCGACCCGTCGGGCCCAATCCGGCCCGGGGAAGCCGGCCTCACCCTCTGCCTCTCCGAGGACCCCGGGCAGACCGCCGCCCTCGACGACGACGGATGCCTCCTGGTGACCGGCGGCCCGGCGGCGCTCCCGCTCGTCACCATGACCGCCGCCGTGGAGGTCTTCACCGCCGACGGGCAGTTCGACCCCGCCAGCTATCCCGGGCTCCAGTACGTGCGCGTACGCGTCCAGGGCGCGGGCGGCGGCTCTACCGGGTCCGGGAGCAACGCCGGCCCGGTCGGCTCGGACTGGGTGTCCATCGGCGTGGCCGGCGGTGGTGGCGCCTATGCGGAGAGCCTCCTCAACGCGGCCGACCTCACCGGCCCCATCGCGGTCACTGTCGGCGCGGGTGGCGCCGGGTCCGCCGTCAACGTCAACGCGGGCGCCGGCGGCGGGAGCGCCTTCGGCACGCTGGTCACCGCACCCGGCGGCCTGGGCGGCCAGTACATCGGCACCGGCGTCCCGGCTTCGTGGGACGACGCCCGTGCCCGCTTCAACCAGTCCGGCGGCTTCGGCGGCGTCGGCCAGCTCCGTATCCCAGGCGGGTCGGCGTCGCCCGGCTTCGCCATCGGCGGGCGCGTCTTCAACGACTCGACGCTCGTCACCAACGGCCAGGCGATCGGCACGAAGATCAGCGTCGGCGGAGGTGGCGGCGGCTCGGTCCTCGGCGCGGCGTCCCGGGGCGGCCTCTCCTCCTCCGGCGCCGGGGACGAGCCAACCATCGGCGTCGGCGGCGCGCTCGGCTACGGAGGCGGCGCCCCCGCGCCCGCCTCCGCGTCCGGCGCCGGCGTCGGCGGTGGCACCCCGAGCCCGGCGCAGATGGGCCGCGACGGCGCGCCCGGCGTCGTGGTCGTCGAGGTCTACCAGCTCCAGGTCACCGCCGCCTGAGCGGCCATCACCCCAAGGAAGACGACATGCCAGCAGGCGGAAACTTCACCTCGTGCAACTGCGGCCCCGACGCGGCGGCGTGTGAGAACCCGACTCAGCCGGTGGCCACCGTCGGCCTGTGTCTCGCGGACGGCTCCCCGATCGCGGTCACCGTCGTCCGGGACTGCGCCGGCACCGCCACGAGCGAGGGGTGGCTCAACCTGACCACCGGCGCATGGTCCGCAGGCGCGCCCCCGGCCGGGACCATCGCGTGCGGCGACTCCCGCAGCATCACGACCAACGGCACCTTCTGCGACGTCGGACCGGACGGGGAGGTCCTCGGCCTGGTCCTCGTGGAGTACCAGTACGCGGCGGATGGCTCGATCGCCGCGGTCCGCCTGGTCGACGCGGTCACCGGCACGACGTACACCCCGACCGGTGAGGTGACGACCTGCCCGGCCGGGACGGAGCAGCCGGAGCGGGACCTGGTCCAGCTCTGCGACTTCGCGGCCGACGGCACCGCCACCGCGTTCCTCCGCGACTTCGCCCGGAGCGAGACGGGCGCGATCACCGGGCACAGCGACTACGACCTCAGCGGGGAGCCGTACGCCCCGGCCGGAACGGTCGCCCTGTGCCCGCCAGAGTCGCCGTGCCGCTCCTGCCAGACCCTCGCCCTGTGCGACGTGCCCACGGACCCGACACCTGCCCCGGTCCTCGTGGCCGGCGGCTTGGCCGGTGCGCGCTCGGGCACAACGGCAACCGGTGTCGGCTTCACCACGAGCAGCGGCACCAACACCCTCGCGGGCTGGTTCCCCCTCAGTCTCTTCCCCGTCGCGACCGCCGGCCCGTTCGTCCTCACCCTGAACCGGCCGGCTGCCGCCTCCTGGTCGGCGCGCGTCGGCATCAGCGGCACGACGACGGGCCGCATCGTCATGCCGGCCGGGACCGAGCTGGTGGAGCTGTCCCCGAGCCACGTCTACGACCCGGCCACGCGCACCCTGAGCCCCGCCGCCGGCGCCGGGCAGGCCAACGCCAACGGCGACTCCACGTTCCAGCACGCGGGCCCCGTCACCTCCTTGTCGTTCGCCAGCGACGGGACGGGCGGCGCACTCGGCCCGACGCAGCGGCAGGTGGGCGACTTCACCCTGGCCCCGAGCACCGTGCCGTTCCTGCGGACCGTGTGCCGGGACTGCGACGGCGGGGGCGTCACGGCCACGGACACCCTCCTCGACGGCACGACCGCCTACACGGTGCGCGGCCGGGCGGAGGTGTGCCAGCCCGAGGAGGCGGAGCCGTGCGCGTCCACCGTGACCACGCTCCGTCTGTGCGACCTCGACCCGAACGTGGAGCCGGACGCGGACGGCAAGCGGTGCGCCGTCCCCTTCCTCCGCCACCTGGTGCACGACTGCACGGGCGCTCTGGTCGAGACCCGGGACACCGCCACGGACGGCACCACGCCGTACGCCCCCGTCCAGGTCGTGGACTGCGGGAGCGGCGGTGTACCCGCGATGGTCGAGGTGCCGTGGGAGGTCGTCGGCATCGAGCCGGACCCCGGCAGCGCGGCCGGGCGCGGCTTCCTCTTCTCCCTCTCCCCGATCGACGACCCGGACACCGTCGGGGTCGTCAAGGTCACCACCACGGCGACGGCGAACACGGACTGCCCCAGCACGCCCCCCTCGTACAGCTTCCGCAACCCGTGCACCTACACGTTCACCCCGGACCAGGTCCTCCAGGATGCGGCGACCTACGTCCGTTGCGACCTGATCGACTTCGACACCTTCGAGCCGATCACGGGCCTGACCCCGCCGCCGTCCCGGCTCGGCGGCACCGCCTACTGGGACGGGTCGACCGTGCGTCCGACCGAGTCCAACGGCACCGGCGAGATGTACTACGACGGGCCACCGCCCGTCTGGTCCTACCGCGTCGGCAACACCGGCGGCGGCAACAGTTGTAGCGCGCTGAGCTTCGCGGCGGTGTCGCTGCGCCCGGAGGGATGCTGCACCCCGTGCGGCGGAAGCAGCGGCGGGGACGGCACGGGGCGCACTGTGCAAGAGGTGTGCGTCATCGCCACCGCCGCCCCCACCGACGTGATGCCGTGGACGCGGGTGATCGAGGACGGCGGCGCCACGATCTACTACCTCGACCAGACCGGCGCCCGCTACGACAACACCCTCCCGGCCGCCCATCAGATCGTGGCCTGTCCGGCGGAGGAAGCCGACGGCTGCGCGACCTGCGAGACCATCCCCCTGTGCGACGTCCAGCCCGACGAGTCCCCCGGCGAGCCGCTGATCGACTTCACGGAGCTGCGCCTGTCCGACTTGGAGGACGGCCCCACCTCGGGCACCCTCCCCAACGGCGTTGGCTACACCGTGAGTTGCGGGTCATGGCTCACGCCACAGGGGCACTACACCATCTACCCCGTGGGCGGCCCGGGGACCCCGGCCTGTGACCAGACGTGGGTGTTCGACCAGCCCGTCTACCTCCGGTTCGGCGTCCGCGGCTTCAACGTGGCCCCGCGCGAGTGCATCGCCTACGAGGCCGACAGCGGGGCCACGTTCAGCATCGAGTTCCTGCACCCCAACCACCGGCCCGGCGCTGACCCGGACAGCATCTGCGGGCTCGGCTCGGCCACGGACGAGTCGGTCGTCCGTACCGACGGCCCGGTCACCGAGCTGACGATCCGCGCGACCACCAACGCCGGGGCCGGGCGCGGGCTCGGCCTGCTCCACGTCGGGCTCCTCGCAGACCCCCAGCCCGAACCCGGCTCGATCACCCCCTTCCTGCGTACGACGTGCCGGGACTGCGGCGGGGCCGTCGTCTCGACGTCGGACACGACGCTGGAGGGCCAGCCGTACACCCCGGCCGGCATGGTGACCGTCTGCTCGGCGGCTGGCGGCGGGGGCACGGAGCCGTGCCGGGACAGCTCCAGCACGCTCCTGTGCGACACCTCGGCGGTCGACCTGATCACGGTCTTCGACCCGGCCAACAGGCCGGACGCGGACGGCTGGGAAGTCGTCTCGTTCGAGAGCGCGAAGCCGGACGCGCCGCCCGAGGGGCCGCTCCCGTACCCGGCGATCTACGGCACGCCGTACGGGTACCCGGCGCTCGGCGCGCGCGCCGACCAGTCGGCGGGGTACGGCGGCGGGAGCTGGTCGACGTACGACGCAGCCCCGTTCCGGTGGGTACTGCGCAAGGAGTTCACCGCGCCGGAGGACGGTGTCGCGGTCGCGCAGAGCAGCGGCTTCCGGGGTGACGGCGGCGCCCGGGTCCGGATCAACGGCGTCGATGCCGGGATGTACGGGCAGTGGAACCAGGCCGCTACCTCGGGCACGGCGGAGATCCCGGTCACTTCCGGGCCCAACACGGTCGAGATCGAGGTCCGGGACGTCGGCGGCATCAACAACGTCGTGGGCAAGCTGGACATCGCCCTGCCGCGCACCGTGCAGTTCATGCGCCGTCAGGTCACGGACTGCGAGACCGGCGAGGTCGTCTCCACGACGGACACGACCCTGGGCGGCGAGCCGTACGAGGTCACTGGCGAAGTCGGCCAGTGCACCACGGCGGGCGGGGAGTGCTGCGAGCAGCCGCCGCCCGAGCTTCGCGTCGATGTCGAGACGGACGTGCTGTGCATCCAGGACGCGGCGGGCGAGATCGTCGGCCAGGTCGTCGCGGAGCGCGTCTACGACGACCAGACCGGAGACCGCATCGAGCAACGGCTCGCGGACCCAACGACCGGCGCCCCAGTGGAACTCCCGGCCGGGGCGACGCTCGTGCTCTGCAACGAGCCCGAGTGCCCGGTCGCGTTCTCGACGGAGTGTGTGGGCGTCGTCACCCGCTCCGAGGCGTCTTACGACAACACGAGCCTGGTGGGGGGCCTGCCGGGCAAGTGCGGGTCGATCCAGGGGCCGGGCGGGCAGTTCCCGTGCCAGCCCACGGGCCCCCTCACCATCACGAGTTGGATCATCAACGGCGAGGACGTCTTCCCGGAGGACAGCCCCGGCCGGCAGTTCACCGGGGGCGCGTGCGGGCCGGGCACGGACGCGGCGCACGGCATGCACCGCAACTGGGCCGAAGCGCTCACCAACCTGGACGTGACGAGCGACCGGTGGGTGGTCGACAGCGCCCCCGGTTGCGCGTACTTCATCCGCTCCGAGGGCGGCGAGACCAACGTCTACGGGGCCATGACGATCCGGGACCAGGCCGGGCAGGAATGGACGCTCGGCCCGGTCCAGGGCTGCGAAGAGGTCCAGTACACGCGGGTCTACACGCAGGAGTGCGACGGGTCGGTGAGCGTGTCGTGGCTCGACGCGCAGGGCGAGGCCGTGCCCGCGCCGGAGGGCGACTTCGTGCCGTGTGGCACCGGCTGCGGCGCGGGGGGCAGCGGCGGCCTGGACGTCGAGGTGGTCGCGCTGTGCGACGCTGCCGCCGACGGCGCGGTCGTGCAGTTCTTGCGGCACATCACGTACGGCACGGCCGGACAGGTCTCGGTCGTCGTGGACACCGCCCTGGACGGCTTCTCGCCGTACACCCCGTCGGGGACGGTCGGGGTGTGCCAGCCCGAGCAGGGCGGCCAGGATGTCGAGCTGGTGCCCATGTGCATCATCGACAACATCAACGGTCAGTCGATCGGCGATGTCTTCGCCGAGGTGCGCTACGCCTCCGACACCGGGGAGCGGACCGGCGTCACCTACGTCGACCCGCTGACCTGGGGCCCGGTCTCGCTGCCGGGCGGCTCGCACATCGGCCTGTGCCCCGGGGCGGAGCCCACGGAGTGCCTCGCGCAGTCCGTGGTGCAGGAGTGCCGCTGGGACGACACCGACGGCGACGGCATCGCCGACGCCTCGTACGTCGAGCTGATCGGCATCGGGTGCGACGGCACCCTCACGCCGCTGGGGACGTACACCGAGGGTCTGGCCGAGGCGTACGTGCCGGTGTCGCCGGTCGCCCCGCCCGAGGAAGAGCCGCCGACGGCGACGGTGGTGGAGGCGCACCGGGTCGAGCTCGCGGCCGGGCAGGCGTGGGACGCCTCCACGGTGACGCTGCTCCAGGCGGTGACCGCGACGGCGCACGGCGGTGCCGGGCAGATCACCACCTCGGACGGCGTGAGCACGCTCTTCGAGGGGGAGTCGGTGTCCTGGTCGGTCGTCAGGGACAGCGACGCGGCCCTGTCCGGTCCGCTCACGATCGCCGGGGGGCCGGGCGTCGTCACCGTCTCCTACACCCGCACAACGGCCGCCTAGGCCCTGCCGGGGCCCGCAGCTCGCGGGCCCCGGTCCCCTTCATCCCATCGCCTGGAGGCGCAGCATGTCAGGGACTACCGGGAGCATTTCCCTCGCCGGACCGGACGCGGAATTCAAGATCCTGTGCGACGACGACGGCGCGGGCACGGTCGCGTTCGTGCGCCGCTACACGACGAGCCCGGCCGGGACGGTCACCGTCACCGACACCGGCCTCGACGGCACGACGCCGTACACGGTGACCGGGACGGTCGCCGTGTGTACGACCTCGGATGCCGAGCCGGGCGAGCTGACCGCGCACGGCGAGCAGGACACGGCCTGGGCGCTCGCCGACCACGCGGGCACGGTGTCGGTGACCCTCGTCGTCTACGCGGGCACGGTGACCGCGACGACCGCCGAGGGCGCGCTCACCGTCCCGGCCGGCGGGACCCTGACGTGGTCGGCGAGTGCCGGCACCGGCGGCGTCCTGGCGGGCGCTCTCGATCTCGCGGGTGCCGCCGGGGCCTCGTGGCACGTCATCTGGACCACCCGCCCGTGACCACGCACGGCCACTACGCCCCGCCCGCGCGCCGTGTCGACCGCGCGGTCGGAGTCACGGGCAGCGGCGGCGACGTGACGTTCACGTGGTCGCCGCCGTTCGACGCGCCCCCCGTGATCGAGGCGACCGTCCAGGCCGGAGCGGGCTTCCGATCCCTGCGCATCGCCGCGAACACGGGGGGCTCGACGACGGTCCACGTGGACGTGTCGGCCGGGGTGACGCTCCTCGGCATCGGCGTCCTCGCCGTCGGCGCCGCCGCGTCCGGCGTCACCGTCCACTGCACCGCCACCGCGCCCTGACCGGGCGCCACCTGAAAGGAACTGCTCATGCCGAAGTGCTGCTCTTCGCGGGCTGGCTGCTCGTGCGTCGTCACAGCGGGCCCCGGCGTGACCGTCGACGGCACCGGGTCGACCGCCGCCCCCTACGTGGTCTCTACCGACGCCGGCACCCCGACGCCGGTCCAGGGGCAGGACACGGCGACCGTGCACACGAGCGTGGGCGGCGCCGGGACCGAGGCGGCCCCGTACGTCGTCTCGGCGGACGTCATCCTCGACCCGGACCCGCCCGGCGGCGGGGACAACCTCCTCCAGGAGGGGCCCGACGGGCTCTTCATGGAGTGCGAGCAGGTGCGCGGCTGCCTGACCGCCGGACCGGGGATCACGTACGACGAGGCGACCGGAGAGATCGCGGCGGACGGGGCCGCGGGCGCGCCCACCGCGCTGGAAGCCGGCGACACCGCGACCGTCGACACGACCGTCTCGGGGACCGGGACCACCGCCGACCCCTACATCGTGTCCGCCGACGTCATCCTCGACCCCGCCCCGCCCGGCGGCGGCGACCAGCTCCTCCAGTCCGGGCCGGATGGCCTGAGCCTGGAGTGCGCGGATATCCGCGGGTGCTTCTCGGCCGGGGACGGCGCCGGGTACGACCCGAGTACGGGCGTGATCACCGCGCGCCCGTCGACGGACGCTGGGAACACGGTCGCGTACGGGACGGACGGGGGGCTCCTCGTCCCGCTCCCGCCGTCCGTGGCGCTCCTGACGGGGTGCGGCATCACCGGTGACGGGAGCGAGGCGTCACCGCTGACGGTCGCGACCGGGGTCTGGCCCTACGACTGCCCGGTCGATGACATCGGCGGGGTCGTCGCGTGCGACAGCGCGGGCGTGCTGCGCTCCGAGCCGCGCGGCTTCGTCGCCGCGTACAGCTACACCGAGACCCGCGACTACCCGAATCTGACGGTGCCGTCGGGGTTCGATCAGCCCGGCGATACGTTCACGACGACGGTCACCAATCCCGGCTGCCGCCCGGCTTTGGTGTGGATGGAGCGTGAGGTCGACGTCGATTTCGACCTGCCCCCGGGCGCGGGAGCGGCGTACGGGCACGGCGGCGACGAAATGATCTTCCACCGCAACACCGGCTCCTCGGTCGAGCAAGACTTCCACGTCCAGACCACGAAAGCGTTCGGCCTCGCAGACACCCTCCAGGTGGGCGAGACCCGCGACTTGCCCTTCGCGGTCACCCTTGGCCGGGGGGTAGGCGGCGCCACCTACAACAGAATCCAAATTTTCATCCGCGTCCTCCTGATCGGAGTCTGATCATGGCCACCGCTCCCATCCCCGCCGCCGAGCCGCGCACGTTCTGGGCGCTCTACGAGGACGGCTCGGCGGGCCGCATCTCGGTCGTCACCGCCGAGGACGCACCGCCTGTGCTCGCTAAGCCGGGCCGTGTCGTCACCGAGGAGGAGCACACGGCGTACGTGGCCGAGCTGGCCACCCGTCGGGACACACACCTGGCCGAGGAGCGCTCCCGCGCGCAGGCCCGCTGCCAGGAGGACTACGAGGCGCTCCGTGCCGCTGGTGTGCCCGAGGCGACGGCCCGGCGCTTGTCCGGGCACGAGGGTGACACCTCTTCTTGACCCTTCTTTGTAGGCGTGCGGCCCTGCCGCACGCCTACACTCGTACTCGCGAGCCGTCTGGTTTCGGGCCGGGCCTCCCACCCACCGTGGAGGCTCGTCATGCCAGCTCCGCTCATCAGCAATATCGACGTGGTGCGGGTCACGCGCGTCGATGGTTGTGGTCGCCCGGTCTGCGGGCCCGAGGCGTCCTACGTGACGGACTGTCACGCCTCCCTCTCGATGGAGGCGAATGTGGACGAAGGCGACGACATCACCTTCAAGGCCGGGAACGGGCGGCAGTGCGGGTACAAGAAGGCGTGCCCCACTTTCAATAATTTCGACCTCACCTACACCTTCTTCCAGGCGTCGCCTGAGTTGATCGAGCTGATGACGGCAAGCCCTGTCTTCTACGATTACTCGGGCAGGCCGATCGGCTTCGACTCCTGCTCGGTCCCCTGCCGGGCCGGTTTCGCCCTGGAATTCTGGGCGGATGTGTTGGGCGAGGACGTCTGCGACGACGAGGCCGCGGAGGGCGCGTGGATCTACGGCGTCATGCCGTGGGTCACGAATGGGATGATCGGCAACCTCGAACTCGCTGGCGAGGCCGTGAACTTCGAGCTGACGGGTGCCACTCGTGGGGGCGGGAAGTGGGGGGTGGGCCCGTACGAGGTGATGGCCCAGGACACCGCTGGTACGGCGGGGCCGATGCTCACGCCGCTCGGGCCGGAGTGCCACCGCCGGATCTTCGTCACGTCGGTCCCTCCGCCGGAGCCGTCGACGACGTACGTTCCGGTCGCGGGCGAGCTGTGCGAGGTCTCCTGAGGATGGCTGCCGCGCCCGACATCGTGTACGTGGTCAAGCCCGGGGACCGCAACGAGGAGCTGCGGTACTCGCTGCGCTCTCTCGCGCACCTGCCGCACGGGCGGGTGTGGATCGCGGGGCACTGCCCGTCCTGGGTGCGTGGTGTCGGGCGCATCCCGGTCCCGCCGAGGGCCACGAAGTACCAGAGCTCGACGGCCAACCTGCGGGCGGCGGCCGAGCACCCCGAAGTCGCTGAGGAGTTCCTGTACTTCAACGACGACTTCTTCATCATGCGCCCGCTCGACCACATGCCGGTGCTGCACCGGGGGCCCGTCGCCCGTGTCGAGGCGTACTACGCCTCGCGCGGGCGAGGCCGGTACCTGCGCGGTCTGCGCGAGACCCGTGTCCTGCTCGCGCAGCTCGGCCACCACCGGCCGCTCTCCTACGAGCTGCACGTCCCGATGCCGATGCGGAAGGCGCAGGTGCTGGAGACGCTGGACACCGGGGCGCACCTGGAGGTCCTGCACAAGCGGACCCTGTACGGGATGATGCACCAGCTCGGCGGCAGGGAGATCAGCGACCCGAAGATCCTCACGAGGGGGCCCGCCTTCCCCCGCAGCGTCCCGTTCCTGAGCACCCTGCCCGACAGCTTCGCGCACGGCCAGGTCGGAGCGCATATCCGGGCCCGCTTCCCCGAGCCGGGCCCGTACGAGACCGGGCGCCTCTGATGCCCCGCCACGAAGTGTGCGAGCCGTGGCCGGTCGAGCTGTGCTGCGATCTGCCCGAAGACCTGGACCAGGCCGTCATCGACCGGTGGCGGATGGTCGCCTCGCAGATCTTGTGGCGCATGTCCGGGCGCCGGTGGGGGCCGTCGTGCCCGGTCACAGTGAGGCCGTGCGCGCAGTCCTGCGTCGAGACGCTGATGCCCACGAGCTACTCCGGGCCGAGCACCGGGGGGTGGGTTCCCTACCTCGGCGCGGACGGCGCCTGGCGCAACGCCCGCGCGTGCGGGTGCCGCTCGTCATGCTCGTGCACGGAGCTATGCGAAGTACGCCTCGACGGGCCCGTACACGACATCGTCGAGGTCCTCGTCGACGGCCAGGCCCTCGTGCCCGAGGCATACCGCGTCGACTCGGCGAACATGCTGGTCCGCGTGGACGGGGAGTGCTGGCCGGTCTGCCAGGACATGGCCGCGCCGCCCACCGAGCCGGGCACCGCCGCGATCACCTACCGGACCGGGCTGCCGCTGGACGAGTCCGCGACGGCCGCAGTGTCCGAGCTGACCTGCGAGCTGATCAAGGCGTGCCCCGAGGCCGCCGGGTCCTGCGGGCCGTGCCGCCTCCCCGGGAACATGACCAGGGCGGTGCGTCAGGGCGTCACGGTGGAAATGGCCGATCCCACCATGATCTTCACCGACGGCAGGACGGGGCTCCCCTTCTGCGACCTGTGGCTCAGCACGGTGAACCCCTACCGGCTCGCCTCACCCGCGCGCGTCTACTCCCCCGACTTCCGGCGCCCGAGGCAGACGACATGGCCCTGACTCCGCACTCCGTGCACGACATGGCGGAGACCGTCCTCGCCTGCGTGTGCAGCTCCTTGGACGCGACCGCCGTCGAGGTCGACGGGCAGCCCGGCTGTCCGTGTCGCGCCTGCGTGGTGCCGGGCACCCCGGCCTGGGACGGCTGCGACGACCCGTGCGGCGGCTCCGGGGCCGGCGGCCAGCTCACTGTGCACGTCGCGCGTCTCTTCCCCGCGTCCTCGTTCCCGGAACAGGACCGGTCTGTCCTGGGCACGCGAGGGTGTACTCCGCCGCCGACGCTCGCCGCCGAGCTGGTCGTCACCCTGCTGCGTTGCGCGCCGGTGATCGACGAGCGCGGTTGCCCGCCCACCTGCGAGGAGCAGGCCGCCGCCGCGCGGATCACGCATACCGACGCGGCCACGATCTACACCGCGCTGCTGTGCTGTCTGCCGCAGACGGGCGGGCGGCGGGGGCGACGGTTCCTCATGGGCGAGTCGCGGATCGTCGGTCCGCAGGGCGGCTGTGTCGGTGTCGAGCAGCGCGTCACCGTCGCCCTGTCGGGATGCGCTCCCTGCCCCGAGGGGGTGTCGTGAAGGTCGAGGTGTCGATCGGGCCGCGCTTCGCGGAGAGGCTGCTCGGCGGCGTCGGCGAGCGGATGCTGCGGCGTCGCGCCGAACGGGTCGCCGACCTGGCGCGCGCGTACGCGCCGGGCAGCATGGGACGGGGCATCACGATGCGGGTCGAGGGGCGCGGCCGGGGCATGGAAGCGATCATCACGAGCACCCACCCGGCCAGTCGGTATGTGCTCCACGGTACGGCGCCGCACATCATCCGCCCTCGGAAGGCCCGCGCACTGCACTTCCAGGCCGGAGGACGCACCGTCTACGCAGCGGTTGTCCACCACCCGGGGACGCGAGCCAACAACTTCCTCGGGAGGGCCCTCCGCGAGGGTTTGTGAAGGGCGGTCAGCGGGGCCTCGCGTCAGCTCTGGCGCTTGCTCGGCGGGCAGCGACAGACCACTCTCGGTAAAGGATCGGCAATGAGTCGGGACCGGGGGGAGGTCCGACGCGTAAGCTTTCGGAGGACCTTCCGGGAATGAAACCCCATCTGACCTGCGAAAACTCCCCCAGGGTGCATTTGCGGTCGCCTCCTGCGGCATGCGACTTTCCTCCTGCGGACCGCGCGATGGGCGCGGCAGATGCGGAGGAGCTTTCCATGACCCTCACCGAGAGCGCGGCCCTGGGCATCGCCACGGGCGTGAGTGCAAACCTGCTGTGGGCGGCGGGTACGCACGGCAAGGCGAAGGCGCAGCAGGCTCTGCTCTGGCTGACTCGTCGCGAGAGGAACCGCGCCACGGTGAGCGAAAACCTGGCCGCCTTCACCCCGGACGCGGACGAGTTGATCAACACCTACGACGCCACGCTAGGCACCGGCTGGGGGAGCCACGATTTCCGAGACGAGGTCACAGTCAAGACCGCAGCATGGCGCGAACGGTTGGCTGCCCACCTGCTGGCCTACCCCGACGCGTTGAAGGACTTCGAGCGCTTCGAGGCAGACGGCATGGACGCGGACATGCGCTTCGTCGAGGTCAGTGTGGGCGGTGACATGGCGCTCGCCACGGCCACCGGGTCCGGCTCGTTCGGCAACATCGTCGGCGACGGTACGGTCATCCACCAGTACCTGCGAGGCTGATCCTGCGAGCGCGAACCTGATCGACTGACCAGCCGTCCTGGCCCCCGTCAGCGATAGTCTGGCGAGGCCGACTGGTTTCGGGCCGGGCACCGTTCCCAAGAAGGGTGTGCCCTGTCGTGGCGACCAAAACCTTCGCGCTCCGCACCGAGCCCCACGTCGCCGAGATCGGCGACGAGGAACTGGCCTTCCACCCCGAGATCGACGGGGACGACTACCTTGACGCCTACCAGGAGATCCTGGATGCGCGCCGCGCGGCCGGCGATGACGACATGGACGCGGCGCAGGCCCGCGACGTCACCGTCGCGACGCGCGCGTTCCTCGCGAAGCTGATGCTGCCGGAGTCGGCTGAGCGGTTCGCCAGCATGAGGCTGCCGATGCGGATCATGCTCGAACTCATGGAGTGGGTCGGTGACCTGTACGGGGGCGGGCGCCCTCCTACGTCATCGACCGACTCGTCGCGAGCATCGCGGAGGGCTGGGACGAGTGGGACGGCGCCCTCGCGCTCCAAGGGATCGACCCCCGCTCGTGGACGCTCGCGCGCCTCCTGAGCGCTGCGGAGGCGTCGATGTACGCGGCGGCCGAGGACGACGCGGAGCGCGCCCGTATCCGTACCGCGCTGTACGCGCCGCCCCGTGGGGAGCGCGGCCCGAGGCGCCGCCGAGCCGCCGCCGCGCCTGCCGGGGCCGGTGCCTCGACTTCGGTGTTGCTGGCGCAGCTCGCCGCCGAGGATGAGCAGGTCGCGGGGATGCGACAGGGCTCCCGCTAGTCTGAAATCTCCCGGGCCTACGAGTTCGGGACCCGGCCCATCGAGGCCGGGGCGCCGTCTGGTTCCGGGCCGGGCACCACCTCTCTTGTGAGGCCGGTGCCCGGTGGCCGACGACTCTGCGCGTATCCGGATCGAGCTGGACGACTCCGGTGTGCCCGAGGAGGCGCGCGCGCTCGGCGTCCGGATCAGGACGGCGCTGCGCCGAGGGCTGCGCGGCTTCGAACGGGACCTGCGCGCGGCGCTGTCCGACATCAGGGTCCAGGTCCGGGTCGAGCCGGACCTGCGGGGCTTCAACCGGGCCCTGCTACGCGGACTGCGGGAGCGCTTCGACGCGATCCGGGTCCCCGTCGAGCCCGACCTGCGCGGCTTCGAGACGGCGCTGCTCCGGGGGCTTCGGGGGCTGGAGGTCTCAGTCCGGGTCACCCCGGACTTCACCGGCTTCGACGCACGCGTCCGCGCGCACCGCCCGCCCCCGCTGGATGTTCGCGTCCAACCGGATCTCGACCGGTCGGTCCTGGCACGGGTGTCGTCCGTTCTCGGCCAGGGGCTCGGGCGGGCGATGGGCGCCGTCACGGGGGTGGCGGGCAAGCTCGGAAAGGCCCTCAGCGGGCTGCTCATCTTCGGGGCGGTCGGGATCTCGGCGGCCTCCGCGGCGTCCGGGATCGGGGCCTTCCTCGCCGCTCTCGCGCCCGCCGCGGGGATCGTCGCGGCGCTCCCCGCCGCTGTCGTCGGTCTCCAGGCCGCGTTCCAGACGCTTCGTCTCGCGACGTTCGGCGTCGGCGAAGCGCTGTCGGCCGCGTTCGGGGACGACTCCGGGAAGTACGCGGAGGCGCTGGAGAAGCTGGCGCCGGCCGCGCGGTCGGCCGTCGAGTCGGTCCGCGCGCTGCGGCCGGAGCTGTCAGCTGTCCAGCAGGCCGTCCAGCAGAGCTTCTTCAAGCAGTTCGCGGGCGACATCTCCGGAGCGGTCAAGAACCTCCTCCCGCTTCGGACTCAACTCTCCGGCCTGGCAGGTGAGTTCGGCCGCGCGGCGAGTGAGGGGCTGCGGTTCGCGGGATCGCAGCAGGCCCTCGCGCCGCTGCGGGCGATCCTGGAGGGCACCCGCTCCGCCGCCTCCGGGCTGTCCACGGCCATCGCCCCGCTCGCGAAGGGCTTCCTGGACATTGCGGCGGCGGTGCTCCAGGCGTTTGGCCCGTCGGCCGGGGCGAGCATCGCGCAGACCGGTGCTGACTTCGGCACCTGGCTGTCGGTGCTCGCCGCGTCGGGGCGGGCGGTCGACGGGGTGCGCGATGCCCTCGGGGTCTTCCGGCAGCTCGGCGAGATCGCCTCGAATGTCGGGGGCATCATCGGGGGCGCCTTCCGGTCTGCTGAGGGTGCAGGGGCGGGCCTCCTCACCCGACTCGCTGATCTGACCGCCAGCGCGCGAGACTTCGTCACCAGCGCGGCCGGGCAGGAGACGCTCGGCAACATCTTCAGCACGGTCGCCACGATCGGCGCGCAGCTCGGCCCGATCATCGGTGCGCTGGTCACGCAGCTAGGGGAGATCGCTCCTGCGCTCGCGCCGGTCTTCACCGCCCTGGGGCCTGCGCTGGTCGGGCTGATCGATGCGCTGGGGCCCGCGCTCACCGCGATCGCGCCCGCCCTGGTGGGCGTCGCGGAAGGGCTCGCGGGTGCCTTCGACGGGCTCGGCCCGGGGCTCAGTGTCGCAGGCGAGGCGGTGGCCGCGCTGCTGACGGCGCTCGGGCCTCTGCTTCCGGTCGTCGGGGATTTCGTGGCCGCCCTGGCGGATGGGCTGATGCCGGTCGCGCAGCAGCTCGCCGACGGGCTGGGCGCGCTGGGGCCGGCGCTGGTTCCCCTGGGGAGCGCGATCGCTGACGCGCTGACCGCGCTGGCTCCCCTCCTGCCCCTCGCAGGCGATCTGGTCGGCGTGCTGGGCGAAGCCCTCGCCCCCGTCCTGGACAGCCTCGCCCAGCTCTTCGAGCCGATCATCGAGGCGCTGTCCGGCGCGCTGCTGCCCGTCCTGCCGCAGATCGCGGATGCGTTCGCGACGCTGTGGCAGGCGGTCGCTCCCCTCCTCGTAGGCGGGGGCGCGCTCGGGGGCGTGTTCGACGGGCTTGCTCCCGTCCTCGCGACGGTGGCGGAGACGCTCGGGCAGCTCGCGGGCGCCCTTGCTCCCGTCGTCGCGTCGATCTCCGGCGCGCTCGTACCAGTAGTTCCGCAGCTCGTCGAGGCGTTCGCGGCGATGCAGCAGGGCATCGTGCCGCTGCTCCCCGCAGTGGCCGAACTGGTCGTCGCGCTGTCGCCGATCGCGGTCTTGCTCGTGACGATCGCCGGCTTCGTGCTCCAGGTCGCGGCGGCCTTCGCGTCGTGGCTGGCGATCAGCGCGGTCGTGCCGATCATCAGCGGGATCGTCACCGTTGTATCCGGCCTGATCAGCGGGCTCTCGGCAGTCATTGCCTTCATCGTGGGGCTGCCCGCCATGATCATTTCCGGGCTGAGTGCGTTCGGCTCGATGATCGCGGAGTTCTTCGTGGGCGCCTGGCAGGCTGGCGTCGCCGCGATCCAGGCCGGGGCGAGTGGGCTAGTCACCTTCTTCACCGCTCTGCCGGGCCAGATCCTCGCCGGGCTCGCCGCGCTCCCGGGCCTGCTGGTGGACCTGTTCGTGAACGCGGTGGCGGGACTGGGCATCGTCGTGCTCACCGCCCTGGCCGGGATCGTCGGGCTCTTCTTCCAGTTGCCCGGCATGATCACAAACGCCCTGGTGAGCCTCGGGGCCCTCCTCGTCTCCGCCTTCGTCTCGGGGTTCAACACGACCACGGCAGCGATCAGTTCGTTCACCTCGGCCGCCGTCTCCTTCTTCGCCACCCTGCCCGGACGGATCGCTGGCGCCTTGGCCAGCCTGGGAAGTACCGTGCTCGGAGCCTTCCGGTCGGCTGGCACCTCCGCGCTCTCCACGGCGCGCTCGTTCGGGTCGAGCGCCGTTTCGTTCTTCGCGTCGCTGCCTGGCCGGATCGGCAGCGCGCTCGCCTCGTTGCCCGGTCGCATCGCGGGCGTGTTCCGCTCTGCCGCCGGTTCTGCGCGGTCCGCGGTGAGCAGCCTGATCAGCGGTGTCGTCTCGATGTTCTCGGGGCTGGGTGGGCGGATCGTGGCGAGCATCGGGGACATCGGCGGCCGGATCATCGGCAAGATCAAGAACGGCTTGCCGGGCCCGGTGCGGAAGCTGCTGCCCTTCGCGAACGGGGGCATCGTGGACGGCCCAACACCGGCGCTCGTGGGTGAGGCAGGGCGTGAGGTCATCATCCCCTTGACGCGCCCGCAGCGCGCGCGGCAGCTCGTCGAGCAGTCCGGGCTGCTCCAGGTGATCGGCGCCCCGGCGCCCCCCGCCGCCGCGCCGTCCGGGCCTCGGGCTGTGCACCACCACACCTGGAACCTCCACGAGGTCGGGTCCGCCGAGACGACAGCTCACCGGGTGATCAATCGTCTCGCTCTGACGGCGGGCGTGTGACGTCATCCGTCGTCGCTGCGGGGAGCGCCTTGAGGACGGCCTGCACGCTCTCGGCCAGAAGGGCGACGTCGCGACGCAGGGCGGCGAAGTCCGGCGCCGGCTTGGGCGCCTTGCTGGAGCGGCCGCGAGCGGGCGTCGCGTTCGGGTTTCCGCTGAGGACCTTGAGCGCGGTGGGGCGCGAGACGACCTCGCTGACGAGTTCGGCGATCGCGTTTTTGGAGAGGTCCTCGTCGAAGGTGTAGGCGTCGATCATGGCCTGGTTCAGCTCTTCGCGAGCCACCTCGTAAGCCAGATTCGCCACCTGCATGTTCTCGACCGCCTCTTCGAGTCCGGCGATGCCCTCGGAGACGGGTGCCGAGGTCACGACCTGCACGTAGACGCCCTCATCGCTGCGCACCTCGACCTCGGCGGCCAGCTCCTTCACCCCGTCGGGGGCGGAGTCGTGCCACTCGCGGAGAAGGTGCCGCCCGAGGGCGTGCGCCGTGCCTGCCCAGTCGTCCGTTTTATCTCGCTTCTGGGGCTGGTTCCAGGTGTTGAGGGCGTCAGCGATAGCGGGGACTTGGATTTCGTAGTTGTACGTTGCCACACCCCAGAGCCTACAGGTAACCATTTGCCTAGTCAACGCCTTGACCACCCGACGCGCCTCTTCCTCAAACGCCTGCGCCTACGCTGGGGGAGCCGTCTGGTTGCGGGCCGGGCCGTTCACCTCAGAAGGGCCGGCCGTGCTGGAGTGGTACCTGACCCTGGGCGGGACCGAAATCGCCAACCACGCGCGGCTCTCCCGCTACTTGGAGACAGTGGGAAGTCCGCTCACCGAGGCATCTCCGTGCGGCTGCGAGACCTTCGACGCGGCCCTGGTGGGCGATGAGCCGTACACCACGCCCGAGGAGGACGCGGCGCCGTGGTGGGACCCGGACGTCCCGGAGTCCGCCGACTTCGCCGGGCTCCTGGTCCTGGACGTGAAGGGCATCGACGACTCCCCCGTCAGCCGCTCCGTGTCGGCAGCGGTGACCGGGGGCGCCGCGCTCGGCCCGGCCAACGTCGGGGCCCGCACCCTCACGGTCAGCGGCGTCCTCCTGGGCTCCTCGTGCTGCGGGGTGGAGTACGGGCTGCGCTGGCTCGGGCGCGCCCTGGAGGGGTGCACGGGCCCGGGGTGCGGCGGGGACTGCCTCAGCCTGTTCAACTGCTGCCCGAGCGAGGAGGCTGCCGATCCGGAGGAGTTCGCGGCCCGGCACCGGCGGACGCTGCGGCGCGTCGCGCTCGTCTCGGGGCCCACCGTGACGGCGCGGCACGGTGGCGGGGGCTGCTCCGGCTCGGGCGGCTGCTCCGTCGGAGCGGACATGCTCCAGGTCGAGTTCGTCCTCACCGCCGGTACGCCGTGGGCGTGGACCGATCCGGTGCCCGTCCTCGACGTGGCCGTGCCGACCGATGACGGGTCGGAGTGCGTGGTGTGGTGCGTGCATCCGAAGGACGAGCCGCCGGCGCCCGAGCCGGTCTGTCTGGAGCTCACGGACGCGGCGTGCGCGCCGGGGACGGTGAGGGTCGAGGCCGCCGAGGGCGACGGCTCTGAGGTTGACTGCTCGGTCGTCTGGCTGGACGACAGCCTGACCGAGCGCCCCTGCGCGACGTGTCGGCTCGCGGAGTGCCCGGACGAGCGCGACGTCTGCGGCGACCCCTCGTGCACCACGCCGACCCCGCCGGTCCCGCCCCCGCCGGAGACCTGCTTCCGGCGCGCGCTCGCGGTGAACTCTCAGGCGTACGAGCTGGACTTGGGCGACTGGCCGCGCTGGTTCGGGGCGGTGCCGCTGATCGAGGTGCACGCGGGGAGCCGGGAGCTGCGCCGGGTCACCGTCTCCTTCTTCGAGCGGAGCGCCACGCATGAGGGCATGACGTGCGCGCAGGTTGCGGAGGAGGAGCGGTGCCGCCCGCACAGTGTCTTCGAGATCGGGTACGTACCGGCGGGGGGCGTGCTCACTCTCGACGGGCAGGTGGGGCGGGCGACCGTGGAGTGCGCGGGGTCGTACGGGACGAGCACCGACGCGTACGGCAGGGACGGGCTGCCGCTGGAGTTCCCGTTGCTGGACTGCGCGAGGTACTGCGTCCTCGTCGAGGCTGACGCGATCTTCACCCCGGCCGAGGACGCCTCGCTGTCGGTCTCGCTCTCCGGCCGGGAGTACTGACCTGGCCGTACGCTGGGCCTAGCCGTCTGGTTGCGGGCCGGGCCCCCTGAGACGGAAGGCCGTTGATGCCTGTCGGCTGTGGGCGGCACACCGCTCAGCTCGTGGATCGGGGTGGCGCGGTCCTCACCGAGGCGACCGTGCTCACCGAAGTGGAATGGACCCGCGTCCTCGACGACGCGTCGTCGGCGAAGGTCACGATCCTCCCCGACGGCGATTGCTGTGCGCGCCTCGCGCAGGTGCGGGCGTGGCGGCACCGGCTGGTGATCTACCGCGATGGGCACCTCGTCTGGGAGGGGCCTGTGCTGACGCCGACGTGGACGCGGTCCGGGGTGACGATCGAGGCGGCAGACGTCCTGACGTGGCTGGACTGGCGCGTGCCGCACGAAGACCGGCTGTGGTCCGGCGCGGACCTCGCGACGATCGCGGACTGGCTGATCCGCGATGGCTTCGCGCCGGACGACCCGGGGCACGAGGTGCAGATCGTGGCGCCGACCCGTATCCGCGGTGACCGGGAGTACCAGCGGGATGTGGGGCAGAGCGGCGAGCACTTGCGTGATCTCGCCCGTACGGGGCTGGACTTCACGGCGGTCGGCCGGCGGATTCTGCTGATGCCGGAGGATCACTGCCAGCGCGTCGGGTCGCTGACGGACGAGGACTTCCCCTCCGGCCTGTCGGTCGCGGAGGACGGGGCGTCAGCGGCTACGCGGTGGATCGTCCACGGGCGCGAAGGCCAGGACGACGAGCCTGACGTCTTCGGCATGGCGGGCGGTCTCGACCCGTACTACGGGCTCCTGGAGCGCGTGGTCGAGGAGACGTCGATCCTCGACGACCGGTCAGCGGAGGCGGCGGCCCGGTCGCGGCTTCGCGGCTCGAACCCGGCGCCGACGTTCATCGACACCTCGCAGCAGACGACTCTGGCGCCGGACGCGGGGGTGGATGTGCCGAGTCTCGTCCCGGGGTGGTGTGTGGATGTGACCACGACGACGACGTGCCGGACGATTCGGCAGTCGCTGAAGATCCAGGGAGTGACCGTGAAGGAAACGGGCCCGGCCGGGGAGTCGGTCAGCGCGCAGTTCGTTCCGGCGGGGGCTTGAGGTGGGCGCGCGCGGGACGGCGGCGCGGCGTGCGGTGGGGAGTCCGCTGGGTGGTGTGCTGCGGGACCTGGACCGGCGGACGCGGCGGATGGAGAACCGGCGGCGCCGGCCGCCTGAGCGCGGCGAGGCGGGGCCGGGTTCGGGGTCGGCCCGCGAGGGGTCGGTACGGCCGGGGCCTCCGGGCCCGCCTGGTCCTCCGGGCGCTCCTGGTCCTCGGGGCCCGCGCGGGCGGGCGGGGGCGGTGGTGCTGGCGGCCGTGGTGAAGACGGGCGCGGACGGTCGGGCGGTGTGGAGGTGGGACGGCCCGCAGCAGGCCATGGTGGTTGGGGCGGTCGTGGAGGCCCCGGCCGGATCGGGGCCGCACTTCGCGGTCGTCGAGGAGGTGTCCGCCGAAGGCGCCGTCGTGGTGGTGTGGCGGCTCGGCTCACGACCGGTCCTGGCCGGGGCGGGGGTTGCCGTCCACATGAGCGGCGTCTCTCCCCTCTAGGCTGGAGGCACGCCGTCTGGTTGCGGGCCGGGCCCTTCCTCTTCTGTGTGCGAGGTGTGCTTTGGCCAGCGTGTGCGCCTGTGGCGACTACTTCACGGTGTCCCGGGACGGGGAGCTGTGTCTGATCCCGGGAATGCAGGGGCTCCGCGCGACCCTCCACTACAAGACGCCCGGAAACAATCAATTCCGGGCGGCGGATTACCCGTGGCTGGCGCGTGTGAGGGTCCGGGTGCAGGCCGGTGGTGGTGGGTCGGCGGGTGCGGACGCGGACGCCTCGCAGACGATCGCGCGCCCCGGTGGCGCTGGCGGTGGGTATTCGGAGGCGCTGATCGCGCTGGCCGACCTCGGCACCACCGAGTCGGTGGTGGTCGGCGCGGGCGGCACGGCGGGGGGCACGAACTCGGCCGGCGGGCCGGGCGGCACGAGCAGCTTCGGCGGCTTCGTGGTCGCGAACGGAGGGGACGGCGGCACCGCGAACATGGACTCCGGCACGGCGATCACCACCAGCTCGGGTGTGGCCGGGCCCCTCGCGGGAACGGGCGAAGTCAACATGGGCGGAGGCGCGTCGGGGACGGCGCTGCGCCTGTCGGGCACCAACGGCTACGCCGGTTTCGGCGGCAGCAGTTTCATGGGGACGGGCGGGCTGGGGCGCTCGACCGCGGGGCCGGGTACGTCCACGCGCGGCTATGGTGCGGGCGCTGGAGGCGCCCTCTCCCTGAACGGCTCGTCGGAAGCTGGCGGCGTCGGCGGGAACGGCATCGTGATCGTGGAGCTGTACGGCTGACCGGACACGGTCCGGACTCCCCCGCGACAGTGTCCGGCGTCCGGGGCGCCGCGCTGTCCGGACAGACGCCCGTATGGGTGCAGTCACGCCGTCCGGCCCTGTCCGGACAGGCGTGTGTGGCAGGGTAGGACAACGCCGTTCTGGTTCCGGGCCGGGCTCTAACCCCTGCATGTGGTGGAGGAGCCGATGGCCCGTGGTGGCTGCGGTGGTGACCGGTGCTCCTGCGTGATCGCGCCGGGCCCCGGCATGAATGTGACCGGCTCGGGGTCGACCACCGCTCCGTACGTGCTCAGCGTCGATCCGTCGACGATCCCGCCGCCGGAACCGCCCCCGCCGATCCAGGTGCAGGTGTGCAGCCTGATCGTCGCGGAGCCGCAGACGATCCCCAACGATGGCGCGTACCACGTCGTGCGCTTCCCTTTCACGTCCGAGTCGTACGACCGGTACGAGATGCACGAGGCCGTGCAGCCCGACGGCTACCAGGTCGTGGACTGGCGCGGCGACGACAGGTCCGGCCTGATCTGGCCGAGCGTCGACGGGTGGGGCGAACTGCACGCCGTCATCCAGTGGGAGAGCGGCGACTACACCGAACTCCGGGACCAGTACTGCCGTGACCCCCTCGGTCTCTCCACGGGCGTGGACACCACGGCGACCGACCACCGGCCGCCGTCTCCCGGGATGCAGTGCTTCGCCAAGGGTCACGGCATGTTCGTGCACCCGCCTACCCCCGTGTCGCTCCGGGTGAGCCACAACGCGTCGACACCCCGTCAGCTCGTCTTCGCTGAGTTCAAGCTCGCGATCTACAAGTAAGAGCAAGGAGCACCTCATGCCCCTTACCGCTGGCGGCCCTTCCGTGGGCCGCACCGTCCACTACGTCTCGCACGGCACACCAGTGCGCGAGGACGGTACCCAGACCTTCCCGTCGGTGTGCCGGACCGCGATCGTCACCGAGGTCGACCCGGAGGACGCCGGCCGCGTCGGCCTTGTCGTGCTCAACCCGAGCGGTCAGTTCTTCCACCCGCTCGCGGCGGGCGGCTCCTCGTACGCGGAGGCCGCCGGGATGGTGGGCGGCTCGTGGCACTGGCCGGAGCGGGTCTGATGTCGGCGCCGCTGAGCGCGGCCCGGATGCTCGCCGCGCTGCGCGCCGAGGGCCTGGACGTCGTCGAGCACCCGGGGTGGCGCACGCACAGCCGTACGGGGCCGGGCCGTCCGTGGGGGCCGGTGCACGGGGTGCTGATCCATCACACGGCCGGCCGCTCCAGCGCGGCGACGGTGTGGGGTGGCCGGTCGGATCTGCCGGGGCCGCTCGCGCACGGGCTCCTGGCGAAGAGCGGCGTCCTCACGGTGACGAGCGCGGGGCGCGCGAACCACGCGGGGCTCGTCGCGAGGAACGCGTACAGCGCGGTTCTCGCCGAGAGCACAAAGCACCCGGCGCCGTCCGCCGCGTCCGGGACCGTGGACGGCAACACCTGCTTCTACGGCCTGGAGATCGAGAACCTCGGCGACGGCGCGGACCCGTACCCCGACGCGCAGTACGACGCGGCTGTCCGGTGGGCCGCGGCTCTGTGCCGCGCGCACGGCTGGAGCGCGCAGTCCGCGGTCGGGCACAAGGAGACCTCCGTCGAAGGCAAGCCGGACCCGTCCTTCGACATGCACGACTTCCGGCGGGCGGTCGCCGAACGACTGGCTCACGGACCGGACTGGAACCCTCTTGAGGAGAGCGACATGCCGAGCACGCTCGGGCTGTACGACGACACGCCCCGCACGCTGCGCCCCGGGGCGTGGACGACGCTTCCCGTCGAGCACACGGATCTGCTGTCCGGCGCGGTGGCGTACGACGCGCTCGCGCTGGTCACCGTGAAGGCGCCGGTGGGCAGCACCGTGCAGGGCAGGTTCTTCCACGTGCGGGAGGACGGGACGCGGTGGCAGAGCGGCATCGTGGAGCGGGCCGGGACGACCGGCGACACCTTCGCCGACTTCGGGCACAAGGGGTCGATCGGGAAGAAGGAGAAGCTGCGCCTGGAGGTCGTCTACTACCCGGCGACGCCGGATGACGATGAACCGGTGACGGTGTCGGCGGCGCGCGTGCGCGGCCTGTACTGGAAGGCGAGCTGATCATGACGCTGTTCAATGCTGGGTTCTGGCGGGCGACCACGGAGCGGACCGTGCGGACGGTCGCGCAGTCGGCGCTCGCGGTGCTGGGCGCGGGCGCGACGGGCGTACTGGACGCGCCGTGGGCGGCCGTGGTGAGCACTGCGGGGATGGCTGGCGTGCTGGCGCTCCTGACGGCGCTCGCAGTGGGCGGGCCGGGGCAGGGGCCTGGTGTCACCGAGCATCTGCGGCCGGCTGTGCCGGGCCCGAAGCTGTCGACGGTGGACGGGGGGAAGGGGACGTGAGCGCGCCGCCGCCGGGGCCGGATGTCGCGGTGGAGTTGGCCCAGCTGCGAGGGGAGCTGTCCACCGGGCTCGCGCGGATCGAGGGCGCGCTCGCCCTGGTGGTGG
The DNA here is from genome assembly GCF_010548245.1 of Streptomyces sp. SID11385. Lineage (GTDB taxonomy): Bacteria > Actinomycetota > Actinomycetes > Streptomycetales > Streptomycetaceae > Streptomyces. The sequence goes on from NZ_JAAGLR010000279.1 coordinate 29,725, forward strand.
AGCGATCGCAGCGCACCGAGCGGGACCTCGCCGCGCTGGAGAGCGAGGTCGAGGCGTTGAAGGCGGGGCGGTGGCCGCTCCCGGCGGTGGGTGCGCTGACGGGGCTGGCGGCGCTGGTGGTCGCGGTGTGGGACGTGCTGGCGCGCTGACGGACGCGAAGGAGGGGCCCGCGTGACGGCGGGCCCCTCCTTCTTCATCCGCGAGGTCAGGGGGCGGGCTGTACTTCGACGGTGGCGTCGGGGCAGCGCTTCGCGTGCTGGATGAGAGCGTCGCGCTCGGCCGCGTCAGCGGTCAGGCCCCAGCGCAGCTTCGTCGTGGTCCAGTCCACCAGGTAGGTGCACAGGGCGCTGTCGGCCGGGGGCAGCCACTCGGCGGGGTCGCGCTTGCCCTTGGACCGGTTGGTCTTCGCGGTCACGGCGACGAGGGAGCGTTCGGCGGTGAGGTCGTTCGCGTACGCTTCGCGACGCTCGGGGGTCCAGGAGCGGGCGCCGGAGGACCAGGCTTCTTCGAGCGGGACCATGTGGTCGACGTCGAGGGCGCCGGCGTCGGTGACGGTGGCCCCGTCGTAGTAGGAGAACCAGGACCCGCCGCTCAGCTTGCAGCCGGCGCCCTTCGTGGGTGCCTTGACGGCCTCGGCGAGGAGCAGTTCCTCGCGGGTGTCGCAGCCGTCGTCCGGGTTGAGGCCGCGGTTCCAGTGCTTGAAGGCGTCGCGGTCGTAGGTGCCGGTGTACTCCGGGGCCGTCTCCAGGTCTCGGATCGCGGCGCCGAGCGGTCGCGCTCCGGACGCGCTGCTGGGGCCGGGCGCGGTGCGGGCGGCGACGGGCTTCGGGTCGGTGGTCGTGTCGGTCTCCGTCGCGCTCGTACAGCCGGTGACGGCGAGGAGGAACGCGGCGAGGGCGGGGAACAGGACGGGGCGGGGCACGGTGTCTCCTGGTCTGCGATGTCTGACAGGGCGTCATGTTGCCGTACTGCGGCCGCCGCGCGGGGGGCCTGCGGGGCCGCTGCCCGCGCGGAGGCTCGGGGCGCGCCCGCCCCGGCCCGGCTGGGCTCGAAGGCGGGCACAGCTGCCGGTCAGATGTGTGCGGCGTCGGTCAGCAGCTCGGGGTTGACGATCCGAAGGATGGTCTCGACATCGGCCGGAGCGGCGGCGGCCCACAGGGCGCGGCGAGCGGCGGCGTACTTCGCGGCCAGGCGCTCGCGCTTCTCGGCGGGGAGCAGCTCGGCGCGGTCGCGGCGGGAGTTGTGCGCGGTGTCGGCGATCTTGACGAGGGTCGCGTCGCGGGACGCGGTGATGCGGACGATCTTGTCCTGGTAGTCCTCGCCGGGCTGGTTGGTCACGGCGACGACGGCGGCCACAGTACGAGGCGGGACCCCCGCGACGAGGAGCCGTTCCGGGGTCCAGTCGGTGTCCTCGACGATGTCGTGAAGGAGTCCGGCCATTTCCAGCTCGGGTCCGAAGGGGGCGAGGGCGGCGGCGACGGCGCGGACGTGGCCGAAGTAGGGGGCGCCGATTTTGTCGGTCTGCCCGGAGTGGGCGTGCGCGGCGAGGTCGTATACCTGCGTGAGCGTCATAGGCATTGGTGCGGTGTTCCGTTCCGGTCGTGGTGTCGGCGTTTCAATTGTCGCGGGTTTCGGTGACGTTGAGGTTCGGGCGGTAGGCACGAATGCGATTGATGCGCTCGGCGGCGAAGTCCGGGGAGTTGGTGGTGAACTCGTCGAGGAACGTTCCGTCCTCGTCGGTCACGCGATAGCGGGTGAATGTCACGGTGGGGGCTTTCCTCGGTGCGTGAATGGGGTGGGTTTTCGTGGGCGGTTCGGGGGTTGTCAGGAGTGGCCGAAGAGCCTGCCGATCCAGGCGAGGGCGGCGAGGACGAGGAGGCCGATCACGATGTGCCGGCCGGTGATCACGGGGGGCCCGGTCTCGGGGGGCGGGGGGTGGTGGTCGCGGATGTGTTTCCGCAGGGCCGCGGAGGGGCCTTCGGTGCCGTGGGGGTAGGCGCAGTCGCAGTGCTTGCACCAGTACATCGGGGTCAGGACGGGGGGCCTTTCTGTGCGGGGCCGCCGTGGGCCGGCGGCCCCGTGGGGCGGTAGTCGGGGCGGTAGGGCGCCGGTAGGGCGTGGTAGTTGTTGCAGGTCAGAGCGTTGGTAGGGCTGAGGTAGGGGGCTCTGGGCCGGGTGGGGGCTCGTGGGCGGGGGCGGGGTCTGGCGGGAGGTCGTCGCGGTGCACTCCGACGCGGTTTCGGATGGCCCCGCCGTGGTCGGATGCGGGGGCCTTGACGGAGGGCCGGATCGGGATGCCGTGGGCCTCCAATCCGGCCCGCAGGTCGGCCATCTCCAGGGCCTCTCCACCGTGGTGCTGCTGGAGGTCGAGAAGGAGCTCCCGGAGGTGCACCGCACGGCCGTCCCCGATGGCGCTTTTGACCCATTCCAGGACCGCGAGGGGAGTCTCTTCCCGGGTGATTTCGGGGGCCTCTTCCGAGGTGGTTTCGGGGGCCTCTTCGGAGGCGGAGTCGGGGGTGCTTTGCTCGGCTGCGTGACGCTGCTGCGCGTAGGTGCCGACGACCCACGCGGCGGGGAGGAAAACGATCGTGACGAAACCAGCGGCGCGCAGCACACTCAGGGGGTTGTCCGTCAGGAATCCGGTCAGGGCGGGCAGCGCCGTGCGAACAACGAACGCGACGGCCATTCCCACGACGAGCGTGCCACCGATAACCACATCAAGGGAGATGGACTTGGCGCCGTTTTTCCCGGGCCATTTCCTGGCGGTCTTCCCGGGCTTCTCCGTGTTCTCCGCCGCTTTCCCTGCGGTCCTTCCCGCGAGGGCGGAGGCGGATGTCATGACGCGGCGGGCCAGGGTCCACGCGCACCGGACGATGATCAGGGCGCCGGGCCGGATGACGGCCAGACTGGCTCGGCTGGGCACGTACCGGCGCAGGGATGGGGCGGCCAGGGCGCGGCGGCCCAACCCGGCCCCGGCCCCGGCCGGGGCGGCTTCCTCGGCGAGCCGCGCCCAGGCGGCGCGCCACCGGCTGTCGGCGGTCTCGGCCGGGGCGTCCTGACCGTCGGTGGGCAGGTCGAGGACGACGGCCAGGCGCTCCTCCTGGTCCTCGTTGTCGGGGCGGTCGGGCTGCGGGGCGGCGAGGCTCGGGGACATCAGCCGGACGCCGTACGGGTGAGGTTGCTGAGGACGGTGGTGATGATCGCGAAGATCCCGCCGGCTGCGGTGAAGAGGCTGGGGAGCATCAGGGCGATCATCGCGTTGCGGAATTTTTTCGGCTCGCACCCGTAGAGGACCAGGCAGAACAGGAGGGCCACGGCTCCGGCGCCGAAGGTGGCGGGTGATCCGAAACTTTCGCGGATCGCCTGGGAGAGGCCGCCGCTCACGTCCGCGACGAAGGCAAACGTCTGGCCAGCCTGCGCGTAACACTGACCGGTGATGAACGCGCAGATGATCACGCCCTCGTCGCTGAGCTTGATCTTCCACTTGCGGCGGGCGCCGACGATGAGGAGCACGGTCATGACGACGGCGGCGCCGGTGAAGCCGATGGCTCCGAAGATCTGGGTCACGGGTCTGTCTCGCTTCAGTTCGTGCCGTGGAGGAGGGTGGTGACGGCTGTGCTGGCGGTGGGGATGAAGGCGGCCCAGGCGACGCCCGTCCAGGGCCAGGTGGCGGCGTACTGTCCGAGCCAACCGCGCACGACCCGGTAGGCGAGGAGGCTGGCGAGGGTCAGGGCGCCGCCGATGAAGTAGGCGGGCGGGACCAGCGTCATGACGGTGACCAGGCCAAGGGAGGAGAGGAAGACGGCGCCTCCGCCCCTCGTGTGGGTGGCGAGGCCGACGATCCCGGCGGCGAGCACGCCGCCGGACACGGGGATGGCGTAGTCGGCGGAGACCTCCAGGAGGGAGGTGATCGCTGCGGGGAGGTGCAGGGTCCAGCCCATGCCGTAGGCGGTGGCCGCGTAGACGGTCCGCCGGGCGCGGGCGCGGGCTTTCTGGCTTTTGGGAGGGGTGGTGACGGCCCTTGCTTCGTGGTCGGCCTTGAGGAGGGCCCAGAGCTTTCGTGTGCGGGGGGTGGTCTGCTCGTCGTCCTGGTCGTCGTCGGTGTCGGGCTCGGTGGCTTCGGGGGTGGGGGGCTTGGTGAGGTCGGCGGGGGCGCCGTCGGCGGGGGTGGGG